>JBKPSJ010000135.1:0-18792 GCA_046765875.1 Actinomycetota bacterium
GGCTCAGCCCGGTGTACTCGCTGTCGACCAGGTTCGCCAGCCGGGACGTGGACAGGGTGGCGACGCTGTGCAGGCTGAGCCGCAGGACGTCGAGGGCGAGTGCGATCGGCATCGCGTGCCAGTTGCCGTTGTGGAGCACCGCGTGGTCGGTGACCAGCGGGTTCTCGGCGGCGGCGTTGACGTCGACGGCGAGGGTACGTTGCAGCGCGTCCAGGTCCTCGACCGCAGGCCCGAGGACCTGGGCGAACGCACGCAGGCCGAACGGGTCCTGGATCCTTGCCGGCGGCAACGGTATGTCGTCCAGTAGTTCGCGCAATCGCCGGGCGACGCGCTGCTGTCCGGGTTGCGGTCGGGCCCGGTGTACGCGGATGTCGTACGCCTCGGCGTTGCCGCGCAGCGCGACGTGTGCCACCGCGCCTACCAGCGGTGCGACGTTGACCAGCGTGGCGGCCTCGACGTACGCAAGACAGCACTCGGCCAGGGTGATCGCGTTGCTCGACAGCACCGGCAGTGCGCTGGTGCCGTCGACGACCTCGCCAAGCGCGAGCCCGAGTTCGGCGAGCGCACCGAGATCGCCGGTGCCGATCGCGCCACCGCGGTGCAGGTCGGGCAGGTCGTCGTCGTTGAGCAGCGCGACGATCGCATCCGCGACCTCGGGTGCGAGTCCCGAACCGCCCGCGGCGAGCTGATTGACCCGGATCAGCAGACCGAGCCGGACCACGTCCTTGGGGTAGGACACGGTGCCGGTGGTCGAGTGCGACGCGAGCAGCCGCGCTCCGTGCTCGGGGTCATCGGTGAGGACCGCCCGGTTGGCGCCGACCCCGGTGGTCCGTCCGTACACCGGCCGGGTACGGGCGACCTCGGCGACCGCGGCGGCGGTGGCGGCCATCCGCTGCCGGGCATCGGCGGACAACGACACCGGCGTACGCCGCTGGCCGAGCGCGACGACGCCGACCGGGGTGAGACCCGTTCCGCTCAATTCGACCGGCTGCACGCCCGCCAGTCTGTCGTATAGCCGCGCTTGGCACCCCCACCAACCGTTTCGCGTGCTCGAAATGGTTGGCAGGGGTGCCAAGCATGTGCCGTGCTGTTACTCGGGCTCGGGAACGTAGGCGGCCTGCACGGCCTTGCGCCCGGCCTCGACATCTTCCTCTGAGGCGCCGGAGGCCCGGTGCACCTCGGCCCACGCGTCGCCGCTGCGGGTCATGTACTCGCGGAGCTGTGGATCGGTGTGGGCATTCGCCTTCTCCTCCGGGGTCCGGTCCTGGCCGGCGAGGTGTTCCTGCAGTCCGAGCAGCCCGAGCTCCCAGCCGATCCCGGTCGCGCCCGGGCCGTACATCTTCCAGAAGTCCTCCGGGACCTCCGCGACGTGCTCGATCTCCAGCGTGGTCCGCTCGCCGGCCGGGCTGAGCCGGACCTCGAGCTCGCTGATCCCGGTCGGTTCGCCGTAGATCCAGGTCACCTTGATCCGCTTCGGCGGGTCGCAGGCGAGGATGTCGCCGCCGGCGTTGCCCTCCAGTTGGTAGTGACCGCCCAGGCGCAGGTCACCGCTGACGGGCATGAACCAGCGGGTGATCCGATCGGGGTCGGTGAGGGCGTCCCAGACGTCCTCGACGGGTGCGTCGTAGTCACGCCGCAGCAGCATGCGATGCGCATCGCCCGTCCGGCCGAGCTCTCGGTGGACGGCGTCGATCTGGCTCAGTATGTCGCTCATCGGGCGCCCTTCTTCCTGCGTCGGGAGCTGCCTCGGGCTAGTTCGGTGGCCAGCGCGTCCAGGTGCTGGTTCCAGAACCGGCGGAACTGTTCGAGCCACACGTCGACCTCCTGTAGTGGTGCCGAGTCGACGGCGTACAACCGCCTCGTGCCCTCGGCACGGACCGTGGCGAAGCCGCTGTCGCGCAGCACCTTCAGATGCTGCGAGACGGCCGGCTGGGAGATGCCGAACTCGTCCCGGATGACCTCGGTGACCGCACCGGAGGTCAGCTCGCCGTCGCCGGCGAGCAGCTCGAGGATGCGGCGGCGGACCGGGTCGCCCAGGACGTCGAACGCGTGCACAACTCTGACGATGCCAGTATCCGCTTATATAAGTCAAGCCCAATAAAGGATTCGTCGAGCGGACAACGTGGCTAGGCCGGATCCCGCTCCGGCCAGGTCCAGGCGTGGTACACCAGGGCCGCGAGCAGGCCTGCCTCGACCACGCTGCCGAAGATGTAGTAGCCCCACTCGCCGACCGCACTGCCGACGGCGGTCACGGCGTACAAGACCGCCGCGACGATGTTCACGGTACGGCTGAGGCTTCGTGGCATGACCAGGGCGAGGTAGATCAGCACGCTCGGGATGACGACGTACAGCGTGGTCAGGAACAGGAACGGCTGACCCACGTCGAAGGCGAAGACCCGTCCCCGGTCGAGGTCGGCGCGCACGTCGGCGCGGTAGAGCGAGAACAGGTCGACGTAGGCGAAGACGAACAGCGTCGCCGTCCAGAGCGCCGCGATCTTGAGCCGCGTATCGATGCGCTGGGCCATGGTGTCCGGCCTTTCGGTTGAGCGTGCTCCGGACGCTACGGGCCATCCGTGCCGGGGTACAACGGGTCCGAGGGAGGGACCGGGGAACGATCGGGGACGGCCTACGGGTCCAGCCTTATGGTGTGCCGCCGAGGCGCCGGGTCAGGGCTTGGGCGGCGGTGCCGGTACGACGTACCACCTCGGCACGTTCGTCCGGCCCGAGCGAGTCGGCCGGGAAGGTCACGCTGAACGCGGCCGCAGGCCGGCCGGTGTGGTCGTACGCGGCGATCGCGATCGAGGCGAACCCGATCGTGACGTGCGACTCCTCCAGCGCGTACCCCTGCCGGCGTTCCTCGGCCAGCAGCCGGCGGAGCTGGACCAGCGTATGCGGACCACGTCCGGTGCGATCGACGAATGCGTCCGGCCCGGGGAACAGGGCGCGTACCTGTGCTGCCGGCAACCCGGCGAGTAACGCCCGGCCCGACGCGGTCAGCGTCGCCGGTAGCCGGACCCCGATGTCGGTCACGATCGTCACCGGATGCGGCGGCTGCTCCTTCAGTAGGTACACCAGCTCGCGCCCGTGCAGGACGCCGAGATGCGCGGTCCGGCCGGTCTCCGCGACGAGCTGCACGAGCAAGGGCCGGGCCAGTCGCTCCAGCGGATCGTGCCGCAGGTACGCCGAGCCGGTCTCGAACGCCGCCACCCCAAGCCCGTACCGGCGTTCCTCGGCCAGATGCGTGACGAATCCCTCGTCGATCATTGCCTTGAGCAAGTGGTACGCCGACGAGCGGGGCAGCCCGACCGCCTGGGCGATCCGGTCCATCGGCACCGGCCCGGGTTGCCCGGCCAGGAACCGGAGCACCTTGAGCGCACGGGTGGCGGCCGGCACATTTCCGGTCATGCGAACCGGTCGGCGGCGGCCTGGACCTTTCCGACGTACGCCTGCCACTCCTCGTCGCTGAGCAGCTCGCGGTCGCCGGCCGAGCCGTCGATCATTTCGCGCACGATGTCGGCATGCCCGGCATGCCGCGCGGTCTCGCCGACCATCCGGACCAGCAGCCGCCGCAGGGTGGGATGCCGGCGATCCTCCGCCCACCAGGACACGTAGCCGATCGTGTCGAGATTCAGGTCGGCGACCGTCCGGTCCGCGTGCGCGCAGGCCCTCTCGTACAGCCCGGTGATGTATTCGCTCGACTCGTCGGCGGTCGCCCACATGTCGGAGCCCTCCCAGATCGACCCGTCTTCGACCCAGGACAGCGTCTCCGGCGCGGTGCGCTCGAAGCAGTCGCCGAGATAGCTGTACTCCAGGCCCGCCAGGTGCTTGACCAGGCCGAGCAGGTTCGTGCCGGTCGGCGTCAGCGGCCGGCGCCGGTCGTACTCGCTCAGCCCGTCGAGCTTGTCCAGCATCGCGGCCCGGCTCTGCCGTAGATGGTCCAGCAGGATGTCCTTCTCCTCGGCGGCCACTCATGCCTCCTTCTCGGCGGTCCACTGCGACACGGAGACGCGGTAGCCGAGCCAGGCGTTCACCGCCAGCATCGGCTTGTTGCGGGCGTCGTTGCCGGTCAGCGCCTCGGTCATGCCGGCCGCGCGGCAGCGGGCCAGCGCGTGCGACTTGACGATCTTCGCCAGCCCCCTGCCGCGATACGTCGGGCGGGTGCCGGTCAGGTTGGACCAGACCGCACCGCGATCCCGATCGGCCGATGTCGAAACGAACGACGCGATCGTTCCGTCGGCGGAGTCGATCACCGCGATGCCGAGGTCGAGCGCGTGATCAGGCTGCTTCCATTCGACCGCTAGCCACTCGTCGTACGGCGGCACCGTCGACAGCCCGCTCGGATCGTCGTCGGCGACGGCCTGGTACGCCGCCCAGACATCGTGCGGATCGAGTTCGGTGAAGTCGGCCAGCCGGAATCCGTTCGGCACCGGCGCCGGATCCGGTACGTCGGCCAACACGGCTCGCGAGTGTGACAACTCCCGGCCGATCGTGAAGCCACGGCGTACGGCGAATTCCTTGCCGTCGGCACCGACCGTGGCGCGCAGGAGGCTCGCGCCAACGCCGGCCGCGTACGCCGACACCTGCTCGGTCAGCGTGCTGCCGATGCCGTGCCGGCGGGCGTCCGGGCGGACCATGACGGACAGCCTGCTCGCGCCACCGGGTGAGTCCGGCGGCCACGCCGATGCCACCCCGAGCACCTCGTCACCGTCGACGGCGACGAGCACGTGCCTTGACGACCCCGCGGCCAGTTCGGCGGCGATGCCGCGAGCGGTCTTGACCAGGAACGGCACCACCTCGCGCCAGATCGCGGCGATTCCGGCGGCGTCGTCCGGTGTCGCGGTCCTGACCTCGGCCATGCCGCCGATCGTAGGACGTGAGTGGTCAGGCGTCAGGGGTATGCGGCCAGGCCCAGGCCGGGACCTCGCGGAGCGGGTGAAGGTCGTAGGGGCGCTTCATGATTACGTGCTTACCCCTTCCGCCCAGCTGTCTGCTTGCCCTACTGTCTTATTTGGGTAAGACAATAGAGGAGGCGGCGTGATCGAGTTCCATCTTGACGGCCACTCGAAGGTGGCGACCTATATGCAACTCGTCCAGCAGGTCCGGCAGTCGCTGCGGCTGGGGCTGATCGAACCGGGGGAGCAGTTGCCGAAGGTGCGCGACGTGGCCGAGTCGCTGGCGATCAACCCGAACACCGTGCTGAAGGCGTACCGGCAGCTCGAACTGGAGGGACTGGTCGCCGCCCGGCCCGGCGTCGGCACCTTCGTCAAGAGGTCGCTGGCCGGGCCGTCGCTGGCGAACCAGGCCGCGTTGCGGCACGAACTGATCGGCTGGCTCGGCCGGGCTCGGAGCGCCGGGCTGGATCAAGAAGACGTCGTCGCCCTGGTGGAGACCACGCTGAGGGCCACGTTTCAGGAGGGGGTAGCCGAGGCATGAACACAGCTTTGGAGACCAATGGTTTGGGCAAGCGGTACGGCCGCGCCTGGGCGCTGCGGGACTGCTCGCTGACGCTCCCGGCCGGCCGGGTGGCCGGGCTGGTCGGCCCGAACGGTGCGGGTAAGACGACGTTGCTGCATCTCGCCGTCGGTCTCTTGCGGCCCGATTCCGGCTCGGTCCGGGTGCTCGACGGTACGCCGCGGGAGATACTGCCGCGGATCGGCTTCGTCGCGCAGGACACGCCGCTGTACCGCGACTTCCACGCGGCCGACCTGATCAGGATGGGGAGCAAGCTCAACAAGCGCTGGGATTCGAACTTCGTCCGTGACCGGCTCGAGCACCTGCGGATCCCGCTGGACCGCAAAACCGGCCAGCTGTCCGGCGGCCAGCGTGCGCAGGTCGCGCTCGCGCTCGCGCTGGCCAAGCAGCCGGACCTGCTGGTGCTCGACGAGCCGGTCGCCAGTCTCGATCCGCTTGCCCGGCGCGAGTTCCTGCAGGTGCTGATGGGTGGAGTCGCCGAGCACGGCACTACGGTGCTGCTTTCCTCACATCTGGTCGCGGACCTGGAACGGGTCTGTGACTACCTGATCGTGCTGAACGAGTCGCGGGTCCAGGTGCTCGGCGGCGTCGACGACCTGCTCGGCGAGCACAAGGTGCTGATCGGCCCGCGCCGCGAGACCGGCAAGATCGCCGGCGTCCGGACGGTGATCCGGGACAGTCACACCGACCGGCAGACGACGCTGCTGGTCCGTACCGACGGCCCGGTCCTCGACCCGGCCTGGACCGTGCACGACTTGAGCCTCGAGGACCTGGTCCTGGCCTATCTCGCCGAACCGTCCTCGGCGACGCTGCCCGGCCCGGCGCGGATCGGAATGGAGATGACGTCATGATCTGGGTGACCTGGCGGCAGCACCGGATGCAGGCGGCATACCTGCTCCTGGGGCTGATGGTGACCGCAGCGGCGCTGGTGCCGCTCGGCCGGTCGATGCACGGCGCGTTCGACCACGACGGGCTCGCCGCATGTCTGCGCAACTACGGGAACCCGGAGTACATCACGCCGCAGACTGGTAACAACGGCTGCGGCGAGCTGGCCGACCAGTTCACGACCCGGTTCGGCGGTCTGCTTCCGCTCGGGATACTGCTGGTACTGCTGCCGATGCTGGTCGGCATGTTCCTCGGGGCTCCGCTGATCGCCCGTGAGGTCGAGCACGGCACGCACCGGTTCGCCTGGACCCAGGGTGTCAGCCGGTTGCGCTGGGCAACGACCAAGATCGTGCTGATCAGCCTGACCGGGATCGTTGCAGCCGCCGCGTACGCTCTGCTGCTGACCTGGTGGATCGAGCCGCTGAACAAGGCCGGCGGTTCTCGGCTGAACTGGCTGGTATTCGACCTGCAGGGCGTCGTGCCGCTGGCGTACACGCTGTTCGCGGTCGCGCTCGGTATCGCAGCCGGAACGCTGACCCGCAAGGTGCTGCCGGCGATGGGGATCACCTTGGGGGTGTACCTCATCAGCCGGGTGCTGATCGGCTGGCTGGCCCGGCCGCACTACCTGCCACAGGTGCAGCGCAAGATCCCGGTGGTCACCGCGCTGCTGCCGAACGACTTGCACGGCGACTGGGTCATCAAGAACGGCGTGTACGACGCGACCGGCAGGCAACTGCTCGCGAACGGCGGGCGGTTCTGCCCACCGGAGGCGATCGGTCAGGGCGGGGCCGGCCCGGGCGACTGCGACCCGACCCAGCTGAACATCGAGTTCATCCAGCCGGCGAGCCGGTTCTGGACCTTCCAGTGGATCGAGGCCGGGCTGTTCGCGGCGCTGGCGCTCGGGCTGGTCGCGTTCGCGATCTACCGGGTGCGGCGGAGCCTGGCCTAGTAACCAAGTCTCGGATTCGAGACGAAATGACGCCGACGGCGGCTGTCAGTCGGGCCGGTTCGCGGTGCAATGGATGCCGTGAACACCCTGGAGACGGTCGCCGTCGGTGTCGGCCCGCTGACCGCAGCCGAGGTCGTCGCCGTCGCCCGGTACGGCGTACCGGTACGGCTGGACGACAATGCGCTCGAGCAGATCGCGAAGTCACGGGCCGCGGTGGAGGCGCTGGCACATGCCGAGACTCCGCATTACGGCGTGTCCACCGGGTTCGGCGCACTCGCCACCCGGCACATCGCGCCGGAACTGCGTGCACAGTTGCAGCGCAGCCTGGTCCGCTCGCACGCCGCGGGGTCCGGCGCCGAGGTCGAGACCGAAGTCGTCCGCGCGCTCGCACTACTGCGGCTGTCGACGCTTGCGACCGGCCGCACCGGCGTCCGGGTCGAGACAGCGCAGGCATACGCCGGGCTGCTCAACGCCGGGCTCACTCCGGTCGTGTACGAGTACGGCAGCCTGGGCTGTTCCGGCGATCTCGCCCCGCTGGCACATGTCGCGCTGGCGGTGATGGGCGAGGGCCAGGTCCGCGACCGCGACGGCGTACTCCGCGGCGCGGGTGAGGCGCTGGCCGAACACGGGCTGAGGCCGGTCGTGCTGGCCGAGAAGGAAGGCCTGGCGCTGATCAACGGCACCGACGGCATGCTCGGCATGCTGGTGCTCGCGCTCGCCGATCTGGACCGGCTGCTGCGGACCGCCGACATCGCCGCGGCGATGAGCGTCGAGGCACAGCTCGGCACCGACCGGGTGTTCGCCGACGACCTGCAGGTACTGCGTCCGCACCCGGGCCAGCGTGACTCCGCCGCCAACCTGCGCAGGCTGATGGCCGACAGCGCGATCGTGGCGAGCCATCGCGGGCCGGACTGCAACCGGGTCCAGGACGCGTACTCGCTGCGCTGTTCGCCACAGGTGCACGGCGCCGTCCGCGACACCCGGATGCATGCCACGACCGTGGCCGAGCGCGAGCTGGCCGCCGCGATCGACAACCCGGTGGTGCTCCCGGACGGACGGGTCGAGTCCAACGGCAACTTCCACGGCGCCCCGCTCGGGTACGTGCTCGACTTCCTGGCCATCGCCGTCGCGGACCTGGCCAGCATCAGTGAGCGGCGCACCGACCGGTTCCTCGACGTTGCCCGCAGCCATGGGCTGAACGCGTTCCTGGCCGACGACCCTGGAGTCGACTCCGGCCACATGATCGCGCAGTACACCCAGGCCGCGATCGTGTCCGAGCTCAAACGGCTGGCCACACCGGCCAGCGTCGATTCGATCCCGAGCAGCGCGATGCAGGAGGACCACGTCTCGATGGGCTGGTCGGCCGGGCGCAAGCTGCGCCGGTCGATCGACGGGCTGCAGCGTGTGCTCGCCGTCGAGATCCTCACCTCCGCACGGGCCCTGGATCTGCGTGCGCCGCTGACGCCGTCGCCAGCCACCGGCGCCGTACGCGACGCGTTGCGCGAGCACGTCGAGGGGCCGGGCACCGACCGGCACCTCGCCCCCGAGATCGAGCACGCCGTCCGGTTGGTTGCCGACGGCACCATTCTGACCGCCGCCGAGTCCGTGACCGGCGCCCTGTTCTAGAGACTGATATAGGAAGGCCTCCGATGATCGCAGGACCCCGACCCGTCCGCGCGCCGCGCGGCACCACGCTGACCGCGCAGAACTGGCAGACCGAGGCGGCGCTGCGGATGCTGCAGAACAACCTCGACCCCGAGGTCGCCGAGCATCCCGACGAACTGGTCGTGTATGGCGGTTCCGGCAAGGCCGCGCGGGACTGGGACAGTTTCGACGCGATGATCCGGACGCTCACCACGCTCAAGCCGGACGAGACGATGCTGGTCCAGTCCGGCCGGCCGGTCGGCGTGATGCGTACGCACGAGTGGGCGCCGCGGGTGCTGATCGCGAACTCGAACCTGGTCGGCGACTGGGCCAACTGGGAGGAGTTCCGCCGGCTGGAGGCGATGGGGCTGACCATGTATGGCCAGATGACGGCCGGGTCGTGGATCTACATCGGCACCCAGGGCATCCTGCAGGGGACGTACGAGACGTTCGGAGCGGTTGCGGCCAAGCGGTACGGCGGTTCGCTCGCCGGCACGATCACGCTGACCGCCGGTCTCGGCGGGATGGGCGGCGCGCAGCCGCTCGCGGTCACCATGAACGACGGCGTGGCGATCTGTGTCGAGTGCGACGACACCCGGATCCAGCGCCGACTCGAGACCCGCTACCTCGACGTCCGCGCCTCGAGTGTCGACGACGCGCTCCGACTCGCCGAGGAGGCGAAGGCTGATCGCCGGGCGCTGTCGATCGGTGTGCTCGGCAATGCTTCGGAGATCGTGCCGGACCTGCTGCGCCGGGGCGCGCCGATCGACATCGTCACCGACCAGACGTCGGCACACGATCCGCTGATGTACCTGCCCGCCGGAGTGGCGGTGGAGGACTGGGCGACCCAGCGGGAGAAGGACCCGGCCGGCTTCACCGAGCGAGCCCGCGAGTCGATGGCCCGGCACGTCGAGGCGATGGTCGGGTTCATGGACGCCGGTGCCGAGGTGTTCGACTACGGCAACTCGATCCGCGACGAGGCCCGCCGGGGCGGGTTCACCCGGGCGTTCGACTTCCCCGGCTTCGTACCGGCGTACATCCGGCCGCTGTTCTGCGAGGGCAAGGGTCCGTTCCGATGGGCCGCGCTGTCGGGCGATCCGGCCGACATCGCCAAGACCGACCAGGCGATCCTCGATCTGTTCCCGGCCAACGAGCAGCTGCGGCGCTGGATCACGATGGCCGGCGAGCGGGTCGCGTACCAGGGTCTGCCGGCACGGATCTGCTGGCTGGGGTACGGCGAACGCGACAAGGCCGGCCTGCGGTTCAACGACATGGTCGCCTCGGGTGAGCTGGAGGCGCCGATCGTGATCGGGCGCGACCACCTCGACTGCGGCAGTGTGGCCTCGCCGTACCGGGAGACCGAGGCGATGGCCGACGGCAGCGACGCGATCGCGGACTGGCCGCTGCTGAACGCGATGGTCAACGTCGGCAGCGGCGCGTCCTGGGTGTCGATCCACCACGGCGGCGGTGTCGGGATGGGCCGGTCGATCCACGCCGGCCAGGTATCGGTTGCCGATGGCACCGATCTGGCCCGGCAGAAGCTCGAGCGGGTGCTGACCAACGACCCGGGGATGGGCGTGATCCGGCACGTCGACGCGGGCTACGAGCGGGCCGACGAGGTCGCCGCCGAACGCGGCGTACGGGTACCTATGCGGTCGTAGCCGCCGTCGTGATGACATGCCGGGCGAAGCGCGGGAACAACCAGGAGGCGCGGATCATTTCGTGCTGGTTGCTCCCGACTGCGTCCAGCTGCTCGAAGGGAGCGGTACGGAAGTCGTACAGGTAGATCCGTCCGCTCGGGCGCAACACGCGGCCGAGCTCGATTCCGGCCGCCTCGGGATGATCCCAGTGGTGCAGGCTGAACGAGGACACGATCAGGTCGAACGTGTCGTCCTCGAACGGCAACTCGGCCGCGTCGCCGATCCGGGCGGTGCCGATCCCGCCCAGATTCCGTTCGGCCGTGGCGACCATGTCCGCCGACAGGTCGACGCCGGTCAGCCGCAGGTCCGGCCGGCGTTTGGCGATCTCCACCAACAGAACGCCCGGGCCGGTGCCGACGTCGAGCACCTCACCGCCGTGCGGCGCGGCCATCGCGATATCGTCGGCGATCCTCCGGTAGACGCCCCGGATCAGATGCCTCGCCATGAAGTCGTAACGCGTGCTGGCGTGTCCGTCGATCGTGGCGGTCTTGCTGCGGTGCCGGTTGTGCAGGCGTTCGTGCAACGAGGTCTTCATATCAGGTCTCCGATCAGAGTTGTGCGATACAACAGTCAAGAACTGTACGCCGCAGAGTTGTACGACACAACTGTTGGGAGTGAACTCTCGTGGATCATCTCGACGAGCTGCTGATGGAGCTGGTGCGGGTCAGCGGGCTGCTCCACATGCCGGACAACCGGCTGCCGATGTCGCAGGCGTTCGCGCTGCACGAGCTCGACCTGGCCGACGTACTGTCGCAGCGCGATCTGGCCGAACGGCTCAGCCTGGAGAAGAGCACGGTCAGCAGGCTGGTCGCGGAACTCGAGCGCAAGGAATTCGTCGTCCGCGAACGGGACCCGGACAACAGGCGCTTCTACCGGGTACGAATCAGCCCGTCCGGCCGTTCGGAGCATCGCCGGTTCGCACATGAAATGCATGAGCGATACGTCACATATCTGCGTGGCATGAGCACGAGCGAACAGACCGCGTTACGTACCGGACTCGCGGGCCTGGTGCGTTCAATGCACCAACTGGCAGACCACCAGCACATACGGTGACAAGGAGACGTATCAGAATGCGGAACGGTCTCAACGGGGGCCTAGGATCAGGACGGCGTACCTGTTCACAAGCCCTGAGGGGGCACCGGTGATCGAGTTCGAGGGCGTCACGAAGCAGTACCCCGACGGCACAGTTGCCGTCGACAACCTCTCCCTGCGGATTCCCAGCAACGAGATCACTGTTTTCGTCGGCCCGTCCGGCTGCGGTAAGACGACTTCACTGCGGATGATCAACCGGATGATCGAGCGCACGTCGGGGCGGATTTCGATCGACGGCAAGGACATCAACGACGGCAATCCGGTCGAGCTGCGCCGCGGCATCGGGTACGTGATCCAGCACGGCGGGCTGTTCCCGCACCGCACCGTGCTCGATAACATCGCCACCGTCCCGAGGCTGCTCGGCTGGGACAAGGCGAAGAGCAAGGCCCGCGCGCAGGAACTGCTCGAACGGGTTGGTCTGGACGCCAAGCTCGGCCGCCGCTTCCCCGCACAGTTGTCCGGTGGCCAGCAGCAGCGCGTCGGCGTCGCCCGGGCGCTGGCTGCCGATCCCAACATCATGCTGATGGATGAGCCGTTCAGCGCCGTCGATCCGATCGTGCGCAACCAGCTCCAGGAGGAGTTGCTGCGGCTGCAACGCGAGATCGGCAAGACGATCGTGTTCGTCACCCACGACATCGACGAGGCGATCAAGCTCGGCGACAATGTCGCGGTGCTACGGGTCGGTGGTGTGCTGGCCCAGTTCGCGCCGCCGGCCGAGCTGCTCGCGCATCCTGCCGACGACTTCGTCGAGAGCTTCATCGGCAAGGACCGCGGCTACCGAGCGCTGACGTTCACGCGGACCGAGGGCGTGGAGCTCGCGCCTGTGCCGGACTCGCTCGAGCTCGGCTCCAGGGGTGAACCACTCGGCTGGCGCGCCGGCTCGGAACTGCTCCCGGTCGGTGCCGTCTTCCACCGCGAGGACTCGCTGCGCGCCGTGCTGGACGCGGTGCTGACCTCACCGGTCGGCAAGGGAGTGTGCGTCGACGAGACCGGCAAGGCGGTCGGCGTGGTCGACCACGAGACCCTGGCTGGGGTGCTGCACTCGTGACCTGGATCGGAGAGAACCTCAGCCTGATCTTCGACAAGCTGGGTGTGCACATCTTCATGGCGATCGTGCCGGTGATCATCGGCCTGGCGATCGCACTCCCGCTCGGGTACGTCGCGTCCCGCTACAACTGGCTGGCGAACCCGCTGATCGCGTTCGGCGGCGTGCTGTACTCGATTCCGTCGATCGCGCTGTTCATCGTGCTGCCCGCGGTGCTGGGCACCAAGGTGCTGTCCAAGGTGAACATCATCGTCGCGCTGACCATCTATGTGGTGTCGCTGCTGGTCCGCAACGTCATCGACGGCCTGCGGTCTGTGCCGCCCGATGTGCGCCAGTCCGCGGTCGCCGTCGGGTATGGGACCTTCCGCCGGGTGCTGGCCATCGACCTGCCGATCGCCGTACCGGTGATCTTCGCCGGTCTGCGGGTCGCGACGGTGGCGAACATCTCGATGGTCAGCGTCGGCGCCGTGATCGGGGTCGGCGGGCTCGGCGATCTGTTCACCGACGGGTTCAGGCGCCAGTTCCTGACCCCGGTACTGGTCGGCGTCGTGCTGTCGCTGCTGCTC
Organism: Actinomycetota bacterium; assembly: GCA_046765875.1. GTDB lineage: Bacteria > Actinomycetota > Actinomycetes > Propionibacteriales > Kribbellaceae > DASRHY01. The sequence goes on from JBKPSJ010000135.1 coordinate 13,354, forward strand.
GCGCTCGCCGCCGACCTGGCGATCGTCACGCTGCAACGGGTGCTGACGCCATGGGCCCGGGTCACGTCGCCGGTGAAGGCGGCCTGACATGTGGAGTTATCTGACCGACCCGGCGAACTGGTCCGGCTCCGAGGGCATCTGGGCCCGGATCATCGAACACCTGTGGTACACCGGCGTCGCACTGGCGATCTCGATCGCGATCGCCCTGCCGAGCGGGTTGCGGATCGGGCACACCCGGCGCGGCGCGTTCCTGGCGATCAACACCGGCAACGCGGCCCGCGCCCTGCCCAGCCTCGGCCTGCTGATGCTCGCGGTGCTGATCACCGACCAGATCGGCTTCCTGCCGGTGCTGATCGCACTGGTCGCGCTCGGCATCCCGCCGATCCTCACCTCGACGTACGCCGGGGTGTCCGGTGCGGACCCGGCGGCGATCGACGCCGCACGCGGGATGGGCATGACCGGAGGCCAGGTGCTGCGCAAGGTGGAGATACCGATCGCGCTTCCGCTGATCATCTCCGGCATCCGCGCCGCCACGCTGCAGATCGTGGCGACCGCGACGATCGCCGCGCTGGTCTCGCTCGGCGGGTTGGGCCGGTACGTGGTCGACGGACTCAAGCTGCGCGAGTTCCCGCAGATGTTCGCCGGCGCGTTCCTGGTCGCGCTGCTGGCCGTACTGCTCGATCTCGGCTTCGCACTGCTCACCCGGTTCGTGGTGTCGGACGGGCTCACCGGCCGGGTCCGCAGGGCTTCGGCGACCGCCGGGCCAGACGCGTCCGTGCGGGATGCATCGGCCCCGAACGCTTCCGTCCCAGACAATGAAAAGTCACCGGCGAACGCCGGTACCTGATTGGAACATGGAGGCTCTCGTGTCGAGAACCACGTTCATCCGCGCTGCCGTCGCCGGCATCGCCGTACTCGGCCTGACCGCGTTGTCGGGTTGCGGTGGTGGCGACGACCAGCTGGGCGGCAGCGGAAATGCCGGTGGCGGGTCCGCGCCGGACAAGGTCGACAGCATCACCATCGGGTCGGCCGACTTCACCGAGAGCCAGCTGATCGCGGCGATCATGGGTGAGGCGCTCAAGTCCAAGGGCATCAAGGTCACCCAGCAGCCGAACATCGGCAGCCGCGAGACCTACATGAGCGCGATCAAGGACGGCTCGGTCCAGCTGCTGCCGGAGTACACCGGCGCGGCACTCGCGTTCTTCGACAAGAACGCGACCGAGACCGAGGACCAGGCGGTGTACGACAAGCTGAAGACGTCACTGCCGGCAGGGCTGGAGATCCTGGACAAGTCGAAGGCGGCCGACGAGGACGCGGTGATCGTCACCCCGGCGACGGCGCAGAAGTACAACCTCAAGTCGATCGGCGACCTGAAGGGTCACGAGAAGGAGATCACGGTCGGCGGCAGCCCCGAGTTCAAGGTCCGCACGGCCGGTCTGGCCGGTATGAAGGAGAAGTACGGCATCGATACTGCCAGCTTCAAGGAATACAAGACCCTCGACGCCGGCGGCCCGCTGAGCCTGAAGGCCCTGCTGGACAACACGATCCAGGTCACCAACCTGTTCACCACCAACGTGGCGATCAAGGAGAACAATCTGGTCCAGCTCGAGGACCCGCAGAACATCCTCCCGCCGAACCAGGTGGTCCCGCTGATCCGTACCGACCACAAGTCGACCGACGTGGCGAACACGCTCAACGCGGTGATGGCCAAGCTGACCACCGAGGACCTGATCGACATGAACAAGCGGATCGACGTCGACAAGCAGTCGACCGAGACCGTGGCCAAGGACTGGTTCAGCAAGCACCCCCTTGACTGACACATTCGAGAAGATGTGGGCCGAGCTGGCCCGCATCGGCAAGGATCCGGAGTCCGGCGGCTACCACCGTGGCGGCTGGACTCCGGCCGAACGAGACGCGACCGCCTGGTTCGTCGCCCAGTGTGGCGAGCGTGACCTGGCGGTCGAGTCAGACGGCATCGGCAACCTGATCGCGTGGTGGGGTGCTCCGGACGTACCCGGCGTGGTGACCGGCAGCCACCTGGACTCGGTCATCGACGGCGGTGCGTTCGACGGCCCGCTCGGAGTGGTGTCCGCCTTGGCCGCGATAGACCGGTTGCGCGCCGTGGGGTTCACCCCATCGGTGCCGATCGGCGTCGGCGCGTTCGTCGAGGAGGAGGGTTCCCGGTTCGGGATGCCCTGCCTGGGTTCGCGGGTCGCGGTCGGCGCGCTGCCCGCGGACCGGGCGCTGGCGCTGACCGACCGGGCCGGCACCCCACTGCGGCAGACGCTGGAGTCGGCCGGCGTCGACCCGGCGGGTCTGGGCCGGGCGGACTTCCTCGGCCGGATGGGCACCTTCGTCGAACTCCACGTCGAGCAGGGCCGCGGGCTGGTCGACGTCGGTGCGGCGGTGGGGGTGGCAAGCTCGATCTGGCCGCACGGGCGGTTCCGGTTCGACTTCACCGGTGAGGCGAACCACGCCGGCACCACGCTGATGGAGGACCGGCATGACCCGATGCTGACGTACGCGATGACGGCTCTGGCGGCCAACAAGCAGGCCCGGCTGGCCGGCGCCCGGGCCACGTTCGGCCGGGTCTCGGTCGAGCCGAACGGGACGAACGCGGTGCCGTCGTCGGTGTCGGCCTGGATGGACGCCCGGGCGGCCTCGGACGACGTGCTGGAGTCGCTGGTCGACACCATCACCCGGCAGGCCGCCGAACGTGCCGGGCGGGACGGTACGGCGGTGACCGTGACCGCCGAGTCGGTCTCGCCGGTGGTGGAGTTCGAGCCGGTTCTGCGGGACCGGCTGGTGACGGCGCTCGGTGGCGTACCGGTGCTGCCGACCGGCGCCGGCCACGACGCCGGAATCTTCGCCGCGGCCGGGGTGCCGACCGCAATGCTGTTCGTACGGAACCCGACCGGGGTGTCGCACTCACCGGCCGAGTACGCCGAGCCCGACGACTGCCTGGCCGGGGTCGAGGCGCTGACCGCGGTGCTGAAGGATCTGACCTCGTGACCGATTTCTGGTGTGAGCACGCACTGCTGCGATCCGGGGTGGAGTCTTCGGTACTGGTGACTGTCGCCGACGGGCGATTCGCGTCGGTCGTGTCCGGAGCCGATCCGGGCGCCGCCGAACGGCTGCCCGGCCTGACGATCCCGGGGCTGGCGAACTGTCACAGCCACGCGTTCCACCGCGCGCTGCGCGGCCGGACCCAGCGCCAGCGGGGCACGTTCTGGACCTGGCGCGAGCAGATGTACGCCGTCGCCGCCCGGCTCACGCCCGACAGCTACTACAGCCTCGCCAGAGCGGTGTACGGCGAGATGGCACTGTCCGGCGTCACCTGCGTGGGCGAGTTCCACTACCTGCATCACGGGCCGGACGGCACTCCGTATGCGGACCCCAACGCGATGGGCGAGGCGCTGATCGCGGCCGCACGGGACGCCGGGCTGCGGATCGCCTTGCTTGACACCTGCTACCTGACCGGCGGGATCGAACAGGAGCTGACCGGGGTCCAGGTCCGGTTCGGCGATGGTGATGCCGACCGATGGGCCGACCGCGTCGCGGCGCTGAAACCTGGCGACGACGTCGTGATCGGCGCGGCGGCGCACTCGATCCGCGGAGTGCCGCGCGACCAACTCGCTGTGGTGGCAGCGGCACTGCCGGACGCGCCGCTCCACATCCACTTGTCCGAGCAGGTCGCCGAGAACGAGGCCTGCATCGCCGCGTATGGCCGTACGCCGGCCCAGGCGCTGGACGAATCCGGCTTCCTCAGCGGGCGAACCTCGGCGGTGCATGCCACTCATCTGACCGGCGTCGACGTCGCGCTGCTGGGGCAGTCGGCGACGTACGTGTGTTTCTGCCCGACGACCGAACGGGACCTGGCCGACGGGATCGGGCCATCGGCCGCCTTGCGCGAGGCCGGCTCGCCGCTGACGGTGGGGTCGGACAGTCATGCGGTGATCGACCTCTTCGAGGAGATGCGTGCGGTCGAGCTGAACGAGCGGCTCGCCTCGCAGACCCGTGGCACCTGGTCCGCGGACGAATTGTTGCGCGCGGCAACCGAGATCGGTCATCGCTCGCTGGGCTTCGCCGACGCGGGCCGGATCGAGCCGGGCGTCTGGGCCGATCTGGTGACAGTGCGGCTGGACTCGGTCCGGACCGCCGGTGCCGGCGCCGCCGTGGAGACCGCGGTGTTCGCCGCCTCCGCCGCGGACGTGACCTCGGTGGTCTCGTCCGGCCACCGCATCGTCTCCGATGGCACGCATCTGTCGATCGACGTTTCGGCCGAACTGGCGGCGGCGATCGGATGACCTCGCTCCTGCTCACCGGCATCGGGTCGCTGGTGACCAACGATCCGGCGTACGGCGCTCCGATCGGGGAGATCCGCGATGCCGCCGTGGTGATCGAGGGCAGCCGGTTCGCCTGGGTCGGTATGCGGCCGTCCGCGCCCGCGGCCGACGAGCGGATCGACCTGGGCGGCCGGGCGGTGATCCCCGGGTTCGTCGACTCCCACTCGCACCTGGTGTTCGCCGGCGACCGGGCCGAGGAGTTCGCCGCGCGGATGACCGGTACGCCGTACAGCGCCGGCGGGATCCGCACCACGGTCGCGGCCACCCGCCAGGCCACCGACGAGCAGCTGTCGGCGAACGTCGCCAGGCTGGTGGCCGAGATGCGCCGGCAGGGCACCACCACGGTGGAGATCAAGTCCGGGTACGGCCTGACCGTGGCCGACGAGGCCCGCTCGCTCGCGCTCGCTTCCGCCTTCACCGAGGAGACCACCTTCCTCGGCGCGCACGTCGTACCCTCCGAGCTGGACCCGGCCGACTACGTCGCCCTCGTCGCCGGCCCAATGCTCGACGCGGCTGCGCCGCACGCCAAGTGGATCGACGTGTTCGTCGAGCGCGGCGCCTTCGACGCAGACCAGGCCCGGGCGATCCTGCAAGCCGGAGCGGCGAAGGGGCTCGGGCTGCGTGTGCACGCGAACCAGCTCGGCCCGGGTCCAGGAGTGCAGTTGGCATGTGAGCTCGGTGCCGCGTCGGCGGACCACTGCACGCATCTGACCGATGCGGACGTGGACGCACTCGCGTCTTCGGGAGTCGTGGCCGGGTTGTTGCCGGCGGTGGAGTTCTCGACCCGGTCGCCGTACCCCGATGCGCGGCGGCTGATCGATGCCGGCATAACGGTGTCTCTGGCGAGCGACTGCAACCCGGGATCGTGCTACTCGTCGTCGATGCCGTTGTGCGTCGCGCTCGCTGTCCGGGAGATGCGCATGAGCCCGGCCGAGGCGGTCTGGTCCGCGACCGCCGGGGGAGCGGCAGCGCTACGCCGTGACGACATCGGCCGGATCACGCCCGGCGCCCGTGCGGATCTCGCCGTACTCGACGCCCCGTCTGTCTCTTATACACATCTGACGCTGCCGACGATGTTAGCACAGTGTAGATC
>JBKPSJ010000136.1:0-5701 GCA_046765875.1 Actinomycetota bacterium
GCCAACTCGGCCAGCCGGGCCTCGATCTGGTCCTCGGTGACGAGCGTCTTCGTCAGGTACTTCTCGATGTCCGCGGAATCCACGCGCTTCAGGGTGTCACATCGGTGCCGAAAAGGATCACGCCGGTACGCCGCACCGCCCGGACCCCCTGCGGCAGGTCGATCCAGCGCTGACCACGCCAGTCGGTGATGAGGGCGTCTACCGCGGCGACGTGTCCGGCAGTCAAATCCGTTGCCCGGCTGCCGGCGGCCAGTGCGGCAAGACGCAGCACCCGTGTACGCAATGCCTGCGGCTCGTTCTCCAGCGCGGCGACGCTGCACTCGACCCAAGCGCCTTCGCGCCTCAGCGCGGTCTGGCTCAGGTCGGCGGCCAGTGCGTCGAGGGCGTCGGCGTCGGCCCGCAGCAGCCCGGCCGTCCTGGCCAGCGCCGCGGCCATCCCGGGGCCGAGCGCGTCTTCGAGCACGGGCAGCACCTCGTGCCGTACACGTACCCGCGTGTACGCCGTGTCGTCGTTGTGCGGGTCCTCCCACGGTGTCAGGTCCTGTGCAGCGCATGCCGCGACGGTGGTCGCCCGGCTGAGATCGAGGAACGGGCGTCGCAACCGGCCCGCGACCGGCGCCATCCCGGCCAGTGAGCGCGCGCCGGACCCGCGGGCGAGGCCAAGCAGTACGGTCTCGGCCTGGTCGTCGCGGGTATGGCCGAGCAACACCACGTCGGCACCGAGCCGGTCGGCCTCCTCGTCGAGCGCGGCGTACCGGGCCGACCGTGCGGCCGCCTCCGGACCGCCCTCGGTGCCGACGTCGACCGCGACGATCCGGACCGGGTCGAGCCCGAGCGCCCGGCAGGTCTCGGCCGTCCGCTGCGCGACCGCGTCCGACTCGGCCTGCAGCCCGTGGTCGACGATCACCGCACCGGCGAGCAGACCGTCCTTGGGCGCGACGAACGCGGTCGCCGCGGCAAGGGCGAGCGAATCGGCCCCGCCCGAACAAGCGACCAGCACGAGCGCACCGGCCGGCAACTCCTCCAGCACAGCCCGCACGGCTTCCCGACAGGCAGCAACCCCCGGATCCAGCCGCACTCTTACCTCCCCTTTGCCGTTCATCGGACCCGTCTGGTCATACGGCGTTGACCAGACGGGTCCAACGATCGCAGGACTTGACCGCCCGAGCGCACCACTATGGGGATCATCGGACGCATTTGGTCACGGCCTCTGACCAGACGCGTCCAACCAACCGCCTCCCTTCGGGGATCATCGGACCCGTTTGGTCAACGCCGTATGACCAGATGGGTCCAACCAGCGCCAGACCAGGGGCGGGTCAGCCGCCGTGCGTACCAGTTTTCGGCGATCGTTGGGCGCGTTTGGTCAGCGGTGCGTGACCAGATGGGGCCAAACAACGCCCGGGCGGTGGGTGCCGGCTGGCCAGGTGGGCCGATGGACGGTGGGCGAAGGGGTGGGTTAGCCGTGGACTCGGGTTAGCCAGGCGGCGGGGTCGGCTATCTCGCGGCGGGTTGGGAGGTTGTCCGGACCGGCCCAGACCGTGTTGAAGGTCTCCATGCCGACCGTGTCGACGATGTGGTGCACGAACGCCGCACCTTCCTTGTACTGGCGCATCTTCGCGTCAAGACCCAGCAACTTCTTGAGCAACTGGTCGAATGTCGTCCCGCTGCCCCGGCGAGCGTTGAACTTGGCCCGGATCGCGTCCACCGACGGGATCACCGACGGGCCGACGCCGTCCATCACAACGTCCGCGTGTCCCTCCAGCAGCGACATCACACCGGTCAGCCGGTCCAGGATCGCCTTCTGCTCCGGCGACTGCATCAGGTCGATCAACGAGAAGTCCGCGTCGCCGCGTACCGACCGGCCCAGCCGCTGGACCGCGTCGCGCAGCATCGCGATGTACGCCGCCGGCTCGACCTCGGTCTGGTCGAGGAAGGTGCTGATCTCGGCGCGCAGGTGATCGCGCAGCCACGGTACGGCGGTGAACTGGACCCGGTGCGTCTCCTCGTGCAGGCAGACCCACAGCCGGAAGTCGCGCGGGTCGACACCCAGCTCGTTCTCGACCTGCATCACGTTCGGCGCGACCAGCAGCAGCCGGCCGGTGACCGAGTCGCCGGGCTGGTGACCGGGCGGGAAGAAGGGGTCGAACTGGCCGAGCACCTTCGAGGACATGAACGCCAGCAGCGCACCCGTCTCCAGCGCGGTCAGCCGCGACCCGACCGCACCGAACGCGGCGGCCCGGGCGAGCTGCTTGGCCCGCAGCTTGTCGGTCAGCGGCCGCAGTACGGTACGGAACCCGTCGGCGTTCGCCTGGACCCAGCCGCCGCGGTCGACCACCACGATGGGCGCGGTCGCCGAGGTCGCCTGCAACCCGGTGTACTCCCGGACGTACTGCTCGGAGTCGGCGGCGAACTGGCGCAACTGCGCAACGACCTCGGCCGCCTTCTCGCGAGTGGTTTCAGGGCCGGGCCGCACCAACCTGCGGGCGGTCTTCGCCGCGAGGTCCCAGTCGACGATGTCGGCCGCGGAGTCCGTACCGGCCCCGTCGGTGTCGGCCGTGTCTGCCGGGTCGGCTGTGTCCGCTGCGCCTGTCATGCAGCCAACGTAACCGCTGGCAACAACACCCGCAGTCGGCCCGATGTCGTCCCGGATACTGACCGGACGGCTAGCTACAGCCGCACGACGCTATCGCGCCGGCGACCCGGTCGAGTGCCGTCCGGGCCGCCAGCGCCTTGTTCGGCGGAGCGCTGTCGGTGGCGGCGGCGAACACCAGAAGCGTGCCGGTCCGGTCCCGGACCACGCCGGCCAGCGCGTGCACACTCGTCAGCGTGCCCGTCTTGGCCCGGATGTAGCCGCTGCCGGCGATCGAGCCGGGCGTGGTGAACCTGTCGGCCAGGCTGCCGGTGAACCCGGCCACCGGGAGACCGGTGATCACCGCGCGCAACCCGGGGTGGTCGTCGGAGGCGGCCAGCACGAGCACCGATCCGAGGAGCTTGAGCGGTACGCCATTGGTTCGCGACAAACCGCTGCCGTCCAGGATCCGGGCATTGCTCAGGTCGAGGCCGAGACTGGTCAGCGTCGTTCGCAGCCCGGTCACCCCGGCTCCGTACGTACTTCCGGTGTGGGTGGCGAGGCCGACGTGCCGGAGCAGAACCTCGGCACCGTCGTTGTCGCTGACCAGGTTGATGTGCTCGACGAGCTCGGCCAGCCGCGGCGACCGTACCTGCGCCACCACCGGGGCACCGGATTGAGCCTGTACAGGCTTCGCGGACCCGGTGACCTTGATCCCCGCGGCCTTGAGCCGGGCGGCGAAGGCGTTGGCCGCTGCCCGGGCCGGGTCGGGCCAGCGCGCGGCCATCCCCGGCACCTTGCGGCCCTCGTCGACCCACAGTGCGGACGTCGGGCTGACGATCCCCTCGGTGAGGTACTTCGGCAGCCAGGCCCGGTTCGCCGCCGGACCCGAGAACAGCGTCGCGTCGTACCCGAGCGAGACGGTACGCACACCCTTGGCCCGCAACGCCTTCGCCGTTGCGCTCGCCAGGTCCGGAAGGGTCGCCGGCACCGGATCCGGATGTGCGCCGGCGGCCGGCTTGCGCGATGCGAGGTACGGGTCGCCGCCACCGACCAGCACGATCGACGACCCCGAGCCGACCACCTTCGTCGTGAAGTGGTGGTCCGGCCCCAGTGTCGCCAGCGCGGCTGTTGTGGTGAGCAACTTCATCGTCGAGGCCGGCACGAAGGTACCGGACGTGTTCGTCAGTGTCTTGCGCCGCTCTAGGTCGTACACATAGACGCCGTGGTGCGCACCCAGCATCGGGTCCTTCAACGCAGCCGTCAGCACACGGCGTACTCCGGCCGATGTCGGCGCGACACCTTCGACGGTGGCGGACTTCAGTACCTGTGGTGCGGGCGCGGCGGTGGATGACGCCGGCGCGGCGGCCTGGGTCGGCGACGCGGCGAGCAGCACCGCGACCGCTGAGGCCGCGGTGGCGAAGGCAACACCTGCTGGGCGCCGCACGTGGTCGTCTCCTGTCCTCGGCGTGGGTCGAACCGTGACAGTATCTCCAGCATGGAGTTCGACGTCCTCATCGAGATCCCCAAGGGATGCCGCAACAAGTACGAGGTCGACCACAGGACCGGCCGCCTGCGGCTGGACCGGACCCTCTTCACCGCCACCCAGTACCCGGCCGACTACGGGTACATCGAGAACACCCTCGGGCTCGACGGCGACCCGCTGGACGCGCTGGTGCTGCTGCCCGAGCCGACCTTCCCCGGTTGCCTGATCATGTCCCGCGCGATCGGCATGTTCCGGATGAAGGACGAGAAGGGCGGCGACGACAAGGTGCTCTGCGTACCGGCGGCCGACCCGCGGCAGGAGCACCTGCGCGACATCCACCATCTGCCCGAGTTCGACCGGCTCGAGATCCAGCACTTCTTCGAGGTCTACAAGGACCTCGAGCCGGGCAAGTCCGTCGAGGGCGCGATGTGGGTCGGCCGGGCCGAGGCCGAGGCCGAGATCACCGAGTCCTTCGAGCGGCTACGGAGCCAGTCGCACTAGCTCCCTAGCTCCGTGCGGCGGCGAGGATCTTGCGCCACACCTTCTTATAGGCCTCCAGGCCGTCGGCCGACAGCGGTCCGGTCGGCCCGGCGGTGATCGCCACCCGCTCGGGGATGGTGCCCCACACCGGTACGCCGGCCTCGGCCCAGGCGACCATCGCCTCCTGGTAGGAGCGGGTGAACGTACGCGCCGAGCAGATCACCAGCCCGAACGGCACCTTGTCCGGCACCAGTTCGAGCACGGTCTCCACCCGCGGCGTCTCCACCCCACCGATCCGGGTCGGGATCACGATCACCCGGGCGCGCTCGACCGCCTTGTTCAGCAGCCGCTCATGCGACGGGGGCATGTCGACGATTCCGGTGCCGCCAGGCGGGACCCTGTCGAGAGCCTTGGTCAGCAGGCGCTCGGTCGGCGCCTCCGCGACCTCGACCCGCTCCAGCCGTTCGTCGTTGTGCCGCTCGATCCAGTCGGCCGCGCTGCCCTGTGGATCCGAGTCGATGAGCGTGGCGTTGCGCCGATTGCTGGAGGCCAGTGCGGCCAGGTACACCGACGTGGTCGTCTTGCCGACGCCGCCCTTGAGTGCCGCGGTGACGATGATCATGACGGTGACGGTATTCGGTCCCGGACACGATTCGGTAACGGAACGCGTGCCGCGGCCGGAATAACCCTTGCCGAAGGCACGGATCTGGGCGGGTCACGGGGATCATGGCCTGCCGAAGAAGGCCGGGTCCTTCCAGTAATAGACGTTGTCGATCGTCACCGGCCGGCCCGGTCGCGGGGCATGGATCATCCGGCCGCCGCCGATGTACAGCGCGACGTGGAAGATCGTCCCGGGATCGCTCGGGTTGTCGGCCCAGAAGATCAGGTCGCCGGGACGCAACTCGTCCGCGGAGATGTGCCGGATCTGCTCGTACTGCGCGACCGAGTAGTGCGGCAGGTAGACCCCGGCCCGGCGCCAGGCCATCATCGTCAGGCCAGAGCAGTCCCACGAGTCCGGGCCGGCGGCGGCCCACACGTAGGGCTCACCGAGCTGGGCCTTGGCGAAGGCGATCACCGCCGAGACGTCGCCGTGCTCGACCGGAGCCGTCCGGCGCGGGCGGGAGGGCTGACTGACGGCCTCGGCCTCCGCGGCCGCCTGCTCGGCC
>JBKPSJ010000137.1:0-11035 GCA_046765875.1 Actinomycetota bacterium
CTGCCGGTGATCATGGACCCGGTCTACGGCTATCAGGCGGTCAACGTCGAAGCCGAGATGGAGAACTCCTCCAGCCTGCTGCACTGGACCCGCCGGATGATCCAGGCCCGCAAGCAGCACCCGTGCTTCGGGATGGGTACCTTCACCGATCTGGGCGGCTCGAACCCCAGCGTGTTCTCGTACGTGCGCGAGTTCGGTGACGACGTCGTGCTCTGCGTGAACAACCTGTCGCGGTTCCCGCAGCCGATCGAGCTGGACCTGCGGCAGTGGGAGGGTGTGGAGCCGATCGAGATGCTCGGCGGGGTTCACTTCCCGCGGATCGGCGAACTGCCGTACCTGCTGACGTTGGGCAACCACGGCTTCTACTGGTTCAGGCTCCCGGTCAACCGTGGCGACCGCCCCGATCCGCTCGTGCGTTCCGAACGCCGTACCGACCGAAATGAGGAGAGCCCTTCGTGACAACGCATCTGGACCAGGTCCAGACCTTCTGCATCGGGCAGCGATGGTTTGGCGACAAGGGTCGCACCCTCGAGGTGACCGCGATGCCGGCGTCGAGCTGGCTGTCACCCGGGGGATCGTGGCCCGCGGTACGGATCGGGTTCGTGCACTGCCGCTTCGGCGATGACGGCCTGTCGACCTCGGTCTACCAGTTGCCGCTGTCGTACCGTGACGAGCCGGACGAGTCACTCGCATACGCCTACGTGGGCGAGTGGACCGAGCCGGATCTCGGCGACCGCACGGTGTGGGTGTACGACGCGTTGTACGACAAGCAGGCCACGCCGTACTGGCTTGACGCGATCACCAACGGCCGCCGGCTGGACGACCTGGAGTTCCACCCGGTGCACGCGCCGAGCCACGCGACCGTCGTACCGGAGGACTCGCGGTCACTGGTCCTCACCGGCGAGCAGAGCAACACCTCGCTGGTGTACGGCGACGCCGCGATGCTCAAGGTGTTCCGCCGGCTCGAGCCCGGCACCAACCCGGGTGTGGAGATCGAGTCCGCGCTGACCGAGTCCGGCTCCGACCTGGTCCCGGAGGTGCTTGGCTGGGTACGCGGCTCATGGCCGGACCCGGACGGCGGCACCGCGATCGGTGACCTGGCGATGATGACGGTGTTCCAGCGCTCGGCCACCGACGGCTGGACGTACGCGACCACCTCGGTGCGCGACCTGTACGCCGAGGGCGACCTGCACGCCGACGAGGTGGGCGGCGACTTCGCGGGCGAGTCGTACCGCCTCGGGATGACAAGCGCGACCGTGCACGCGGACCTGGCCAAGGCGCTCGGCAGCGACGAACTGCCGGCCGACCGGATCCCGGCGATCGCGGCTGGGATGCGCCAGCGGCTCGACCAAGTCGTGGAAGCGGTCCCGGAGCTGGGGCAGTACGCAGCCGGTCTGGTCGCCGCCTTCGACGCGCTCGCCGGCTACGACCGGCCGATCCCGGTGCAGCGGATCCACGGCGACTACCACCTGGGGCAGACGCTGCGCACGATCGAGGGCTGGAAGGTGATCGACTTCGAGGGCGAGCCGGCCAAACCGCTGAGCGAGCGCCGTGCTGCGGACACACCCGTCAAGGACGTGGCCGGGATGCTCCGCTCGTTCGACTACGCGGCCCGGCACCTGCTCGCCGCCGATCACCAGGGCGACGCACAGATCGCCTACCGGGCCGCGGAGTGGTCGAACCGCAACCGATCCGCGTTCTGTGAGGGGTACGCCGAGGTGGCCGGCGCTGATCCGCGCGACGACGACGTGCTGCTGCGCGCGTTCTCGGCGGACAAGGTCGTCTACGAGGTCATGTACGAGGCACGCAACCGGCCGACCTGGCTTCCGATCCCGCTGGCGGCCGCTGCTCAGATCAGCCGCTGATCACTTACGGCTGATCCGGTAGTCGAGCACCAGGAACGGGAAGCCGAAAAGCGAGAACGCGTGCTCGGCGCGCAGCCCGTCGGCGCCCTCGGGATAGACGTCGAGTTGCTCGGCGAACCCGTGCACCGCCAGGGTGGTGAGGTCGCGGGTCTCGGGATCGATGTAGGTCAGGTAGTGGCCCGGCTGATCGAGATTGCTTCGACTGGTCAGCACCAGCCCGCCACCCGGCCGGGCCCGTGGTGCCAGCGTCGCGGTGAAGCTTGCCTGTGGCAACGGGAAGCCGACGCTCACGTAGCCGTACCCGTCGCGCCGGTACGTCGTGTAGATCCCGACGTAGATCGGCTCGTCGGTGTCTGCGTACGAGCGAAGCCAGCCGCGTACGCCGATCACGTCCGCACCGTCCGGGGTGATGGTGTCGATCCTGCTGCGGATGCCTCGCCGGGTCTCACGCTCGTTCATCGGCACGCTGGCCTGGCCCAGCGGGCGGGCCACCAGCGACCGGTACAGCAGGTAGCCGGGTCGTACCCACAGCCGCCAGCGCGGTACGATGTCGAGCACGAACCGGGTGGTGTGCTCGTAGAACTCGCGCACCCGGGGGTCCACGCCGGCGGGGTCGAAGTCCGGCCCGGCCAATTCGTCCAGCGATCCGACGATGCCGACGTCGGGCGCGTCCGGCCGGTACGTACCGCCGATCACGCCGGCCAATTCACGGACATAGCCGGTGCCGACGTACCGGCCCCGCGCCTCCAGCGGTACGACGAACGGCAGGTCCTCGGCCTGGACGTTCTCCGCCAGCAAACTGACCTGCGCATCCCGGAACAGCAGCGCCGACGACACCCGATACGCCAGCACGGTCGTACCCGCGACCACCGAGGCGTCCTGCCGGCGCAGGGCTCGCCCTACCGCGAGGCCGACCGCCGGTCCCAGGGCGACCTTCTGCGGCCGCACACCCATCGCGCCGGCGATCCCGCCCGTCGCCACGCCGACCGCTTCCGGCGGCAGTTCGCGACCGGTGAGCGACGCCGTTCGGTCGGCGAGCCAGCCGCCCTGAGCCGCCAACGCCGTACTCACCGCGATCCGCTGCCACAGCGCCGGGATCTCCCCCGGCCGCTGCCTTGCCCGCGCCACGGCCTCACCGATCCCGAGCCCCACGGCCCCGGCGGCCGCACCGACCAGACCGGCCCTGGCACCCCGCCGTCCGGTCAGCGCCGCACCGGCGAGTGCCCCGATGACCGCCGCGGTCCCGACCTGCTCCCCCCGGCCCGGCCCGCGCCGGCGTTCCTCGGCTCCCATGGCAGGCAAGCTACCCGGTGGCAGGCACCGCGGGCTCGCCGCAGCGCCACGCGGAGGGGCGAACATCGTCGCCGATCCGGCAGGATGGGGCCTATGGATGGGCCTATGGACGCGAGCGAGCGGGACACCCGGCAGCTGACGCCTGCACCGGTGGGCGCGGACGACCTGCAACGGCTCCATGACGGAACGCACCACGACCCGCACCAGATCCTGGGACCGCACGTGCACGAGGGCGGTGTGACGATCCGCACGCTGCGGCCGTTCGCCGGCAGCGTCACGGTGGTCAGCGGCGACGAACGTGTCGCGATGGCGCATGAGGCGCACGGTGTGTGGGCCGGCGTCCTGCCGGGCGAGGACGTCCCGAACTACCGGCTCGAGGTCGTCTACGACGGCGCACCGGCCCAGTTGGTCGACGATCCGTACCGGTTCCTGCCGTCGCTGGGCGAGGTTGACCTGCACCTGATCGGCGAGGGCCGGCACGAGGAGCTGTGGACCGTACTCGGCGCGCACGTGCGGCACTACCCCGGCGACGTCGTCGGTACGTCGTTCGCGGTCTGGGCGCCGAACGCGCAGGGTGTGCGGATCACCGCCGACTTCAACTTCTGGGACGGCCGCGCGCACCCGATGCGCTCGATGGGCGGGTCCGGCGTGTGGGAGCTGTTCGTACCCGGCGTCGGCACCGGTACCCGGTACAAGTACGAGATCTGCGGCCGCGACGGCGTCTGGCGGCAGAAGGCCGACCCGGTGGCGGCGCTGGCCGAGACGCCACCCGCGAACGCATCGGTGGTGTTCGAGTCGCAGTACGAGTGGAAAGACAGCGACTGGATGGACCGGCGGGCCACCACCCAGGCGTACGCCGAGCCGATGAGCGTCTACGAGGTGCATCTCGGGTCGTGGCGGCGCGGCCGGTCGTATCGTGACCTGGCCGGCGAACTGGTCGATTACGTCACCGCGATGGGGTTCACCCATGTCGAGCTGATGCCGCCGATGGAGCACCCGTTCGGCGGATCGTGGGGCTACCAGGTGACGTCGTACTTCGCGCCGTCCTCACGGTACGGCGACCCGGACGACTTCCGCTCCCTGGTCGACGCGCTGCACCAGGCCGGGATCGGCGTGATCGTGGACTGGGTCCCGGCGCACTTCCCGAAGGACGCCTGGGCGCTGGCCCGGTTCGACGGCACCGCGCTGTACGAGCACCCGGACCCGCGGCGCGGTGAACAGCTCGACTGGGGCACGCTGGTGTTCGACTTCGGCCGCCCGCAGGTACGCAACTTCCTGGTCGCGAACGCGGTCTACTGGGCCGACGAGTTCCACGTCGACGGACTTCGCGTCGACGCGGTCGCGTCGATGCTGTACCTCGACTACAGCCGGCCCGAGGGCGGTTGGGTGCCGAACCAGTACGGCGGCCGGGAGAACCTCGAGGCGGTCTCGTTCCTGCAGGAGATGAACGCCACCGTCTACAAGCGTGTGCCCGGTGTGGTCACGGTCGCGGAGGAGTCGACCTCGTGGCCCGGCGTCACCCGCGCCACCCATCTCGGCGGGCTCGGGTTCGGGTTCAAGTGGAACATGGGCTGGATGAACGACTCGCTGCGCTATCTCGCGCACGATCCCGTACACCGGCAGTACCACCACCACGAGATGACGTTCTCGATGATGCACGCGTACTCGGAGAACTTCGTGCTGCCGCTGTCGCACGACGAGGTGGTGCACGGCAAGGGTTCGCTGCTGCGCAAGATGCCCGGCGACCGCTGGCGGCAGCTGGCGAACTTGCGTGCGTACCTGGCGATGATGTGGGCGCATCCGGGCAAGCAGCTGCTGTTCATGGGCTGCGAGTTCGGCCAGGAGTCGGAGTGGTCGGAGAAGCACGAGCTGGACTGGTGGCTGCTCGACAACGCCGACCACCGCGGCCTGCAGAACATGGTCCGCGACCTGAACCGGCTGTACCGCGACGAGCGGGCGCTGTGGGCGACCGACCACGAGCCGGAGCGGTTCTCCTGGATCGACGCGAACGATGCCCAGAGCAACGTCTTCTCGTTCGTCCGGTTCAGTGACGACAAGGACGGCGGCGGCGCGATCGCCTGTGTGGCGAACTTCTCGGCGGTGCCGTACTTCGGCTACCGGCTCGGGCTGCCGTTCGCCGGCAGGTGGGACGAGGTCCTCAACACCGACGCGGCCGAATACTCCGGCTCGGGCGTAGGCAACTTCGGCGGCGTCACAGCGGACGGCCCAGGCTGGCACGGCATGACCTCGAGCACCGACCTCTCCGTCCCACCCCTGGCCACCGTCTGGCTCAAATACCACCCGGAGCCGGTGGGGTAGCGTTTCGGGGTGTGAGTGCCGTACCGCCGCAGCCGACGCTGACCGACGGTGATCTGACGCTGCGGCCGTGGCGGGACTCCGACGTCGACCTGGCGGCACCGCTGGAGGACGAGGAGATCACGCACTGGTTCGACTTCTCGCGGCCGTCCACCCGGGAGGACGTGGTCGCCGCGGTCCAGCGCTGGCGGGAGCAGTACGCCGACGATCGGTCGGTGGTGAACTTCGCGATCGCGCTGGCCGGTGAGCGCGGGCCGGTCGGCAACGTCGAGGTACGGCGCGGCGAGCGCGGGGTCGGGTACGTGTCCTGGACCGTGTACAAGCCGTTCCGGCGGCGCCGGATAGCCACCCGCGCGGTGCGGATGCTTGCGGCGTACGCGTTTACCGAGCTGGGCCTCGAACGGCTCCAGGCCGATGTCGATCCGGAGAACATCGGCTCACTCCGGGTGGCGCTGCGGGCCGGATTCCGCCGCGAGGGTGTGCTGCGCGGCAACACCACTCTCGGCGAGGAGCGGCACGACACGGTCGTGTACGGGCTGCGGCGCGACGACCCGCGGCCGGACACGCTGCTCGGCTGGACCGGCCTGATGGACTCGGTGCTGCCGAAGAAGCGGGTGATCGCCCACGTCGTGGTCCGCGACCTCGCGAACCGGATCCTGCTGTGCACCACCGGCTTCAAGCGCGACCTCGAACTGCCCGGCGGGATCGTCGAGCCCGGCGAGGACCCGCTGAGCGCGGCGAGGCGCGAGGTCCTCGAGGAGCTGGGCGTCGACATCCCGATCGGCGGCGTGGTGGCGATCGACTGGCTGCCGCCGTGGCAGGGCTGGGGCGACGCGATCGAGATCCTGTACGACGGCGGCGTCCACGACCCTTCGCTGGTCGACACCTTCGCGGTCGACGGCCGGGAGATCCTGGCGGCCCGCTGGTACACGGCCGACGAGGTCGAGGGTCGTGTCTCACCGCTCAACGCGCGCCGGATCCCGAAGATCCTGGCCGAACCCGACCGCGTGCACAACTTCCGCGACGGGTACTAGGCGACATCGAGCGCGGCGATGATCGGCGGCGTTGGGCTGACAGCACCGCCGGCCGGTTCGACGGTCAGGCCGACCTTGACGGAGTCACCGAGACCGCGTACCAGCCGGGTCTGGTCGGCCGACATCAGTCCGGCCGGGCGTGCCTTGCTCCGGGCGTTCATCAGCCACAACTCGTACGTACGCCCGTTGGGCAGGTCCGGCAGTCCGCGCAGCACGACGACGACCGCGTCGGCCCGCCGGGACGCGACCACCGTCGCCTCACCGCCACCGGCGACCTCGCCGTGGGTCGTCCGGGCATCGGGCTGGGCCAGCACCGTCATCAGGTCGGCGTTCGCCTGACGGGTCGCGACCACCTCATGGTGCTGGTCGACAGCGATCCCCGCACCCGCCACTAGCGTCAGCGCGGCGGCGGCAGCGGCCAACACGACCCGCCCGCGCCGCGACCGGATCTCGACAACGTCGGGTATCGGCGGAGGCAGCTGCCGGGTCCGGGCGACCTCGGCCAGCACCCTGGCCTTGAGCCGCGCCGGCACCGGCCGCGCCGCTACGGTTCCAAGCCGCGCGACCGCTTCGGTCAGTTCCGCGACATCGGTCGTGCAGGCGTGGCAGCCGTCGAGATGCACCTCGAAGCCGGTCTTTTCGTCGACGCTCAGCGCATCGAGCACATACGCGCCGGTCAGCGCGTGGACATCGGGTGTCTGCATCGCGTCACCTCGATTCCGCGCCGAGGCAGTCGCGCAGCCGGATCAGGCCGTCGCGCATCCTCGCCTTGACCGTGGCGAGATTGGCGTCGAGCAGTTGCGCCACCTCCCGGTAGGAGTGGCCGCCGTAGTAGGCCATCGTGATCGATTCGCGCTGCAGTTCGGTCAACGAGCCCAGACAGTTGCGTACCTGCTCGGCCTCGAGTCGCGTGGTCACCGCGTCGACGACGTCGTCGTACGCCGTCGCGCCCTCCCGGCGGGCCACCACCCGCTCCCGGTCGGTGGCCGCCTGCTCAGCGCGAACCCGGTCGATCGCCCGCCGGTGCGCGATGGTGAGCGCCCAGGCGGTGACGGACCCGCGCGCCGGGTCGTACCTGGTCGCCGAGCGCCAGATCTCCACCATCACCTCCTGAGTCACCTCCTCGGACTGGCTCGGGTCGCGCAGCACCTGCCGGATCAGCCCGAACACCCGTGGGGCGAGCGCGTCGTACACCGCCGCGTACGCGGTCATGTCGCCGCGGGCGACCCGGCTCATCACCTCGGGGCCTAGGTCGTGCTGATCGGCACCGTCGCGGACCGCGAACAGCCGCCGGCCTGCCGGATCGCTCATGCTGTCGCCCCTGGATCGTTTGGGGCCCGGCGCGGCGGGCCACCTCACCACCGCGCCGGGTCATCCGGGCTCGAGGGCCGCCGGACACCGTGTATTCGGCGCCGCTTGCTGGGATGGATAGGTCTCATCGGCCGGATGAGACCAGCGTCACAAACCGATCTAAAGCAGGGACGCGCGGCGGCGGGTGAGGAAGCGGCGCTCGGTGTCGTTGGCGGTCAGCGCGATCGCCTCGGCGTACGCGGCCGCCGCGTCCTCGGAGCGGCCGAGCCGCTTGAGCACGTCGGCGCGGGTCGCCGGCAGATAGCAGTACGCCTTCAGCGCGGGTTCGCCGGCCAACTCGTCCAGATCGGCCAGCACCCGGTCCAGGTCCGCGCCCGGCACCAGGCTCATCGCCGCCGCCCGGTTCAGCGCCACGATCGGCGTCGGCCAGCGCAGCAGCAGCGCGTCGTACATGGTGACCACGCGGGCCCAGTCGGTGTTCTCCCAGGACGGGGCGCTGACGTGCAGGCCGGCGATCGCGGCCTGCAGCGCGAACCGGCCCGGTTGCTCAGACGACTCCAGCGCGGCCGTGATCCGGGCCAGGCCCTCGTGGATCAGCCGCCGGTCCCAGCGGTCGCGGTTCTGGTCTGCCAGCAGTACCAGCTCGCCGTCCGGGCTGATCCGGGCGCCGCCCCGGGCCTGGGTCATCAGCAGCAGCGCGAGCAGCGCCTGCGGCTCGGGTTCGGACGGCATCAGCCGGACCAGCGTGCGGGCCAGGTCCAGAGCCCGGCCGGTCAGGTCGGCCCGGGTCAGATCCTTGCCGGCGGCAACATGTCCGGCGGTGTAGACGAGATGGACGACGGTCAGTACGGCGTCCAGCCGGGCCGGCAACCCCTCGTCGGAGGGGATCCGGTACGGGATGCCGGCGGCGGCGATCTTCTTCTTGGCCCGGGTGATCCGCGCCGCCGCGGTCGGCTCGGAGATCAGCAGCCCGGAGGCGACCTCCCGGGTGGTCAGGCCGCACATCAGCCGCAGTGTCAGCGCGACCTGCGACTCGACGGCCAGCGCCGGGTGGCAGCACGTGAAGACCAGTCGCAGCGGGTCGGCGGGCCGCTCGGGCTCGTCCCCGGTCTCGTCCTCGACCAGCAGCGGCAACTTGCGCCGCAGGTTGGTCTCGCGGCGCAGTTTGTCCAGCGCGACCCGGCGCGCGACCGTGGTGAGCCAGGCCGCGGGACTGTCCGGCGGACCGTCCGGCCAGGTCCGCAACGCCTGGACGAACGCGTCCTGTGTGCAGTCCTCGGCCAGATCGAGGTCACGGGTGAGCCGGACCGTCGCGGCGAGCACGATCGGCCAGCAGGCGCGGTGCGCCTCGTCGACCAGCCGCGCGACCTCACGCGCATCGGCCGGCCGGCGAGGCGGAGCGGACTTGCCGATCATCCGGTGCTCATCCAGTGCTCATCCAGTGCTCATTCAGTGGGGGGTCTACTCGGGCGGGACGGAACCCTCTGAGGTGTCCATCACCGGACGGACCTCGATGTTGGCCGACGGGCAGATCTTGGCGAACTCCAGCGCCTGGTCCAGATCCTTGCAGTCGATCACGTAGTAGCCGCCGAGCGCCTCCTTGGTCTCGATGAACGGGCCGTCGGTGACCAGCGGGTCGGCGCCCTCGCGGTTGCGCACCGTGGTCGCCGTGCTCGTACGCAGCAGCGCGTCGCCGCCGGTGATCCTGGCTCCGGCCGCCTCGACCGCCGCGGCGAAGTCGATGTGCAGCTTCATGGAGTCTCGCCAACCCTGCTCGTCGACCCGGTCGTACCAGCTCTCGTCGTCGAACAGCATGAACATGTACTGCGTCATCGGATGAGCTCCTTCGCTCGAGGGTTGACAACACCATCCTGACGAACGGCGGATATCGAAATCGACAATGCCGGTACACGGGTTTCCGCGGCAGGCTTACCGTGGGATGGACGGGGTCTTCCGGATGAGGCGATGCCGGTGCCGGACTGGCTGGTCTGGTTGATTATCGCGCTGGCCCTCGGTGCGGCCGAGGTTGTCACCGCGACGCTCTACCTCGTGCTCCTGGCGGTCGCCGCCGGGGTCGCGGCCGTCGTCGCCGCGCTCGGTCTCGGGCCCGGGTTCCAATTCGCCGCCTTCGCGGCCAGTGCCGTCCTGCTGCTGTTCGTGGTCCGCCCGGTCGTACGCGGCCGCATCGTCACGGGGCCGCCGGTACGCGACAACGTCGCCGCCCTGGTCGGTTGTGAAGCGGTCACGCTCAGTGAGGTGAACCGTTCCGAGGGCCTGGTACGGATCAAGGGCGAGACCTGGACCGCGCGTCCCTACGACGCAACCCGCGTGATCCCGCCGGGCGCGACGGTCGACGTGTTCGCGATCGAGGGCGCCACCGCACTGGTCCACCCACAGGAGGAACCGTGGCCGAACTGATCGCCGGAATAGTCGCCGCACTCGTCGTCGTGCTCATCGTGTGGCGCACCGTACGCATCGTGCCGCAGGCCCGGGCGGGCAACGTCGAGCGGCTCGGCCGGTACCAGCGCACGCTGGAGCCCGGTCTGAACCTCGTGGTCCCGTTCATCGACCGGGTCCGCCCGCTGATCGACATGCGCGAGCAGGTGGTCTCGTTCGAACCGCAGTCGGTGATCACCGAGGACAACCTGGTCGTCCACATCGACACGGTGCTCTACTTCCAGGTCACCCAGCCCCGCGCCGCGGCGTACGAGATCGTCAACTACATCCAGGCCATCGAGCAGCTCACCGTCACCACCCTGCGCAACGTGATCGGCAGCCTGGACCTGGAGAGGGTGCTGACGTCGCGCGAGCACGTGAACAGCCAGCTGCGCGGCGTCCTCGACGAGGCGTCGGGCAAGTGGGGCATCCGGGTGAACCGGGTCGAGCTGAAGGCGATCGACCCGCCGCCGTCGATCAAAGAGTCGATGGAGAAGCAGATGCGGGCCGACCGCGAGAAGCGCGCCACGATCCTGCAGGCCGAGGGCATCAGGCAGGCCAAGATCCTCACCGCCGAGGGCGACAAGCAGAGCGCGATCCTGACCGCGGAGGGCGACAGGCAGGCCGCCATCCTGCGGGCGGAGGGCCAGGCCCAGGCCGCCGAGACCGTGTTCGCCGCCGTGCGCCGCAGCGACCCCGACCCGAAGATGCTCGCGTACCAGTACCTGGCGATGCTGCCCCAGCTCGCGAGCGGGCCCGGCAACACCTTCTGGGTCATAC
>JBKPSJ010000138.1:0-8628 GCA_046765875.1 Actinomycetota bacterium
GGACCCACCACCACCTGACCGCTCCCTATCGGAGCAGGTAGTCGACCAAGCGGTCCATCAGCGCTTCTCGGTTGGCCGCCCCGGTGACACCTTCGAGTCCGAAGCCGAGGTAGACGGTGTCCGGGGTCGCGATCGCGGCACCCTCCTTGATGCCGAAGCCGCCGCGGCGCACCCAGTCGTTGAGGTTCGCGCCCTCGATGCCGCCCGGATCCTGCGGCGCACCGGTGACCGTCCAGCCGTCCGTCGGGTCGGCGTCGTCCTCGAACGAGGTGGTTCCCTCGCCGGTGGAGACCGTGATGTCGTCGACGAACACTCCCGGGAACTGCTGCAGACCCCAGTCGCTCAGGACGGTGATCGAGAGCTCGACCTGCTTGCCGGCGTACGGTGACAGGTCGATCTGCCATTGCTGCCACCCCGACGAGCTGCCGTTGGCGGCGTTCCACGCTCCGGTGGTGCCCGTATTGCTGCACGTCCCGGTGGCCGGGTCGAAGGTCTGGTAATGGGTCAGGAACGGGTGCAGCACGTTGGCGGCGTCAGCAAGGTTGCTCCAGCCGCCCGTACATGACTGGTCGTCGCTCAGATCACTCGACGTGTGATCGTTCTGGTCGGGCAGCGTAGTCCAATCGTCCTGGCCCACCGTGTGCGCCTCCACGATCAGGTAGTCGAAGTCCAGCTCGAGGTTGTAGTTGGTCCAGAACGACAGACTCGCGCCGGCTGACGGTACCGTGATGGTCCGCATCAGCCGCTTGTAGGCCCGGTCGGCCCTGTCTCCCCACATGAACTTCTGCCCGGTGTGCGGGTCGAACGGTCCCGCGATCCCGCTCAGGTACTCCGCCGCCGGCCAGCTGTCCAGGTGCGGGAAGCTGCCACCAGGATCGGTGATCCTGAGGAAGTCGCCGGTCGCGATGAACGACGAGTCGATGCCCTGGTTCTGGGCGCTGTCCTCGCCGTTGCGCTCCAGGGCCAGACCGCGCAGCGGGTCGTCGATCCCCGAGATGCGGAACGGGTCACCCGTGTTCGGGTCGAGACCGCCACCCGCAGTCGTAACCGCCGCACCGAAGACGTACTCGATCGGGTCGCCCTGCGAGTCGCCGGAGCCGGACAGAGCCAGGCAGCGTGCCAGCACGGCGGGATCCGCGCGGCACTGACGGTTCTCGAACGGGTCGTACACCTGCCCTGAGACGGCCGAGGTGTACTGCTGGCCGGCGCGCTGACCGGTGTAGGCCACCCGCCCGCCCTCGTTGACGAAGTCGCGCACCTCGAGCAGCTCCTGCATCGCCAGCCGCGACGCGTTGCCCGCCCCCCAGCCGGGTTCGCGGGTCACGATGTCGTCGCCGGTGTACCACACGACGGCGTCGTAGTGGCTGAGCACGCCGAGGTTGTCCGGCGCGGTGCGGCCGTTCGCGTCAACGTCGTACACGTCGTACGCGACTCCCTTGGCGTCCAGCGCAGCGGTGTAGAAGGACAGGTACTGCGGCGCCGTCACTCCCGGCTTCGCAGGGGACGCACCGGTGTAGTCCTCGGCCGAGAGGATCAGGACCCGCTTGCCGGTGTCGGACTGGACCCGATACGTGAACGAGTCACTGCGCTGGCCACCCCCTTCGAACCACACGGTCACGTTGTTACCGACCGACGCTCCGGTGACCTGGCCGCGCACGACGTGGTAGTACGTGCCGGTACCGGGCCCGTAGCGTTCCCCGCCGGTCCACTCCGACGTCGACTTCTGCTGTATGGGGCCGTTGCCGACCTGGTACTTCAGCGTCACGGCGCCGAGGTTGCGCCGGGCCAGGACCCGGACCTCCTGCGGGTCGCCATACGAAACGGCGAAGCGGAAGTCGAACAGCGACTGCTGGCCGTTCTGCGGGTCGATGTCGTCCTGGTCGAGGTAGAACGGCGCGGTCTTGATGCCGACCGACGAGGCCGGGTCGGCCGGATTCAGCGCCGATCGGGCCATACTGAGGTGGAATGCCAGGGTCTTCTGGAACTCCGCCTGGATCAGCGCCTCGTCGTCGGGGAAGACGAATCCCGCGCCGGGTACCCCTTCGCCGAGTTCGGGGGTCAGGGAGACGGTGCCTGCATTGACGTCGGCGTAGTCTGTGGTCTCGCCGTTGGTGACGTACAGCGTGTCAGCCGACTGTCCGGGGTTGAAGCCGGCGATCGCGGGTTTCGCGTCGGTGCCGGCAATCGCGGCATAGATCGGGTTGTCGGCGTCAGGCGTGCCGACCTGCCAGCCCTGCGGGTACAGCAGCCACTGGCCGAACGAGTGAAGGTTCGACTGGAACTTCGGCTTCACGCGGTCGATCAGACCTGCCATCGCACGGGTCTCCGGCTCGGACGCCGGGCTCGGGCCGCGGTAGGTCTCCTCGGAGGGACTCGGCGAGGAGCCCTCGTTGTCGTAGCCCCAGTGTTCGTTGAAGTTGCGGTTCGGGTCGACGCCGTCGACAGCGGTGATCTGGCCGTCGCCGTCGTTGTCGCGCAGGTTCTTCCGCCACAGCCGCTCGTGGTCGAACGTGTACTGGTACCCGTCGGGGTTCGCCGAGACGACGAACCACAACTCGGTCTGCTTCAGCAGGTTCTTGATATCTTTGTCGTTCGCCCGCCAGCGGTCGATGAAGTAGTGCAGCAGCCGGCGGTTCACCTCGAGGCTGATCCACTCGCGCGCGTGCTGGTTCGACGAGTACAAGACCGCCGGGCGAGATCCGTCGGCTATTTCGCGCGCACTCTGAGTGAGCTTGAGGCCGATCAGTTCGCGGCCCTGATGTGTGTGGCCGAGGACCTCGAGCTTGACCAGCAGGGGGTTGCTGAGCGCCACCTCGTAGAGCACGTCACGGAAGCCGCCCGGCTGGTCCCACGATCGATAGACCTTGTAGCCCGCGGCTGCCTGTGCAGCAGCCTGCTCCGAGACCGACTGGCCCTTCTTGTTCCGCTTGACGGTCACCTTGACGCCTGAGGCGGCCATCTTGTTTCGCTGAGCACGAGTGAGAACCGCATCGGCCGTGATTCCCGATCCGGTCTGGTGCACCGCGGCGAGCTCGAGCCCGGGCACGGCCTCCGCGATCTTGTCGGCCGGTCCGTCGAGTGTGTACATCTCGAGCGACGCATCCGGCTGCCGGGCGATGGCGGGCAACGAGACCACGCTGAGTGCGATTGAGGCCAGGAGCGCTACGACTGCACGTCTAGAGGACATTGACAACACCCCTCCGGCGGATGGGCGTACGTCCCCTGCGAGCGCTTCGCCAGCCGCAGCCGAGGATGGTGCTGCCGGCTGAGGACGCGCGCCAAATTTTGTCGAACGCTACTCCCGGAGCATCGCGCGGGCAATGCTCAAGACCCGATTTCGTTGGCGTCGAGGCGACCTCAGCAACGAAAGGGGCACTAAATGCTCAGCAGGCGCATCATATTCTCGGCGTAGCGGTCTCCGGCGACGGCGTCGGCCGGTACGGCGGCCTCGAGCGCGGCCAGGTCCTCGGCGGAAAGCTCGAGGTCGGCGGCTGCCACGTTCTGCTCCAGATATGTACGCCGCCTCGTGCCCGGGATCGGCACCACGTGCTCGTCGCGCTGCTGCACCCAGGCCAGCGCGAGTTGCCCCGCGGTGACACCACGCTCCGCCGCCACCGTGTCCAGGGCCCGGACCATCGCCATGTTGCGGTCCAGGTTGTCCCCGGTGAACCGGGGCTGGCCGGTCCGGCGGAAGTCGTCGTCCGGCAGGTCCGCCGCCTTGACCTTCCCGGTCAGGAAGCCGCGGCCGAGCGGGGAGTACGCGACGATCCCGATCCCCAGCTCGGCGCAGGTCGGCGCGATCTCGGCCTCGATGTCACGCGTCCACAGCGACCACTCGGTCTGCACCGCGGCGATCGGGTGCACCGCGTGGGCCCGGCGGATCGTGTTCGAGCCCGCCTCGGACAGGCCCAGGTGCCGGACCTTTCCCGCGTGTACCAGCTCCGCCATCGCGCCGGCGGTCTCCTCGATCGGCACGTTCGGGTCGACCCGGTGCTGGTAGTAGAGGTCGATGTGATCGACGCCGAGGCGTCGCAGCGAGCCGTCGCAGGCTTCCTTCACGTACGCCGGGTCGCCGCGCACGCCCCGGTACGCCGGGTCGTCGGCGCGCAACTGGATGCCGAACTTGGTCGCGAGTACCACCTCGTCGCGGCGGTCCGCTATCGCACGCCCGACCAGTTCCTCGTTCGTGTGCGGGCCGTACGCGTCGGAGGTATCCAGCAGTGTGACGCCCAGATCGAGGGCGCGGTGGATCGTCGACACCGACTCCTCGTCGTCGCGGCCGCTGTAGTACGCGCTCATGCCCATGCAGCCCAGGCCCTGAGCGCTCACCGTCAGGTCACCGAGAGTGCGGGTCTTCACTGCTTACGGTCCTCCTTCGCCGCGATCTCGGCGTAGTTGTCGATCTTGCGATCCAGTACTTCGAGAAACGCCTGCATCTCCGCCATCCGCAGCTGGATCTCCTCGCGGTGCTCGATCAGGATGTCCTTGCGCCGCCCGGCCGTGACCGGCCCGATCCGCCGCAGGTCGGCGTACTCCTTCATCAACCGGATCGGCATACCCGTGCTCCGCAGCCGCAGCAGGAACGCGACCCAGGAGAGGTCGTCCTGCGTATAGCTGCGCCGTCCGCCGGAGTCCCGGGGTGGTGGGTCGATCAGCCCGATCTTCTCGTAGTACCGCAGCGTGTCGGTGGACAGTCCGCTGCGCTCCGCAACTTCAGCAATCGAATAACTCACACCTCGACGCTAGAACCTGGAGCGCACTCCAACGCAACTACGCTTCAGCGCATGGGTGTCGACTACGACGATCGGCTGCACCGCGTCTACGCCGAAGGCCGCCGCCTTTCCGCGGACAGCCTGCGATCGTGGCGGTCCGAGTTCGAGCGGTACGCACCAAGCCACCGGCCGCTGACCGTGCTCGACCTCGGCTCGGGCACCGGCCGGTTCACACCGCTGCTCGCCGAAGCCTTCGGCGGTCCGGTGTACGGCGTGGAGCCGTCGGCACGGATGCGCGAGATCGCCGAGTCCGGCGCCGCCCACCCGGCGGTCCGCTATCTCCACGGCCGCGCCGAGGCGATCCCGCTGCCGGACGAGTCCTGCGACCTTGCGCTGTTGTTCCTCACGCTCCACCACTTCACCGACCAGCCCGCCGCCCTCGCCGAACTGGTCCGGGTGCTGCGGCCGGCTGGGGTTGTACTGATCCGCAGCCAGTTCTCGGATCGGATGCCGGACCTGTTCTGGTACCGCTATCTGCCATCGGCGCGGCGGGTGGACGCAGCGATGTACAAGCCGCTTGGCGAGGTGGTCGCCCTTGCGCGGGCCGCCGGGCTGGAGGGCGAGCCGGTCCGGGTACGGATCAGCGGGCAGCCGCGGACGTTGCGGGAGACCTACGAGCGGCTGGTGTTGCGGCCGTTCTCGACGTTCGAGCACCTGGCCGACGATGAGGTCGAGGCGGGTCTGGCCGAGATGGCCCGCGACGCCGAGACCGACCCGGACCGGCCGATGCCCGCATTCGCCGAGGACCTCCTCGTGCTGAGGAAATCCGGCACTCAGTGGTCCGGTCAGTCACTGGTCTAGACCAATCGTTGTTGCCATCTAAGCCGCTAAAGATCCCTAACGGGACGGTCGCCCTCAGGCCGCGTGCCACCGCCGCCGAGCACCATGCGTTGCGAAGGGCCGCCTTGGTTGGTGCCGCAATAGCCGCTGAGACACCTGCTGGATCAGTGACTCATTCGGTCAGCTGGATTCCGAGGTCCGCAGAGACGCCATTTAGGGTGAGGGCCATGTCAGACAACCCGGCGCTGGTACTGCTGCCTGCCGTGGACGTGGCGGGAGGGCAGGCGGTCCGGCTGGTCCAGGGCGAGGCCGGCACCGAGACCTCGTACGGCGACCCGTTGGCCGCGGCGCTGGCCTGGCAGGAGGCCGGGGCGGAGTGGATCCACCTGGTCGACCTGGACGCCGCGTTCGGGCGCGGCGAGAACCGCGAACTGCTCGCCGAGGTGACTGGCAAGGTCGATGTCAAGGTCGAACTGTCCGGCGGGATCCGCGACGACGACTCCCTGGACACGGCGCTGGCCACCGGCGCCGCCCGGGTGAACATCGGTACGGCTGCGCTGGAGTACCCAGAGTGGTGCGACCGGGTGATCGCGACGTACGGCGACCGCGTCGCGATCGGGCTGGACGTGCGCGGCCGGACCCTGGCGGCGCGCGGCTGGACCCAGGAGGGCGGCGACCTGTACGAGGTGCTGGAGCGGCTGGAGATCGCCGGCTGCGAGCGGTATGTCGTCACCGACGTCACCAAGGACGGCATGCTCCAGGGTCCGAACCTGGACCTGTACCGCGACCTGTGCGGCTTCACCGCCAGGCCGGTCGTCGCCAGCGGCGGGGTGTCCAGCCTCGACGACCTGCGCGCGCTGGCCGATCTGGTCCCCCTCGGCGTCGAGGGCGCGATCATCGGCAAGGCCCTGTACGCCGGGGCGTTCACACTGGAACAGGCCCTCGAGCTCACCCGTGGAGGACGCCCATGAGCCTGGCCGAGCAGCTCAAAGGCAAGAAGGTCCTGGTCACCGGCGTCACCGGATTCGTCGGCGAGGCGCTGCTGCACCGGATCATCGGCGACCTGCCGGACACGACCGTCGCGGCCGTCGTGCGGCCGAAGGGCTCGCTGTCCGGCGCGGACCGGATGGCCCAACTGCTCAACAAGGACATCTTCAAGCCGTTCCACGGCGAGGGGGGTGCCGCCGAACTGGTGGAAAGCCGGATACAGGTGATCGAGGGCGACCTGGCCGACGTACCGGAGTTGCCCGAGGACCTCGACATCGTGGTGCACTGCGCCGGCGACGTGAGTTTCGACCCGCCGATCCACGAGGCCTTCACCACCAACGTGTTCGGTACGAAGTCGCTGCTCGAGCGCATCCTCGAGACCGGACGGCCGGTCCACTACATACACATCAGCACGGCGTACACGGCCGGCCGGCGGCGCGGCGCGATCCCGGAGACCTCGGTCGAGCACGATGTCGACTGGCGCACCGAGGCGGCGGCCGGGATGGCGATCAAGGACCGCATCGAGGAGGCGTCCCGGGCTCCGGGTCTGCTGGCACACCTGCGCAAGCAGGCCGAGAAGCAGCACCGCCGGGCCGGTCATCTGACCGCGGCCGCCGACACCGAGCGGCGGCGCAAGGAATGGGTGGCCAAGAAGCTGGTCGCGGCCGGCACCGAGCGGGCCCGTAGCCTGGGCTGGACCGACTGCTACACCTACACCAAGGCGCTGGGCGAGCGGGTGGTCGAGGAGTTCGCCGCGCCGCTGCCGACGTCGATCGTCCGGCCCGCGATCATCGAGTCCGCGTTGCAGACGCCGAACCCGGGCTGGATCGAGGGCTTCAAGATGGCCGAGCCGCTGATCCTGGCGTTCGGCCGCGGCGAGCTGCCGGAGTTCCCCGCCAGCCCGGATTCGATCGTCGAGATCATCCCGGTCGACCATGTCGTCGGCGCGATCTGCGCGGTGATGGCGACTACGCCCGAGCCGGGCAAGCCGGAGTACTACCACGTCAGCTCGGGTGCGCGGAACCCGCTGACCTTCGCACAGCTGTACACCGACGTGCGTGGGTACTTCGACCGGCACCCCTTCGACCTCGGCGAGCGCGGTGCGGTCCGGCTGCCGTCGTGGCGGTTCCCCGGCGGCGACACCGTCGAACGCCTGCTGTCCCACGGCGAACGAGCGCACCGAATCGCCGACCAGGTCATCACCCATGTCCCGCGCAGCGAGCGCACCCGCAGGTACGCGCGTGAGCTCGACGTACAGAAGCGCCGCCTCGACTTCCTGCGCCGCTACATGGACCTGTACGCCGAGTACGCGCAGGCCGAGCTGCAGTTCGTCGACGACAAGGTCCTAGCGCTGCACAACGCGCTGGACGGTGACGACCGGGACAAGTTCTGGTGCGACTCCGCGATCATCGACTGGAAGCACTACCTGGTCGAGGTGCACTGCCCGAGCGTTACCGAGCCGCTGCGCCGGCTGGACGTGGTCCGCAAGAAGCGGAACAAGTCGCTCGCCGAGGCGGGCGGCGCGCTGCGCAGGGTGGAGCCGGTTGCCGATGGCAACAAGGTGATCGCGGCCTTCGACATGGACGGCACGCTGCTGTCGTCGAACGTGATCGAGACCTACCTGTGGATGCGGTTGCCCGAGCTGGACGCGCGCCAGAGGTGGACCGAGGTCGGCGCGATGGCCCGTCGGCTGCCCAAGCTGATCGCGGCCGAGCGCAAGGACCGCGGCGCGTTCCTGCGTACGATCTACCGCCGCTACGAGGGCGCCGACCTGGAGGAGCTGAACCGACTGGTCGACGAGTCGCTGGCCGAGCACGTGCTGGAACGGCTCAGCGCTGCCGCGGTCCGGCGGATCCGCGAGCACAAGGCCGCCGGGTACACCACGATCCTGATCACCGGCGCGGTCCGGCCGCTGACCCGGCCGCTCGAGCCGTTGTTCGACATGATCGTCGCGGCCGATCTGGCGGTGAACGACCGAGGCAGATGCACCGGCTTCCTCAGCGGGCCGCCGCTGGTCGGGGAGTCGCGGGCCGCGTGGATCAGCCACTATGCGCGCACCGAGGGCATCGACCTGCAATCTTCGTACGCG
>JBKPSJ010000139.1:0-3206 GCA_046765875.1 Actinomycetota bacterium
TGTCGGACTCGTCGGTGATGAGCGTCGATGGTGTCGTCGTGACCAGGCCGGCTCGTGCACTGGTCGAACTGGCCTGCGTGACGAGGTACGAGACTGCGGTGATCGCGATGGACGCCGCGCTGCGGCACCGCCTGACCAGTCAGGAAGACCTGCGCGATGCGTGGCCGGGCAGCGGTACCGCGCAAGCTGCCGTGGCGTTCGCCGACGGCCGGGCGGAGTCGGTCGGTGAGTCACGGCTGGCGAACCGGAGGTTCGGAGCGCGGAACGCCCGGCTGTTCAGTGCGGAACGTCCGGTGTCGCGTCGTCGATGCCGAGCCCGGGTGCGGGGTGGCCGAGAGGATCGTTCGGGTCGGGGCCGAGGGCGACACCCATGGTGGTGGGCTGGCCGGGTACGGCACCGGAGCCGAACTGGACCTCGAGCGCGTCGCCGATGCCGTCGTTGTCGGAGTCGAACAGCGTGGGATCGGTGCCCAGTGTTCGCTCGGCGCTGTCGGACAGGCCGTCGGAATCGGTGTCGGCCGAGTTCGGGTTCAGCCCGGCGCGCTGCTCGTAGGTGTCGCTCAGCCCGTCGTGGTCGGTGTCCTTGACGCCGTACCGGATCAGTTCGGCGAACTGGCCCTGGCCGGAGACGCCGGCAACACCTGGAATCCTGCCGGGATCGCTGCCGGAGGCCAGTTCGGACGCGTCGGACACCCCGTCGTGGTCGGTGTCGGCGCTCAGCGGGTCGGTGTGCGAGCGAATCGCCTCGAAGGCGTCGGACAACCCGTCATGGTCGGTGTCGGCGTCGTTCGGGTTCATCCGCGCGAGCTTCTCGAACGCGTCGGTCAGACCGTCGTGGTCGGCGTCGGCCGGTGTCTGTACGGGTGCGCCGGAGTCGATCTGGTCGTACACCGAGGTCTGCATCTCCGCCACGAACGACTGGCTCGGCTGCGTCATCGGCGGCGGCGCGGACGAGTCCAGGCCGGGGATCATGCCCGCGTAGTTGAACCGGTTCTTCGCCGAGAACTCGCCGACGCCGTACCGGCTGCCGCGTGCCTCGATGGTCCGGCCGTCGCCGAGGCTGATCGCGACGTGAGCCGTCGACGGCCGGCCGCCGCCGGGCACCGGTTCGCGGGAGAAGTAGAACAGCAGCGCGCCCTTGGTGTGCAGGGCCCGGTCGACCGGCATCAGCGCGCCGCGCTGCTTGAGGTCGAGGTACTGGTACATCGCGCCGTCTGGGATCTTCACCCCGGCCTGGTGCGCCGCCCAGCGCGTCAGCTCCGAGCAGTCGAACGTGTCCGGATTCGGATCGCTCAGCTTGACGCTGGCGCCGAACACGTAGTCGTCGCCGCTCTGCCTCAGTGCGACGTCGACGAAACGGTCCAGCTTGGTGTGGTCGGCGTTGGCCGAGGTCTGCGTGGCAGGTTGCTGCATCGCCGCCTGCTGCATCTGCGCGAACGTCGGCGGTCCATGCATCCCGGCGGCGCCGTACCCAGATCCATAACCGGGTACGCCGGCCGGAGCCATCCCCGGTCCGGCCATGCCCCCTGGAACGCCCGGCGTCATTGCGCCTGTGGTCATCGCGTCCGGACCGGTCGGTGGCATTCCGCCGGGCAGGGTGCCAGGGGGAGCCGTACCGTCCCCGGCCTCGGCGTACAGCGGATCGGACCCGTACCTCACCTCGACCGCATCCGACAGCCCGTCGTGGTCGCTCTCCCACTGGTTCGCCGAGGTGCCGAGCGATGCCTCGGTGGTGTCGGACAGCCCATCCACATCGGTGTCCGCGAGCACCGGGCTGCTGTGCGTCTTGACCACCTCGTACCCGTCGCTGAGTCCGTCGTGGTCGGTATCGGCGACGTCGGGCCGACTGCCGGTGGCGCGCTCGAAC
Organism: Actinomycetota bacterium; assembly: GCA_046765875.1. Taxonomy (GTDB): domain Bacteria; phylum Actinomycetota; class Actinomycetes; order Propionibacteriales; family Kribbellaceae; genus DASRHY01. Next base: position 1,868 of record JBKPSJ010000139.1, read on the forward strand.
GCGTCGGTCAGTCCGTCGTGGTCGGTGTCCAGCTGGGAACCGACCGGCCGGCCAGGGTTGATCTGGTCGTACGCGAACTGGGCCTGCGTCGGCATCGGCGTACCTTGATCGGGCAGCGGCGGTGGCAGCTTCGAGCCATACCCCTCGACCCCACGGCCGTCGCCTTGCACACCGGTCACCTGCTCGACCCGCGGCAGATAGCGCCGGTAGTCGGCATTCGTGCCCTCGTTCGACGCGTGCGTGGTCGTCCAGGGCCGCATGTCCGTGCCGTGCCTGGAGATCTCGTACGCCGCCCTCGCGTTGACCAGCGGGTCGTGCAGGTCGCCGAAACTGTTGCGCCGTGCGTCGGCGGCGACGTTGATCTGCCACAACCCCACGGAGTGCTCGCCCCGGTCGTTGAGCGCGCTCGTACGACCGCCGGACTCCGCAAGGGCGATGGCGGTCCAGGTGGTGGCCTGCTGCGGGGTGAATCCCGCCGACAGCGCCGCCTGGTAGATCTCCTGTATCGACAGGACGGCCATCGACTCCCTCCCGTCCTCCCTGCCCTGAAGTATAGGTACGCACGGTGTCCGGTCGCGGTTTAACGGTGGTCTGTGGACCACGGCCGAGCCCTAGTATGGGAGAACTTCTTACCCAGGGGTGGGGCGCATGGCATATCGGCTCGGGGTCGATCTCGGCACGACCTTCACGGCGGCGGCGATCGGCAACGGACAGCCACCGGCGATGCTCGGCCTGGGCAACCGGGCGTTGCAGATCCCGTCGGTGCTGTTCTTGCAGGACGACGGCCAGTTCCTGATCGGGGAGGCCGCCGAGCGGCGCGGGTACGCCGAGCCGTCCCGGGTGGTCCGTGAGTTCAAGCGCCGGATGGGCGACCCGGTGCCGATCCTGGTGGCGGGTACGCCGTTCTCGCCGCAGGCCCTCACTGCCCGGCTGCTTTCCTGGGTGGTCGCGACTGCCACGGAACGCCAGGGCGGCCCGCCGTCGGAGGTCGTGCTGACGTACCCGGCGAACTGGGGCGACTACAAGCGCGAACTGCTCGACCAGGTCATCACGATGGCCGACATCGGCCCGGCCCGGACCTGCACCGAACCGCAGGCGGCCGCGATCCAGTACGCGGCGCGCGCCGACCTGCAACCCGGTGCCCGGGTTGCGGTGTACGACCTCGGCGGCGGCACCTTCGACGTCTGCGTCCTGGAGAAGACCCCCGAGGGCTTCGCCATCCTCGGCAACCCCGAGGGTGTGGAGCATCTGGGCGGCGTCGACTTCGACGAGGCGGTCTTCCAGCACGTAGCCGGCGCGCTGGGTCCGGCGCTGCAGGACCTCGATCTCAACGTCGCCG
>JBKPSJ010000140.1:0-15389 GCA_046765875.1 Actinomycetota bacterium
CTGAAGATCGAGGCGTTCGCGAACTTCGGGTTCGCCGAGTCGCACTCGATCAGCTTCGCGCACCTGGTCTACGTCAGCACCTGGCTGCGGCTGCACTACCCGGCGGCGTTCCTGGCCGCGCTGCTGCGGGCCCAGCCGATGGGGTTCTATTCGCCGCAGTCGCTGGTCGCCGACGCCCGCCGGCATGGTGTGGAGGTACGCCGTCCCGACCTGCTGCTGTCCGGCGCGCACCCGGTGCTCGAACCCGTCGCCGACAGCAGGATCTTCGTCACCGGGTCGGCCGGGTGCCTCGAGCACGAGCAGCCGCCGGTCGGAGATTTCAACCCGGAGGCGCCGTTCGACACCGACGACCACCGTCGCGACGGCGCGTACGCGGTCCGGCTCGGCCTGTCCGGTGTGCGTTCGATCGGGGACAAGCTGGCCGAGGAGATCGTGGCGGAGCGCGAGCGGAACGGTGCTTACACCGGGTTGGCGGATCTGGTGCGCCGGACCGGGCTGACCGCCGTACAAGTGGAAGCGCTGGCGACGGCGGGTGCGTTCGAGTGCTTCGGGTTGTCGCGGCGGGAGGCGTTGTGGGGTGCGGGCCGGGCGGCCGAGGTCCGGCCGGGGCATCTGCCCGGGGTGACCAGCGACGGGCCGCCGCCGATGCTGCCGGGGATGTCGGAGGTGGAGGAGACGATGGCCGACCTGTGGGCCACCGGGATCACGCCGGAGGACCATCCGGTCCGGCACGTCCGCGACAAGCTGGACGAGGCGGGCATCCTGTCGGCCGCCGCGCTGTTCAAGGCCGAGAACGGCCGCCGGGTGAAGGCCGCCGGGGTGGTGACGCACCGGCAGCGGCCGGCGACCGCCGGGGGAGTGACGTTCATGAACCTCGAGGACGAGACCGGGATGATCAACGTGGTCTGTTCGGAGGGGGTGTGGAACAGGTACCGGAGGGTGGCCCGCGAGGCCGGTGCGCTGATCGTGCGTGGCCGGGTCGAACGCTTCCAGGGCGTTACCAATCTGGTTGCCGACGGCATCGAACGGCTGCCGCTCGTGGTGAAGACCAAGTCCCGCGACTTCCGCTGATGCACCCACCCGATGGGCCGTCCGGCGACATCGACATGTACTGCCCGATCGGTCCGCTCACGGGCGCACCACCTCGTAGAACTTCATGCTCCAGGTGCTCCCGGAGACCTGTCATTCACCTTTCGGCCACGTCGGAGCGGGTCGGCCGTGTGGGCAGCGTGGTTGGATCGGTGTCGTTCGGCATGCCCGATGAGGTCTGCTGACGCGATCGGGGTGGGCGGTGAACTTCTGCGGGGGCGTTGCCGTCTTAGTGCAGGGCTGCATGTGGCGTGAGGAGGAGTGGGTGTCTGCTGGGCTGGGGCGGACGGCGGGCAAGTACAGTCGGGCGCGTGGCAGAGGTCGTGGCGTCGGACCGGGTCTTCACGATCCCGAACCTGCTCAGCATGCTACGGCTGCTCGGCGTACCGCTGTTCCTGTGGCTGATCCTCGGTCCCGAGGCGGACGGCTGGGCACTGCTGGTCCTGGCGCTGTCCGGCTTCACCGACTACGCAGACGGCCAGATCGCCCGGCGTATGAACCAGACCAGCCGGCTCGGCGAGTTGCTCGACCCGATCGCGGACCGGCTGTACATCTTCGCCACCGTGCTCGGCCTGGCATTGCGCGACATCATCCCGTGGTGGCTGGTGATCCTGCTGGTTGGGCGGGACATCCTGCTGACGCTGACGCTGCCGGTGCTGCACCGGCGCGGCTTCAATGCGCTGCCGGTGCACTTCCTCGGCAAGTCGGCGACGTTCTGCCTGCTGTACGCGTTCCCACTGCTACTCCTCGGCGACCGCGACGACACCCTCGGGCTGCTGGCAAGGATCTTCGGCTGGGCGTTCGCGATCTGGGGGACGGCACTGTACTTCTGGGCCGGAATCCTGTACGCAGTACAGCTGAAACACCTGGTCGACACCGTCCCGCCACTCTCGAAGCAGCACCGGGAACAGTGACCGGATCGGGACCGGACGATCGCGTTCCGCATGCAAGGATGGATCGGTGACGACGACAGCACCCCCTGGGCAGCGACGCCCGGACGCCTCCATGTCGTTGCTCACCAACCTGATGGAGCACCCTCTCGACGAGGGGTACGCCGCCGCCTCCCGCTCCGACCAGCGCGACACCGCTGAGCGGCGCAAGCTGCACCCGATGCGGCTGATCGCGGTGATCGCCGTCGGGTTCATGCTGGCCGTCGCCGGCGTCCAGAATTACCGCAGCGCGCCCGCGGCGGAGAAGCAGCGCGACCAGTTGGTGGCGCGGATCAACACCGCCGACGAGCGGCTCACCCAGCTCCGCGGTCAGCAGACCGCATTGGCCCGCGACGTACGGGCGCTGCAGGCCAGCGGGCTGGGCAGCGCGGGCGCCCGGTTGCGGCAGCAACTCGACCAGCTCGAGCTCGAGACCGGCTGGATCGATGTCACCGGCCCTGGGCTGCGGATCGTCGTCGACGACGCGAAGAACGCTTCCGACGAGCAGGGTAAGGTCCTCGACGTCGATCTCCAGCAGCTCGTCAACGGGCTGTGGACGGCCGGCGCAGAGGCGATCTCGGTCAACGGCCACCGGCTCACCTCGTTGACCGCTATCCGCGCTGCCGGAACCGCGATCACCGTCGACTACAGTTCGCTGACCAGGCCCTACACGATTCAGGCGATCGGCGATCGCGGTACGCTTCCCGCCCGGTTCGCCCAATCCGCGGGCGGCCAGTGGATGCAGTACCTAGTGACCAACTTCGACGTGAGAATGACAGCCACCGCGGAGGATTCCTTGCTCGTGCCCGGTGACTCGTCCATCTCCCTGCGGTACGCCGAACCGGGGAGCGCTCGATGATCGCTGTTCTCGGCCTGATCCTCGGCGTGGTGATCGGCCTGGTGGTGGCGCCGTCCGTGCCGGAGTGGGCGCAGCCGTACCTGCCGATCGCGGTGGTCGCGGCGCTGGACGCCGTGTTCGGCGCGCTGCGAGCGTTTCTGGACGGCATCTTCAACGACAAGGTGTTCGTGGTCTCGTTCATCTCGAATGTGCTGATCGCGGCACTCATCGTCTATCTTGGCGACCAACTCGGGGTCGGCTCGCAGTTGTCCACAGGCGTGGTCGTCGTCCTCGGGATCCGGATCTTCACCAACATGGCCGCGATCCGGCGGCACATCTTCCGCGCATGACCGACGAAACAGCAGACCGCAGAGCGCCGGGCCAGTCCACGGCCGACCGGCCGCAGGCCCCGAAGCTGCCGCAACAGCCACCGCCGCCTGCCGGACAGCAGCCCCCGCAGCCGTCGTCCCAACCACAGCCCGCGGAACCCCGGCAGCAGCCCACGCAGGCCCCGCAGCCGCGACCGCCTGTACTGCCACCGCCGGCGAGCTCGAACGGCACACAGGCCCCTGCGGACGACGAGAAGGCGAAGATCCGCTCGGCCACACGCGACCTGTCCAGCCGGCCCGAAGCCCCGGCAGACGTCCCCGAACCCCAAGACGAGCCCGCGACGTCCCAGACGGCCCAGCGGGCCCAGGCAACCGACCGGGCCCAGCCGACCGATCCCGGCCAGACGACCGGCGCCGACCAGACCGGCGCCGACCAGACCGGCGCTGACCAGATCGGCGCTGACCAGATCGGCGCTGACCAGATCGGCGCCGACCAGACCGGCGCTGACACTGAGCCAACCGATCCGGCCACGCCTAACGCCCGGGCGACGGACCCGGCGACCGACTCCGATGACGGCGCGGGGCCCGAGAACCCGCCCGAAGCAGGCGACCAGACCGCGCCGGAGGCTGGCGACAAGGCTGCGCGGCAGCGAAGCGAGCAAGAGCGGCCTACGGGCGATGGGGCGGACGGCGGCGGGGCCTGGGCGGCTTGGCGGCGGATCCGGGAGGGAATCCTGCCCTCGCGCGGACAGGCCATCGTCGGCCTCGTGCTCGGCCTGGTGGCTTTCATGGCCGTTGTCCAGGTCCGGCAGAACCTCGCCGACGACGGGTACGCCAACGCCCGCCGCGAGGACCTGATCGAAATCCTCGACGGCCTCGGCCAGTCCAGCCGCAGGCTGGAGTCGGAGATCACCGATCTCCAGGAGCGCAAGGCCCAGCTGTCGTCCGGCGCGAACCAGGCCGAGACCGCACGCACGCAGGCCGAGCAGCAGATCAAGGTCCTCGGCATCCTCGCCGGTACGCTGCCCGCTCAGGGCCCCGGCGTACGGATCACGCTGAACGACCCGAACGGCAAGGTCGAGTCCGGCAATCTGCTTGATGCCATCGAGGAACTGCGCGACGCCGGTGCCGAGGCGATACAGATCAACGGCAGGGCCCGGGTGGTGGCCAGCACCGACTTCACCGACGACCCGCCCGGGATCCGGATCGACGGCGAGCGGCTGCAGCCGCCGTACGTGATCGAGGCGATCGGCGACTCGCACAATCTGTCCGAGGCGGCCCAATTCCCGGGCGGCCTGGTGAGCGAGGTCACCGGTCCGCAGATCAACGGGACGGCCGACGTCAAGGAGGTCCAGACGCTCCGGATCACCGCCTTGCACACGCCTCAGCAGCATCGCTACGCTCGCCCGGCAGCGAGCCCCACGAAGTAGTCCCGCTGGCCGGTTGTCACGATCCAGCCCCGCCGCTTCCGACGGACGAAACGAAAGAGGACGACGGTGTACCCCGAAGATCTGAAGTACTCGGCCGAGCACGAGTGGGTGAAAGTGGGCGACGGTCCGGCCCGGGTCGGGATCACCGACTACGCCCAGGATCAGCTCGGTGACATCGTGTTCGTCCAGTTGCCCGAGGTCGGGGCCGCGGTACGGGCGGGTGACACCTGCGGCGAGCTGGAGTCGACCAAGAGCGTCAGCGACCTGTACGCCCCGGTGACCGGCACGGTGTCGGCGGTGAACGAGGCGCTGGCCGACCAGCCGGACCTGATCAACAGCGACCCGTACGGCGAGGGCTGGCTGATCGACGTACAGATGGATGACGAAGGCGAGCTCGACGGCCTGATGGACGCCGACACCTACCAGGCCCAGCTCGACGAGGGCTGAACCGACCGACGGGGTACAACTGATACGTTGGCGGTCTCAACCTGAACTTGAGGGTTGGGCCGGGACCCAGGCGATCGAGGGGATCACGATGCCGTTCTGCAACCAGTGTGGGCACGAAAACCCGGAGGGCAGCAGGTTCTGCTCGCAATGCGGAACCATGCTCACTCCGGCCGAACGTCCCGCTGGCGGCATCGGCGATACCGCGATGCTCGGCACCATCGGCGGGGTCGGTGAGACCGAGACCGAGCGGGTCGACACCGCCGAGCAGCTCTCGGCGGAGGACGAGGCCGCGGTCAAGGCGTTGCCGGCCGGGTCCGCACTGCTGATCGTGCAGCGCGGGCCGAACGCTGGCAGCCGGTTCCTGCTCGACACCGACGTGGTGACCGCCGGCCGGCACCCCGACAGCGACATCTTCCTCGATGACGTGACCGTGTCGCGCCGGCACGCGGAGTTCCGCCGCGACGGCGACCGGACGCGGGTACGCGACGTCGGCAGCCTGAACGGCACGTACGTGAACCGGGACCGGATCGACGAGGTCGTGCTGGCCGGCGGCGACGAGGTCCAGATCGGCAAGTACCGGCTGGTGTACTACGCCAGCGGGCAGGGGTTCGAGGCTTGATCCCAGCCGCGGCGCCGCTGGACGGATCCGGCGGACCGGAGCGCCGGTTCGGGATCGGGGAGGTCCTGGTCCGGCTCCGGCTGGAGTTCGCCGACGTCAGCTTGTCCAAGATCCGCTTCCTGGAGTCGGCTGGGCTGGTCAGCCCGGCCCGGACGCCGGCCGGATACCGCAAGTTCAGCGAGGCGGACATCGAGCGGCTGCGGTACATACTGGCCGCGCAGCGGGACCGCTATCTGCCGCTCAAGGTGATCAAGGAGCAGTTGGCCGCCGCCGAGCCGACGCTGCCGGCGGAATCGGGGATCGAGCTCAGCCGCGACGAGTTGGTGGCGGCGGCCGGCATCACCGCGGGCCAGCTCGACCAGCTCGAGTCGCACGGACTTGTACGCGGCCGCGGGCGGCACTACGACGGCGACGCCCTGGTCATCGCACGCGTCGCCGGGCAGTTGGCGGCGTACGGGATCGAGGCCCGGCAACTGCGTTCGCTGCGGACCGCCGCCGAGCGCCAGATCGGCCTGGTCGAGCAGGCCGCGGTCCGGCTCGACCCGCACCAGGCGGCCGCCCTCGTGGCACTGTCGGTGAGCCTGCACGCCGCGCTCGTACGGACCGGACTGCGCGACCGGCGCGGAGCGTGACGGCACCCGTAGGCCCGATCTGACCTGCCTTTCAAGACCGGTACGCCGCACCGCACACCGACGTGACCCGAGCGGTTCGCGGAGTACTCTGGCGATGTGCGCGATGTTGAGGTTGATGTAGTCGGGGTTCGGGTGGAGATGCCCTCGAGCCAGCCGATCGTGCTGTTACGTGAGGTGGCGGGCGAGCGTTACCTGCCGATCTGGATCGGGGCGGCGGAGGCGAGCGCGATCGCGTTCGCACAGCAGGGCATGGAGCCGCCAAGACCGCTGACACACGACCTGTTCGCCGACGTCATCCGGACGCTCGGCCACCGGCTCACTCAGGTGCGCATCGTCAACTTGAACGACGGCGTGTTCGAGGCGGTGCTGGTGTTCGACGACACCACCGAAGTGTCCGCCCGGCCGTCGGACTCGATCGCGCTCGCGCTGCGCACCGGCACCCGGGTGTACTGCGCGGAGGAGATCCTCGCCGAGGCCGGGATCCCGGTTCCGGACGGCGAACTGTCCGACTCCCCGGAGACCGAGGCGCAGGCCGAGGAGGAGGTCGAGAAGTTCCGCGAGTTCCTCGATCAGGTCTCGCCGGAGGACTTCGACAAGTCCTGAGCCGGCGCTGACGGGCGGCTGACACGCACCCCGGGTCGTTGACCCGCCTTGCGGTACTGCCTACGGTGAATGGTGGAGGTACTTCCACCGATGTGGTTCGGCTGCCGCTGGCGGGCCGCTCCGCACTTCCCCCAGGAGGTCTCGTCGTGACCGGCACCGGCGACACGGATGCGAAAGCCCAGTCCGCGGATCGCGCCGCCGCGACATGGCAGGCAGGGGTGCAGGGCCTGCTGTTCGACGACGACCTGACCCCGATGCCGGACGACGTCGGCTTCCGCGGCCCGGTCGCCTGCGCGGCCGCGGGCATCACGTACCGCCAACTCGACTACTGGGCCCGCACCGGGCTGATCGCGCCGTCGGTGCGCCCGGCCAGCGGCTCGGGCTCGCAGCGGCTGTACGGATTCCGCGACATCCTGTTGCTCAAGGTGATCAAACGGTTGCTCGATACCGGTATCTCGCTGCAGCAGATCCGCACCGCGGTGGCCAGCCTGCGCGACCACGGCATCGAGGACCTGACCCAGATCACGCTCATGAGCGACGGCGCGAGTGTCTACATGTGCACCTCCCCGGACGAGGTGATCGATCTCCTCGCCGGCGGTCAGGGCGTGTTCGGGATCGCTCTCGGCGGAGTGTGGCGCGAGGTGGAGGGATCGCTGGCGGAGCTGCCCACCGAGAAGGTCGACAGTGACCAGCCCTCGGACCACGCCGGCGACGAACTCGCCGCCCGGCGCCGCGCGCGTCTCACCGGCTGACGCGCCCCGGGCGTTGCGTCATACAGAACACCCCGGCTGGTACTGTCGAGAACGCCGTACACAGCACTCGGGAGAGTCTCCGGCCGACCAGCCGGGGCGCCGAAGGGGCAATTCCTCCCCGGAACCTCTCAGGCCCATGGACCGGGTGTCGCAGGCAACTCTGAAGCGCGGTGCGTGACAGAGGGGGAGGCGCCAGACCGAGACAGCGACGGAGCCTCTTTCGATGACCGAGCAGCAGACCGCTCACACCAGCCCGTTCACAATGACCGCGGGGACAACGGGGACGGTGTCCGCTACCTTCGCCGAGCGCCACATCGGCCCGCGCGGTGACGAGTACGAACAGATGGTCCGCGCGATCGGGTACGACACGGTGGACGCCCTGGTCGACGATGCCGTGCCGCACTCGATCCGCAGCCGGCAGCCTTTACAGCTCCCGGCGCCGGCCTCGGAGGTCGACGCGCTCAGCGAACTTCGGGCGCTCGCGACGCGGAACTCGATCGCGACCTCGATGATCGGGCAGGGCTACTACGGCACCTTCACCCCGTCGGTGATCGTGCGCCGGCTGGTCGAGAACCCGGCCTGGTACACCGCGTACACGCCGTACCAGCCGGAGATCTCCCAGGGGCGGCTGGAGGCGCTGCTGAACTTCCAGACCGTGGTCTCGGACCTGACCGGTCTGCCGGTGTCGAACGCGTCACTGCTGGACGAGGGTACGGCAGCCGCCGAGGCGATGACGCTGGCCCGACGGTCGAACCGCAAGAGCGAGTCGAACCGGTTCCTGATCGACGCCGACACCTTCGCCCAGACGATCGCGGTGGTCCGTACCCGCGCCGACGCACTCGGCATCGAGCTCGTCGTGGCCGACACCTCCGAAGGGCTGCCCGAAGGCGACTTCTTCGGGGTCCTGCTGCAGTATCCGGGCTCGAGCGGCCTGGTCCGCGACGTCCGGCCGCTCATCGACGCCGCGCACGCGCACGGCGCCCTGGTCAGCGTCGCCAGCGACCTGCTCGCGCTGACCCTGCTCACTCCGCCGGGCGAGAACGGTGCCGACATCGTGGTCGGCTCTTCGCAGCGGTTCGGCGTGCCGTTGTTCTACGGCGGCCCGCACGCCGGGTTCATGTCCGTACGCCAGGGTCTGGAGCGGTCGCTGCCGGGCCGGCTCGTGGGCGTGTCCCGCGACGTCGACGGTGCCCCGGCGTACCGGCTGGCGCTCCAGACGCGCGAGCAGCACATCCGGCGCGAGAAGGCGACCTCGAACATCTGCACCGCGCAGGTCCTGCTCGCCGTGGTCGCCTCGATGTACGCGGTCTACCACGGCCCGGACGGGCTCCGCTCGATCGCTGGACGCGTCCACGGGTACGCCGAGGACCTGGCCGCGTCGTTGCGCGGCGGTGGTGTCGAGGTCGTACACGACACATTCTTCGACACCGTGCTCGCACGGGTTCCCGGCCGGGCGGCCGAGATCGTCGCCGCGGCACGCGAGAACGGCGTCTGGCTGCGGCTGGCCGACGCCGACCACGTCGGCATCTCCTGCGACGAGAAGACCGACGCGATCGCGCTCGGCCGGGTCTGCCAGGCTTTCGGGGTGACGCTGGAGTCGGCCGCCGCCGGGTCGTTCCCGGAGCCGGTCCGCCGGACCTCGGAGTACCTGACCCACCCGGTGTTCAACACGCACCGGTCCGAGACGTCCATGCTGCGGTACATGCGCAAGCTGGCCGACTACGACTACGCGCTGGACCGCGGGATGATCCCGCTCGGTTCGTGCACGATGAAGCTCAACGCGACCACGGAGATGGAGCCGGTGACCTGGCCGGAGTTCTCCGACCTGCACCCCTTCGCGCCGATCGCCGACGCGGCCGGGTACGTCACGATGATCGCCCAGCTCGAGCAGTGGCTCGCCGAGGTGACCGGTTACGCGAAGGTGTCGATCCAGCCGAACGCCGGCAGCCAGGGCGAGTTCTCCGGGCTGCTGGCGATCCGTGCGTACCACAGGGCGAACGGGCAGGATCGCAACGTATGCCTGATCCCTGCATCCGCGCACGGTACCAACGCCGCCTCCGCGGTGATGGCCGGCATGCGCGTGGTCGTTGTCAAGGGCAACGACGATGGCACGATCGACCTGGACGACCTGCGTGCGAAGGCGGCCGAGCACGCGGATGCGCTGGCCGCGATCATGATCACGTACCCGTCGACGCACGGCGTGTACGAGGAGAGCGTCACCGAGGTCTGCCGGATCGTGCACGATCACGGCGGCCAGGTGTACGTCGACGGCGCGAACCTGAACGCGCTGCTCGGCCTGGCCAAGCCCGGCGAGTTCGGCGGCGACGTCAGCCACCTCAACCTGCACAAGACGTTCTGCATCCCGCACGGTGGTGGCGGTCCGGGCGTCGGGCCGGTCGCGGTGGCCGAGCACCTCGCGCCGTACCTGCCGAACCACCCGCTGCTCGACCTGGCCGGCCCGGCGACCGGTATCGGCCCGATCAGCGCGGCACCGTTCGGCTCGGCGGGCGTGCTTGCGATCTCGTGGGCGTACATGAGGATGATGGGCGCGGACGGCCTCACCGACGCGACCAAGGCCGCGGTGCTGACCGCGAACTACGTCGCGAAGCGACTCGGCGAGCACTACCCGGTGCTGTACACCGGCGAGAACGGGCTGGTCGCGCACGAGTGCATCCTCGATCTGCGGCCGATCACGAAGGCGACCGGGATCAGCGTCGACGACGTCGCGAAGCGGCTGATCGACTACGGCTTCCACGCGCCGACGATGTCGTTCCCGGTCGCGGGCACGCTGATGGTCGAGCCGACCGAGTCCGAGGATCTCGGCGAACTGGACCGGTTCTGCGACGCGATGATCGCGATCAAGCACGAGATCGACCGGGTCGCTGCGGGCGAGTGGCCCAAGGACGACAACCCGCTGTCGAACGCGCCGCACACGGCCGCGTCGGTCGTCAACGACAAGTGGGACCACGCGTACACCCGCGAGGAGGCGGCGTTCCCGCAGTCGGTGGACCGGACCTCGAAGTACTGGCCTCCGGTCCGGCGGATCGACGGCGCGCACGGTGACCGGAACCTGATCTGTTCATGCCCGCCGCCCGAGGCGTTCGCGTGACGGTACGGCCGGACACAGCCGACGCCCTCCTGCGCGAAGTCGCGGCGGCGCAGTCGGAGTCGCGGCTGCCGTCGATCGCGGCCGGCGTCGTCCGTGATGGCGTCCTGGTCTGGACCGGCACGCGCGGCCGCTACGCCACCCGCGAGGGCGATCTGCCGAGCATCGACATGCAGTACCGGATCGGCTCGATCACCAAGACCTTCACCGCTGTGCTGGTGATGCAGTGCCGCGACGAGGGCCTGCTCGCGCTGTCCGATGCCGTGGGCAAGCATCTGCCCGGCGTGCCGTTCGGCGATCTGACCATCCGGCACCTGCTGGCGCACTCCGGTGGTATGTACGCCGAGCCGGCCGGTGACTGGTGGGAGCGCAATCCCGGCGTCGGATTCGACGACCTCGTCGCGGCGATGGACGAGACATCTGCCGTCGCACCGCCGGACCAGCGGCACCACTACTCGAACCTCGGGTACGGCATTCTCGGCGAACTCGTCTCGCGGTTGCGCGGCACCGGCTGGATGGAGTCGGTCCAGCGCCGGATCCTCGACCCGCTGGAGCTGCGCCGGACGTCATACCTGCCCACTGGTACCGCCGCGGAGGGCTTCTCGGTGCACCCGTTCTCCGGCGTGTTGGAGGACGAACCGGCCTACGACGCGGGCGCGATGGCCCCGGCCGGACAGCTGTGGAGCACGATCGAGGACCTTTCCCGGTACACCGCGTTCTGGCTCGACCCGGTCGACGAGGTGCTGTCCGCCGACACGGTCGAGGAGATGGCGACCCCGCAGGCCACGGACCCGCTCGAGAACCTGCAGGCCAGCTACGGCCTCGGGCTCCGGCTGGTGGCCGACGGCGAGCACCTGCTGCTCGGTCACACCGGCTCGATGCCCGGCTTCCTGGCCGGCGTGTTCGGCGACCGGGCCCGGGGGATCGGTGCGGTGACGCTCGCCAACGCCACAACTGGCCGCTGTGCGACCGTCGCGGCGGACCTGGTGAGTATTGTCGCCGACTTCGAGCCGCCGCTACCCGCCGAGTGGATGCCTGAGGCAACGATCGCTGAGGGCGCGGACCTGCTCGGCACCTGGTACTGGGGCAATACACCGCACAGCATCGTGGTGTCGGGCGGTGTGCTCGTCCTCGTGCGCGCCGGAGGTGGCCGGGAGAGCAGGCTCGTACCGCATCCGGACGGCGGGTTCACCGGCCTGGACGGCTACTTCGCCGGCGAGCGGTTGCGGGTCGTGCGCGACGACTCGGGCGCGATCGAGCACCTGAACCTGGCGACGTTCATCCTCACCCGTACGCCGTACGGTCGCTGATACCAAGCCTCTTACGTCACGGAGTCGTACCACGACACGCCGTGATGGGTTCGTGGATGCCGGAGGCCGTAAAGAACTTAGACCGGGCCGGGGGGCGCATCGCACTCCGACCGCGTAGGCTGCTGCGGATCGGCGGGACCCACCGGCGATCCGCCGGGGCTACGCAACGGGGAGCAGGAGTGAACACGAGTTCCATCGAGGACTACGGCGACCAGGAGTACGACTACGGGCACGACGGGGAGGAGTACCCGCAGATCCACTCGCAGATCCAGCCGCTCGGCCGAAACACGGCATACCAGGAACTCGCGCGGGCGCAGCAGGAGCACTGGCAGCGCAGCTACCGCGCCAACCCGCGACTGCACAGCGGCGAACCATCCGAACCGGCACGTTGGACCGCGGCCCGGTTCGCCCACGCCGGCATCGACGACGTACTCGAACTCGGCGCCGGCCACGGCCGGGACGCGCTATACCTGGCGACCCGCGGTTTCAGCGTGCACGCGACAGACTTCAGCGACGCCGCCCTCGACCAGCTCCGGATCGATGCCCAGCGCAACGGTCTCGACGACCAGATCACCGCGACGTTGCACGATGTCCGCGATCCTTTGCCGCCGGCAGCGGCCACAGTCGGCGCGGTGTACGCGAATCTCCTGCTCAGCATGGCTCTGACGACCTCGGAGCTGCGTAGGTTGGTCGGCGAGGTGCACCGGGTGCTGCGTCCGGGCGGGCTGTTCGTCTACACCGCGTTGCACACCGACGACCCGGAACGGTCGCACGGATGGGACCGTGGCGATGGACTCTACGACTTCGACGACCTGACGTTGCGATTCTTCGACCGCGGCCTGGTCGAGCAACTCGGGCACGGCTGGGCATCGGACCAGGTGCTCGAGCTGAACGACATACCGCCGTACCAGCCGATGTGGCTGGTCAGCCAGTGCAAAGCGTACTGAGACTCGATTCCGTACACTTTGCGCGTGGCGTTGACGGGAGCGCTCCCGATCCGCAATAGTCCCTCGCCTGGGTTCGAGTCTCTCTCACACGTGGAGCGCCAGTCATGGAGTGGTATACCACCGTCCTGAAGAAGTATGTCGAGTTCAGCGGGCGGGCTCGGCGCAAGGAGTTCTGGATGTTCACGCTGTTCAACGTGATCATCTCGGCCATCCTGAGCATCATCGATCGCATCATCGGCACCGACTACGCCAACGGCGGCAGCGGCCTGCTGAGCACGATCTACAGTCTGGGGGTGCTGCTGCCGAGCATCGCGGTCGGCGTGCGGCGTCTGCACGACACCAACCGCTCCGGCTGGTGGATCCTGATCGGCCTGATCCCGTGTATCGGCTGGATCATCCTGATCGTGTTCTACGCGACCGAGGGTGTGGCCGGCCCGAACCAGTACGGGCCGGACCCGAAGGCGGCCGAGCGTGGTGGCGGCTACCCGGGTGGCGACCCGGCGTACCCGCCGCCCTATCCGCCGCAGTAGGAATAGTCGACAGCGTCGGCCAGGTCGTCAGTTGGCCTGGCTGACGCTGTCCATTGTGAAGTCCGGTACCAGCAGCGCTGGCGTGGCGGTCAGCGGCGGGATCTCGTCGCCCCACTCGCGCGAGAACGACGGTACGCAAGAGCCGGCCGCGTCGATACGAGACAGCAGGTCCAGCGGGCTCTCGTTGAACCGGAAGTTGTTCACCATGCCTGTCACCTCGCCGCCCTCGACGCGGTAGACGCCGTCGCGGGTCAGACCGGTGACCAGCAGGGTCTGCGGATCGACCATCCGGATGTACCACAGGCAGGTCAGCAGCAGGCCGTCGTCGAGCCCGGCGACCAGGTCGTCGGTGGTCCCGGTCGCGCCCTCGACCTCGAGCACGTAGTTGCCGATCGGCGGCGTGACCGCCAGTCCGGTCAGGCCGGCGGTGAACCGGCTGGTCTGCAGGTTCTCCAGCCGGCCGGAGTTGATCCAGGTCGTAGGCGTCAGCGTCATGCCGTTGTCGAACACGCTGCGCGAGCCGCCGGACCAGTGCGAGATCACGAACCTCGGCGCCTGCACACCGGCATACAAGGGATCCGATCGCAGTGTCACCGGCTGCTCGCTCAGTTGCTCGCCGACCTTGCCGGAGAAGGCGCTGTGGCCCTCATGCGCCGCGCGGCCGTCCATCGTGCGGTACAGGTACGTCATCAGGTCCGCGACGGCACCTGGTGGAAGCACGGTCGGGTACTTGCCCGCGGGCAGGTCGATGGTGCGTTCGGACCAGCCGAGCCGGCCGACGAGTTCGTCGTCGAGCGTGGAGACGTCGAAGTCGGCGAACCTCTGCATCGCGCGGCCGACCCAGGCGGACTTGGTCAGGTCGGCGGACTTGCCGGTCATCGAGACGTACCCGAACGGCTGCTCGTGCCGGCGCCGTAGGCCGGTCGAACTGGCCAGGTATGTCGTTGTGACCTGCATGTCGGCGAAGCCGTACAGGTTGCGGCCCTGCTTGTCCGCGCGCTTGAGTGCCTTCCCGAGTGCGGGTGCGAAGTGCTCGAAGACCTGTACGGAGGTGTCGCCCGGCTCGTCCTCCCAGTCCGGGCCGGTGGCACCCTCGACGAGCGGCTGGGCGTCCTCGGCCGGGTCGGCGTTGCGGGCCGCCGCGACCGCGGCCGAGACCAGGTCGCGCAGCGAGTCCTGCGTCACCGCCGAGCGGGTGACGATGCCGGCCGCCGTCCCCTCGCCCGCGCCGACGGTCGCGATCACGGTCGCCCACGAGCCGTGCGTGACACCGTTCGTCGTGAGGGTGTTGTTCGCCCAGCGAAGGTTCGCCTCGGCGGACTCGTCGATCAGCACCACGCACCCGTCCGCTCCCGCCCTGCGAGCCAGGTCGAGCGCCTGCTCGGCGGTGTCCTGCGGGCTGAGCTGTACGCCGAGGGTCATCGGCCGGCCTCCTGCGTGGTGTTGAGGATGCGTACGCCGCGGAACAGCGCGGACGGGCAACCGTGGCTGACCGACGCCACCTGCGGCGGTTGCGCCTTGCCGCAGTTCATCGCGCCGGCGAGCAGGTACGTGTCCGGGCCGCCGACCGCCTCCATCGAGCCCCAGAAGTCGGTCGTTGTCGCCTGGTACGCCACGTCGCGCAGCTGACCATCGAGCCGGCCGTTGGTGATCTTGAAGAACCGCTGCGCGGTGAACTGGAAGTTGTACCGCTGCATGTCGATCGACCAGGATTTGTCGCCCACGATGTAGATGCCCCTGTCCACCCCTGAGATCAGCTCTTCGGTACTGGGTCCGTCCGGATCAGGCTGCAGCGAGACGTTGGGCATCCGCTGCATCGGGATGTGGC
>JBKPSJ010000141.1:0-6948 GCA_046765875.1 Actinomycetota bacterium
GCGCAGAAGGCAAGACCGATCCCGAAATCCGCCGCTGCCTCAAGCGCTACATCGCCCGCGAGCTCTACCGCAGCCTCAACACCACGATGGCCACTTGACACACATAGAAGCGTCAGAAGGTTGGGGGTTCGAAATCCCTCCGAGCGCGCCAGGACACCTCCGAGCGGGCCATCACGGGGCTTACCCCGCCGTGCGGCTTCGGCGGAGCTCCGCGGTCGGTTCACAATCGACGCTTCTGACGGCGGTGAGCACGGATGGTCCGGGGTTGCCACGGGGATCGGTCTCGTGGCAGCGGCCGCGCGGCAAGCCCGACCCGATCGACGCCCACTATGCCGACCTGGCCGTGTTGCACGCGCTGCGCTTGGACGCTGAGCGGCGGCCCACGCCGCGCGCCGACGGTGACCGCGGGCCGACGCATTCTGCTCGGCCTTGGCTGGGAACTCACAACCTCCGATCCGGTGCGGGGCTAAGCACCGCGGGGTCGGGAGACGATATGCCTCCGCCGACCAGTCGATGGTCGGCGGAGTGTGAGCAGGGCAGCAATGGTCACTTGTCAAGCGAGAGGCCTCAGGAGAAGAAGACCCCGTTGCGCTCCTTCCACACCTCGGAGACCACACTCGTCTGGCCGGCGGTATCGGCGGTGAAGGAGAAGCCCTCCATCTCAACGTTCCACGAGATGCGTGAGGTGCCGGTCACCTTGCGGCCGGTGAACCCGTTGTCCGCGTCACGAATCTCGCTGACCTCGCCGCGCCCTGACCAGGACATCGTCATGTTGAGTACGCCCTCGCCGATCTCGTCGCCGTGGGTCAGCGCATTGACGATATCTCCGTAGTCTTCGATCTCGAAGTCCTCCAATGACCACGTCGCACGCCCGCTACCCGGCGAGACCGAGACTGAGTGGTCTGGGACGTGCGTCGTCCAGAACAGCCCGCTCGCGGCAATGCCGGGGTTGAAGTCGTGGATCTGATTGGAGCCGACCGGCCCCTGGAAGATATCGAGTCAGAGGAAGCCGAACGTCGCGTTGAAGTGTCGGCCGTCGCGGGCGATGTACTCGCCGGTGATGAACCGGTTGTCGACCTCCCATGTGAGATCGGAATGGTCACCAGCCCCGACCCCGTCGACGAGTCCCACGCCGACGAATCCGTTGAAGTCGGTGATCGTACTCGGCTCGCCGGTCCCTGGGAGGAATACGTGGAACACCTCGGTTCCGGGGCCGAACGGTTGGATACCACCCGGTATGGGCTTTGGCTCGCCGGCGCCGCGAGCGGCGAAGGCGGGGACAGCGCCGGTTCCGTTCGCTGCGAGCAGGCCGAGGGTGGTGAACCCTGCCCCTGCTAGTAGCTGACGACGGCTTACCCCGTGCCGATGGCCCTGCGTGAGTGGGCGGACGCTGATTGTCGGAGAGCGTGCTGGAAGCATCGTTTACCCCCTCTGCGTGCGCGTTGCCCTGCTGCCTTTGAACGGTACGCCCGAGCTAGTGCGACGACAACGGTCCTGGGTTCGGGCCCTCTCGTGGTCGGCGCGGCCGGTGCGGGGTCGCGGGGTGGTGAACCGGCAGGCCGGCTGCGATCCAGGCCTGGAATCCGCCGATGATATCGGTGCTGTGCGCGAGGCCGATCTGCTGTAGCGAGTGGGCGGCAAGGCTGGAGGAATGGCCGCTCTCGCACACGATGATCCAGCGGATATCGGTGTCGACGGCCTCGGGGATGGGTGCGTCGCTGTCCGGGTCCAGCCGCCACTCCAGGTGGTTGCGTTCGATCACGATGGCGCCGGGCAGCTCTCTGGCGTCACGTCGCTGGAACTCGGGCCGGATGTCCACGATGAAGGTGCCTGGCCGACCGGCGGCCAGCGCCGCCTCGACCGGATCCAGCCGTGACAGCCCGGTCCGTACGCCGGCCAGCCTTTCCTCGATACTCATCACGCCCCCACAGGTGGATCGATTCTTCGTTCTCGGTTTCCGCCCGCGGCGTCGTCTGCGACACGGTGGACCCGCTCCGACGCGCACCACAACGTCGTACTCGGTCCGCTCGACTCGGTCCGCTCGACGAGCTCGCCGATGACCCGGCAACCCGGGAGTTCGGCGGCGAGTAGAAGCCCGCCTGACGTCTGCGCATCGGCGAGCAGCAGTTGCTCGAGTTCGGGTAGTGATCCGAAGTCGGTGTGCGCTTTGACCCAGGCGAGGTTGCGTTGGGTGCCGCCGCTGATGTAGCCGGCTGCCGCTGACTGGCGGGACGCGTCCAGATGCGGTACGGCGGCAGCTTCGATAACCGCAGCCACACCACTCGCTCGGGAAGCTTGGCGAGATGGCCCAACAGTCCGAAGCCGGTGACATCGGTCGCGCCGCGTGCGCCGATGGCCAGCGCCGCTTGCGAGGCGACCGCGTTCAGGGCGGTCATCGCATCGACCGCCTGCGGGAACACCTCGCCGGTTTGCTTGTGCCGGTTGTTCAGCACGCCCACCCCCGAGCGACTTGCGCAACGACAGCACGTCCCCTACCGCTCCGGCGTCGTTGCGCAGCAGCCGAGCGGGGTCGGCAACGTCGGTGACCGCCATACCGTACTTGGGTTCCGGATCGTCGATGCTGTGCCCGCCGCCGACCTGGCACTGGGCCTCGTGGGCAATGGCGAGCCCGCTTCGCAGCACCTCCTTGGCGAGTTCGAACGGCAGCACGTCCCGCGGCCACCCCAGCAGGTTCACCGCGACGAGCGGTCGCCCGCCCACGGCGTACACGTCGGACAGCGCGTTCGCGGCAGCGGTGCGCCCCCAGTCGTACGGGTCATCGACGACCGGAGTGAAGAAGTCGGCGGTCGAGACGATGGCAAGGTCACCGGTCAGCCGTACGACGGCCGCGTCGTCGCCGGTCTCCAGCCCGACCAGCAGGTCGTCGTCCACCAGGCCGCCGACCAGGTCGGCGACCACCGCGTCCAGTTCGCAGGGAGGGATCTTGCAGGCGCAGCCGCCATCATGGGCGTAGTGCGGCGGCCGGTAGGTACCCCCGTCGGTTGCCATGCCGCCCCGCCCCCTGCTGGTGCATAGCCAGTGGCCTCAGCGTACGGCCGCACTGTGCCGTGACTGAACCCCGTCGCGATGCTGAACGAAATATCGCGCAGAGCCGTGGGTCAGCCCGTATCCTGTCGGGCGGAGGCGTCTGGGCGCCTGGTGGCCCCCGCGGTCTTCAAAACCGTTCGGGACCGAGGATCTCGGTCGGCGCGTTCGATTCCCGTCCGCCTCCGCTACCTTCCGTGAAGGTCCATGACGAGACGGGTGCGGCGCCGTACTGTCGAGTGGTGGCCGACGGACGGCGCCGGATTCCGCGGGTCGATCGGCTGCTCGCGGACCCCGCGGCTTGTCCAGGCACAGGCACGGTTGGGGCGGGCATTGGTCCGCCGGGTGATCACCGGTGCGAAATGCCGCCAAACCGCGTTGCCAGTGTGGGTTTTTGAGGCTGATCGGCTGACTCCTGGAGTCTGGAGTTGACTGCTGGGGGAGTTGCGTTGGCTCCGGCGCATGTGTAGGCCCCATGTGTGCAAGGGCTTGAGCGGATCGACTATTCGACAGATCCACTGGATCCTCAGCGGAGCACTTGACCGTGCCGTCGTGTGGAAGTGGATCTCGGTGAACCCAGCAGAGCAGGCGGACAAACCGGGATTGCCCACGCCGAATCCCGGCCGCCGACACCTGAGGAGGTCGCGCAGCTGATCCTGACGGGCCTGGGACGAGGATCCCGACTGGGGAGCATTCCTGTGGCTAAGGGCGACGACAGGGAACCGCCGTGGCGAGACGTGCGCTCTGCACTGGAACGACCGTCAATCCACGCCCGTGAACCATCCTCGCTTCGCCGGCGACGCCGCCACGAGCTGCAGGCCTGCCTTGCTCCACGTTGCGTGCTCTACTTCGTGCGGCAGCACCCGCGTCGCGAGTGGTGCTCGACAGCGTGTGGCAACCGGGCTCGGGCGGCGCGTCATGACCAGCGGCATCGCGCTGACTCCCCCTATCTCGGTCGCGGCCTCGCCGCGACTGACACGAGGCGAGCGTGGTCGGCGGCGAGGCGTGCTACGCACTGATCGATCCCGTCGGGCGCTGCCGAGGTCGGGCTGAGCAGACTGCGGTCTGACGGATCTGTCGCGCCTTCGACCTGCCGTTGGCTGTCCCGCCAGCTTCGGAACCCCTGAGTTCTAGTTGACCCTCGACCAGACAGTACCTCTCGTCACCGCAGGTTCTCATCGGTGCTCGAATCGGTGCTCGAATCGGTGTTCTGATCGTTGTGCTTGGCCCGGACACATCGCCGTGGTCCTTTGGCCGATGCGTGATGGCTCGTCATGGCTGGTCATGGCCTCGGCCTGGACAGCATGGGCCGGGCCAGCAGACAGCCGATGGCCAGGAGCAGGCCGTAGATCAGGTGCCCAGCAAGGCTCCACCACTGTTTGGCGCCGATCTCGAAGACCATCTCGTCCATGCCGAGCCAGGCGGGCATGATCCACAGCGCGCCGACGACCCACCACGCGGCGCCGTACAGCAGCCCCAGCACCATCGCGCGCGCGCGACGGGACAGCCAGCGCGAGAACAGCAGCACGAAGGCGGCGCCGAACAGCGCGGAGTTGAACAGGTCGATGAGCCAGCCCAGGCCGGTCGAGGGATCCGAGATCAGGTCTCCGACCAGGTCGATCACCTTGACGCCCGCATCATCTTGGGGTCGGCGTCGCGGACCTGCATGATGACGCCGAGCGGGATACCGGCGACCACGCCGGCGGCCGCGCCCGTGACCAGGTTCGCCGGTAGTGCTCGCAGGCTTGTTGTGCTGTCTGTGGTAGCCATTCGCGGTTCCCTTCTCCCGGGGATCGCCGCAGAGGCTACGCCGGTGATGACGCCCGGTCGGTGACCGCGATTACAGTCCAGGTCCAGTTGGGGTCTACCTGCGGTGGCGCCGTTCTGCCTCGACGCGGGCTGCGTCGAGCGATTCCCGCGCGGCGGCGTGCCACTTGGTGGCCACGAGGTCGCCCCATCGTTGGCCGAAGGCCCACAGATCGGTGCCGAGCTCACCGGAGTAGACGAGCACTGTGCCGTCACCGTCGTCGTCCAGCCGGAACGACTCCACGACGTGCGGCACCGGGCCGCGGACCAGCCGGAAGTCGACCCGCTCCGGGCGGGTGAACCGCACGGTCTCGACGGTCGTGGCCCGCAGCCGGCCGCGGAGCGGCGTGTAGTGCGCGGCAAGCAGCATGTCGGTGCCGCGTTCCAGCACCTGCACCTTCTCGAGCAGCGCCCGGGTGGTGCGACCGGAGTACGGCGCCACAAGGACGTCGTACAAGACCTCACGCGGCGCCGCGACCCGCACCGTCATCGGACCGAGCGGTCGAATCCGTCGCCCGATCCCGAGATCCACCGGGACTGCTGCGGTGACTAGGCCGAGGTAGGCACCGATCCCGGCCAGCATGCCACCGGCCGCGGCCGCCGAGACGATGCCTACCCGTCGTGCCGAGGTCACGAGGACACCAGCGTGTCGGCGAGTGCCTCGAGGTCAGGGACCTGGAGGTAGACCAGGATCGGGCTCACTGATCGCCGGGCCACCAGTCCCGGATCGCCGCCACGATCTCGTCCGGCGCGTCCTCCTGGATGTAGTGCGACGCACCACGAAGCAGGACGGTCCGGTGGTTGGCGAATGTGCGCTCCCAGCGGAGTCGCTGCGGCGTCTTGAAGCCGGGGTCCTTGTCGCCCCACACCACCAGCGCGGGCTTGTCGGCGACCCGGCCCAGTCCCTGCTCGACCTCCGCCAGGAACTGGCCGGCCGCCATGATCTCGCGTGGCATCACGTGCACCGGCACGCGTGACTCGCGGGTGGGATGTGGGCGCTTGTACATGAACCGCTCGTCGACGGTGAGCTTGCGGCGCCTGATACCGCCTCGCAGGAAGACGTTGGTGAAGATGTCGGCGCGCTCCACCAGGAGCCCACCGACGACCGCACTGCCGAGCGTCGTGGAGAAGGTCTTGGTTGCCCTGTCCCGCAGTGGCCATGCCCAGGTGTTGCCGATCACGAACGCCCGGAACCGGTCAGGGTGCCGGGAGGCCACCCACAACCCGATCGGGCCACCCCAGTCCTGCACCATCAGCGTGATGTCGCGCAGGTCCAACTGCTCGACGAACGCCTCCACCACGCGAGCATGCTCGGCGACCGTGTAGCCGTACCCCGCAGGAGCCGTGGACAGACCGAACCCTGGGTAGTCCAGCGCGACGCACCGGAACCGGTCCTTCAGCCCGTTCACGATGTGCCGGTACAGGAACGACCAGGTCGGATTCCCGTGGAGGCCCACGAAGACCGGGCCCTCACCCTCGTCGATGTAGTGCACCCGCGCACCCGCCGCGTCGGCGAACCGGCTCTCGAACGGGAACAGTTGATCGTTGACCCACCCAGGACGTGTCGCCATCGCATCCTCCTCGACCACCCACGCGAGACGTTACCCACCTGGCCTGCGCGGATCGTCAGCGCACCGTCAGCGCACCGTAACCGCGCTTACGGACCGATGACCACCTGTATGTGCAATTGTCCACCCATGCGCTTCGGGCGACCCTGCTGTTCATCGCCGCCCTGACGGTGGCCATGACTACCGTCGTAGGCTGCGGCGGCACTGCCGAGACGGCAGGGCCCGAGCCTGAGACCGCACCGGTGCCGTCATCGACCACGCCGCGCCCGTCCTCGCCGGGCCGGTCGGCGCCCGCCGGCACGTTGGCCTTCACGGGGACCACGCTGGACGGCAAGCCGCTCGACGCCGCCACCTTGGCCGGGAAGCCGATCCTGATCTGGTTCTGGGCGCCGTGGTGCCCGACCTGTGTCGCCGAGGCGCCCGACGTCCTCGACGTCCAGCGCACGCACCGCGACAAGATCGGCGTCCTCGGCGTCGCCGGTCTGGACCAGAAGGCCAACACGCAACCGTTCGTGGACCTGACCAAGAC
>JBKPSJ010000142.1:0-30043 GCA_046765875.1 Actinomycetota bacterium
GGCCACCTCGACCGGTGCGTCCGGGCCGGACGGGCGCGGCCGGCCGCCGGGCGGCGGGCCCGGTGGCCGGGCCGCCTCGCGGACGGCGTTCGCCAGCGCCTCGAGGTCGTCGTCGGACGGACCGCTGGCCGCGGGATCCGGAGCCAGCCGGATCACCTCCCAGCCGTTCGGCGCGGTGAGCCGGTCGCCGTGCTCGGCACACAGGTCGTAACAGTGCGGTTCGGCGTACGTAGCGAGCGGGCCGAGCACCGCGGTCTGGTCGGCGTACACATACGTGAGCGTGGCGACGGCCGGCCGGCGGCAGCCCGAGCGCGAACAGATCCTGGCGATGCTCACGACGTGAAGCTATACGTTCTAGGCTCCTTCCATGACCGAGGCTCGCCGTCCGCGCCGGCACCTGGACCGGCACGGCCGCGGATTGCGCGGACCGGTCAGCCGGCCGAGCACGTTCGCGCCCCGCGGCCTGCCGCTGAAGCGGTCCGGCGCGGCCCGCTTCGACGACATCGTCGCGGTCGAGGTGACCCGGCTGGAGAAGCAGTTGCCCGAGGTCGTCACACGGGTCGAGTTCGCGATCGAGGACGTGCCGAACCTGGAGCCCGGCGTACGGTCGATCCCGCTCACCCATGCCAGCGGCGGTACGGCGCACGACCCGTACCGGATCGTGGTGTTCCGGCGGCCGATCGAGTTGCGCGCGGAACGGACCGGCGCCGGCCTGACCTGGATGATCCGCTCGGCCCTCGTACTCGAACTGGCCGACGTCCTCGGCCTGTCGCCGGAGCAGATCGACCCGGACTTCGACGAGGGCCTCGGCCCGTGACGGCCGATACCCCGGCGACTAGCTGTCGGGGGCCAGGGCGGCGCGAACGTCCGGCCGGGCGCCCTGCTGGGCGCGGAACACCAGCGAGGTCGTCACCGGCCACGCGGCGACCCGGCGAACGTCGGGCTGGTTGCCCTTCGACGGCGGAGTCAGCGTGACCGCGGCGACAACCTGACCACCCTCGCCAGGCGCGACGGTCACATACGTCGGCGTCTTGGACGGCGGCAACGTCACCGTCCCGGTCGAGCCGGTCGCCATCGCGATGGTCTTGGTCAGCGCGGCGTCGCCGGTGCCGGTCCGCAGCATCACGCTCGCGCTGGCCCGCTCGCCGGGTGCGCTCACCTGCACCGTCGCCGGCTCGCTGTGGGCCGGCAGCACGACGTATCCGGGCCCCGTCAGCGGCTTGGTCGAGCCGACCGAGGAGAACTCGGTCTGTTTCGGGTCGATCACCCGCATCGCTGCGAACACCGGCTGATCGGCGCTGAGCGCGATCGCGGCCGGCTCGCCGTCGATCTCCTCGTCGAGCCGGACCGACCGGACACCACCGGCGGGCACCGCGACGGTGGCGTGACCGGCCGGCTTGTACCGGCCGCGGGCGCCGAGCACGGTCACGTCCACGGTGGTCTGCAGGTCACCGGGGTTGGCCACGGTGAGCAGCCGCTGGCCGGGACCGGGCGCGACGCCTGGCACGATCACGTCGCGGGACGGCTCAGCGGACGGCTGCAGCCAGTCAACACCGGCCGGCGCGGAATCCACGGTCACGTTGTCGCGTACGGCGGCCGACACCCGGCCGCCGCTCGAGGCGACTCGCAGCGCGAGCTCGCGCTGCGACGGCGCGACCGTACGCAGGAAGACCTCGGTCTGACTGTGCGCACGGACCACGATGCCGCGCCCGGCGGTGGCGTCGAGCGGGCCAGCCGAGCCCAGGAAGGTCACGTCCACCGATGCGTTCGAGTCGTCCAGGTTGGTGAGCACCAGCACGTCGCGCCGCCCGGGGCCCGAGCCGGCGCCGGCGAACCAGAACTCGGCGCTCGGAGTGGTGCACAGCGCGCTGGCCATGCCGCGGTTGACGCCGCTGTCGGCGTTCGAGGTTGTGGTCGCGGTCGTGCCGGCGGCGAGCGGGCCGGTGATCCGGATCGCCACCGGTACCGAGGAGGCGCCCTGGTTCGCCGACGCGATCCGGCCGCGTTCCCCGACCGAGCCCAGCGGGTCGCCGGACCCGTCCAGCTTGCGCAGTGTGACGGGATTCCGCTTGCCGCCGGCGACCGGGGTGTCGTCCGGCAGCACAGGTGCGACCGCGTCCACCGAGGAGGACGTACCACTTGCGGATGCCAGCGTCGGGCATCCGATGGCGGCCCGGCCGACGACGACCTTCTGGACGACGTCGGTGTCATGCCGCCGCGGACCGGGCGGCGCCAGCAGGGCGCCGGCCGCACCGACCGCGGCCAGCGCCGCGATAGCGGCGGCGAGGCGGACCTTGACATCGCCGAACAGCCTGGTCATGGCTGCCTCCGCATGTGGCCGCCCGCGGGTGCGACCGACCGCCGGGCGGTCGGCAGGCAGAACACCAGGGTCACCAGCCAGGCCACTAGCGCACCCAGCCGCCACCGCGTGTGTTGGACGTCGGGCTTGAGCGTGGCCTTGGCGCCCTCGACGTCGACCAGCCAGGCGGCGCCGCCCTCCTCCGCGCTGGACCGGGTCAGTCCCGGCACCGTGTCGAGGGTCGCGACAAGGCCCGGGTCGACCGGTGGCGCCAGGTACACGTAGTCGATACCGAGCGCGGCCAGCCGGTCGGCCTCGTCGCCGACCCCGCCGCCGCCGAGCGCGGCCAGCACGCTGCTGATCGGCCTGCTCGCCGAGGCCGGCGCCTCTGCCTCGATCGCGCCCATCCGCGGTCCGCCGTCGCGAACGACCGCGTACCGGGTCGCGCCGTCGGCGTCCTGCCGTACGACGACGATCGCCGCGTCCTGCGGTGGTTGCTGTGCGGCCACCAGGTACGCCGGCAGGTCCTGCGGTAGCTGCCGTCGCAGCGGGCCGTCGTCGCCACGCACCAGCCAGAACCCGGCGGTGGCGAGGGTCGCTGCCAGCACGAGGCCGATCGTGCCGCGGACGAATCTGCTGGTCACCCTGCGTTGCTCGCCCCACACCACGGTGACGACGCAGATCCACGCGGCCATGGTGAGCAGCATCAGCGGACCGCTGCCACCGCCGAGCCGGCTGCTCAACAGCGTCGCCAGCAGACCGGCGATCGCCACGGCCCAGGCGGCCACCTCGAACCGGTGCCGGGTCGGGCGCAGCAGGCTGAGCAGCGCGACCAGCACCAGCGGCACCGACAGCCACCAGATCGTGCCGGGCGCGTCCGGTACGGCGGTCAGCAGGTGCGGCAGGCTGTTGCCGGGCCCGACCGCCGCGGTCGGCGACCCGCCCGCCTCCTGGCCCAGCCGGTCCGGGTGCTTGACCAACTCGATCGTCCACGGCAGTACGAGCCCCAGACCGAGCACCGTCGCGAACAGCAACTGCCAGCCCTGCCGGCGGTTGCGGCGTACGACCAAGATGGCGGCGAGCAGCAGGAGGGCGACGACCAGCGCACCCAGCCCGGGCGTGAACGCCACGAGCACTGCCAGTACGGCACCGGTGAACCAGGCGGCCCGCCAGGAACCCTGCAGCGCCACCCGCCGGTGGCGCAGGATCGTGTGCACCGCGGAAGCCAGTTGTGGCAACAGCAGCGCGGCGATGCACGTCCCGATCCGGCCTTGCTGGACCGCACCGCTGGCGACCACTGCCAGCCCGTACGCCGCCGCACCCCATGCGCGGGCATACCGGTTCAGCACGATCCGGCGCAGGAACGACCAGGCCGACCAGGCCGACAGCGGCACCACGGCCAGCAGCACGACGTCGGTCGCGAGCGACGGGCTGCCGAACAGGACCGTCGAGAGCCCGGCGAACTGGCCCAGCCAGGCCGGTGGGGTCACGCCTGCCGGTGCCGTCGCCGCGGCCCGCCACAGGTCGCCGAGGGTGTCGTGCGGCGGCAGCAGCATCGAGGAGCGCAGCACACCGGACCCGATCACCTCGCGGGCGGCGATCGCCGCGAACACGATCAACGCGGCCGACGTCACCAGGAACGGGCGCCGGACCAGTTGGCGCCGCCACTGCGGCTGGTCCTCGGCGACGGTGCTGACCGTCCGGGCCCGGCGCGCCCCGGTCGGCTGCGGCGCCGGCTCCTCGTCCTCGTCGGCCCAGGCGTCGCGCAACCGCTCGGAGATCGCGCCGCCGGTCTCCTCCAGGTTGTGCCTGATCGTGTGTACGGACTTGGAGAACAGCCGCTTGAAATGCTCGTACGGCCGGGCCCGTAGGTTACGCCGGTCCCGCCGGGCCCTGGTCCAGCCACCGGCGAGCAGGATGCCGAGGAGTGCGGTCCACTCGTCGACCGCGCCGGACGGGGTCTTGCCGAGCAGGAACCACAGCGACCGCACCGCCGTACCGGCAAGCATCCGCAGCATCAGCACCGGCAGGAGCCGGCCGGGCGCATTGGCCAGGATCGTGTAGTAGGCGTTCGCGCGGTCGATCTGGTACACGTGCCGCCGGGTGCCGGCCATCTGCCGCTCGCCGCTGGCCGCGGCCTGGGCGTGGTAGACCACGGAGTCGGGCGCCACCATGACCCGGACGCCGGCCCGATGGCACCGCCAGCCGAAGTCGATGTCGTCGCGGAAGAGCGGCAGCCGCGGGTCGAAGCCGTTGAGGTGCTCCCACACGTCGCGGCGGACGAGCATCCCGGCCGAGCTGACCGCGAGCACGTCGCGGACCTTGTCGTGCTGGCCCTGGTCGAACTCTCCCGGCTCGATCCCGGTGTCGCGGCGGCCGCCGAGCGAGGTGGTGACGCCGACCTCGAGCAGGGCGCGGTCGCGTGGCCAGGTCCGCAGCTTCGGGCCCCAGACGCCGACGTCGGGCGAGATGCTCGCCTGGAACAGCAGGTGCTCGAGCGCCGTCGGTGCCGGCGCACAGTCGTCGTGGAGCAGCCACAGCCACTCGACCACCGGAATGCCGTCGTCGCCGTACGGGCTGAGCGGGACCGGGGCGTACCCGACGGCCTCGATGCCGCGGGCGATGGCGGCGCCGTACCCGGTACGGCCCGAGGTGGTGACGATCCGCTCGACCGACGGCAGGTCCGCGAGCAGGCGGGCGGTGTCGTCGGCGGAGCCGGTGTCCACCGCGATCAGGCGATCCGGGCGGCGGCCGAGCGCCCACAGCGCCTCGGTCAGCCGCGGCAGCCACTCGGCGCCGTTGTGCCCGACGACCACCGCGGTCACGACGTGCCGCAGCGGCGCACGCGCCAGCGGGTCCTGCTGGGTGTCCGCCGGGAAGTCGGCCGAGTCGAAGAACTCCCAGCCGGCTGGGGCTTGTTGATCCATGCGGAGTAGCTGCACCTCGGAACTGTCGGGGATTCGGAGGAGGCGTCTGCCACCGTCCGATGACGGCCGGGGCGCGGACTACCCTAACCTGGCGACGAGACGGACGTCGTCGCAGCGTCAGATGTCCGCCGTGGGCCACAGCGTTTGCCCACGCTGCGTACCCACAGGTAATCGGCGCGGAGTCAGACCGCGCGCTTCTTCAGTTTGCGGCGCTCACGCTCCGACAAGCCGCCCCAGATGCCGAAGCGCTCGTCGTGCTGCAAGGCGTACTCCAGGCACTCCCCGCGGACCTCGCAGCCCAGGCAGACCTTCTTGGCCTCCCGGGTCGAACCGCCCTTCTCCGGAAAGAACGCCTCCGGATCGGTCTGGGCGCACAGTGCCCGCTCCTGCCAGCTGAGCTCGTCCTCGATCGCGTCGCCGTCGACAATCGCCATCAGCTCTGTCACGGTACGACCTCCTCGACCCTGTTCGTTCCCTGTACGGGTGGTTTGCGCTCCACCCGCCTGACCTCGTCCGTCTGCGCGGCTCCCCACCGGCCGGCTCCCTTCCGGCCATGTACCGCGCATCGGTCCCCGATTCCGAGTGTCCTAACGAACGACACGAAAGAAATTACATGCCTGCAATCCACCAAAGTCAAGCGGTCGTCTGCTAATGGAGTTCCCAGCGACGCGTCAACCGTGCTCGGCGGGCATAACGGAGGGCCCGGCTGAGGCCGTCAGGCAGGCCCTCCGGCCTTCTGGACCGGGTTACTGCGGCGGCTGCGACCACCAGCCCTGCTGGTCGTCCTTCTTCGCCGAGCCGCTGGAGCTGTCGTCCTCCTCCTCGTCGCGAGCCTCGGCAGACGACAATGCCGGATTCGCGTCGTGGGTGTCCGCGGCGGCGTGGCCGGCGTCGGCCGAGGCGCTCTCGGGGCTGCGCCAGTCCGGAGCCTCAGCACCGGACTCGGCCGGCTGCTCCCAGCTTTGCGACTGCTGCGACTGCTGGCCCCAGCCCTGGTGCTGGCCCCACTGCTGCTCGCCCGCGTCCGACGGCCATTGCGCATCCTGACCCCACTGCGAGGACGACTCTGAGGCCGGCGGCCACTGCTGGGTGTCGCCGCCCTGCGACCACTGATCGCCGGCGTCGGCCTGCTGGCCCCACTGCTGGCTGCTGCCCCACTGCTGGCCCGCCTCGTGGGACGCAGCCTCTGCGGCGCCTTCTGTGCCGTACGACCACGCGCTCTGCTCCGCCCCGGTGT
The DNA here is from genome assembly GCA_046765875.1 of Actinomycetota bacterium. Taxonomy (GTDB): domain Bacteria; phylum Actinomycetota; class Actinomycetes; order Propionibacteriales; family Kribbellaceae; genus DASRHY01. Next base: position 6,464 of record JBKPSJ010000142.1, read on the forward strand.
GCTCGGGGCCTTGCTGTGCTGCGTATCCGCCGTACTGGCCCGCGTACTGACCCTGGCCGGCGTCACCGTACTGCCCGGTGTACTGGCCCTGCGCGTCGTACTGGCCCTGCTGACCCGCGTACGGCTGGCCTCCGTACTGACCGCCGCCGTACTGGCCCGCGTCGTACCCGACCTGCTGGCCGCCGTACTGCTGGCCGCCGTACTGAGCTTGTGCGCCCTGTGCGCCGATCGCCTTTGCCGGCGCGGGCATGGCCTGGAACGTACGCAGGATAAGGAAACCGACCAGTGCATAGAGTGCGAGTCCGCCGAGGTCGTAGAGGAACCCGACGACCTTCGGCAGTGCGTCACCGTCGTTGGCGAACCCGGCGATCGCCGCGATCAGCAGGATCAGCGAGAGCACGCCGACCAGGATGAGCGCGGCCAGCGTCACGGTCCGGGCGTTGGGCGTCGGCTCACCGAACTCGGTGACGAGGAACACCGCGCCGGCCAGTGCCAGCAGCAGTGCGATGCCGGAGATGCCCGGTGCGGCGAGGTTGCCCTGAACCACTCGTGCGGCCGACGTGAACTCGTCTCCGACGAACAGTCCCAGTATGGAAGCCAGCGCGTACACGCCGACGAAGGCGAGCAACAGGTACGCGACCGGCTCTCTGAGCTTCTTGGTTGCGTCGGTGACCACCAGGGCCTCCAAATTCGAATCGGTTGTGACCTCGGCAGCATATCCAGGCCACGGTCCGCCGATCGGATGCCTGCGCAGGCAGCGTTGGAGGGTTGGGGCAGACTCGTCATCATGCGACTGACGGTTCTGGCCGGCGGGATTGGCGCAGCGACCTTCTTGCGCGGCCTGGTGCGAGCCCGGCCGGACGCCGAGATCACCGTGATCGGCAACACCGCGGACGACATCACCTTGTTCGGGCTGCGGGTGTGCCCCGACCTGGACACGGTGATGTATACCCTCGGCGGCGGTATCTCGGCCGAGCGCGGCTGGGGTCGCGAGGACGAGGGCTGGCTGGTCAAGGAGGAACTGGCCGCGTACGGCGTTCGGCCGACCTGGTTCGGACTGGGCGACCGCGACATCGCGACGCACCTGGTGCGGACCCAGATGCTCGACGCCGGCTTCGGCCTGAGCGCGGTGACAGAGGCGCTGTGCAACCGCTGGAACCTCCCGGTGCGGCTGTTGCCGATGAGCGACGACCGGGTCGAGACACACGTGGTGATCGAGGACGAGCAGGGCCGCCGGGCGATCCACTTCCAGGAGTACTGGGTGCGCCTGCATGCCGAGGTCCCGGCGCACCAGATCGTCGTCGTCGGGCAGGAGCAGTCCAAGCCGGCGCCAGGCGTGATCGACGCGATCGCTGACTGCGATGTGCTGTTGTTCCCGCCGTCGAACCCGGTGGTCTCGATCGGCACGATCCTCGGCGTACCAGGGATTCGCGACGCCGTACGCGAGACCGCGGCACCCGTAGTGGGGGTATCGCCCATCATCGGCCCGGGACCGGTTCGCGGTATGGCCGACAAGGTGCTCGCCGCGATCGGTGTGGAGTCGTCGGCAGCCGCCGTGGCCGAGCATTACGGCGCCCGCGCGCAGGGTGGTGTGATCGACGGCTGGCTGGTCGACACGTCCGACGCCGCACAGGTTCCGCGGATCGAGTCTGCCGCGGTGTCGGCGCGTGCCGTACCGCTGTGGATGACTGACGTAGAAGAAACGGCCGCGATGGCGCGTGCGGCGCTCGAGCTGGCAGGCGCGTGATGCGCAAGGGCCTCGAGGTCGTCCCGCTGATCGGCGTACCGGAAGTTGCCGAGGGCACCGATCTCGTCGAGCTGATCGGCGAGCTGGCCGAGCTGACCGACGGCGACGTCGTCTCGGTGACGTCGAAGATCGTCAGCAAGGCCGAGGGTCGCACGGTCTCCGGGCTCACCCGGGAGGAGGCGATCGACGCCGAACTGGTCCGGGTGGTCGCGCAACGCGGCGACACCCGGATCGTGCAGACCCGGCACGGGCTGGTGCTCGCGGCCGCCGGCACCGACACGTCGAACACCGCACCGGGCACGGTACTGCTGCTGCCGGTGGACCCGGACGCGTCCGCGCGGGCGCTGCGGGCCGGCCTGCGGGACCGGTACGGCGTCAACGTCGGCGTGGTCGTCACCGACACGCTCGGCCGGCCATGGCGCAACGGCCAGTCCGACGCGGCGATCGGCGCGGCCGGTATCGAGGTGATCGAGGACCTGCGCGGTTCCGCGGACAGCCACGGCAACACCCTCGCCGTCACGCTGCCCGCGGTCGCCGACGAACTCGCCGCGGCAAGCGAACTGGTCAAGGGCAAGGCCGACGGCATCCCGGTTGCGGTCATCCGCGGCGCCGACGACCTGGTCCTGCCGCCCGGCGAGCACGGGGCGGGTGCGGCCGCCCTGGTCCGCGACGCCGAGTCCGACCTGTTCAGCCTGGGGACGCGCGAGGCGGCCTGGGCCGCGGTGCTGTCCCGTCGTACGCCGTCCGGCCCCCGCGAACTCGATCCGGCCGCGCTGATCGCAGCCGCGCGGCTGGACGGCACCGAGATCACGGCAGGTGACTCGGCGCTGAGTGTGTCCGGCGCGGATCCGGTGGCCGTCGGCCGGGTCGTGGAGCGGCTGGCGGTGCTGCTCCATGCGGAGGGGTACGGCGTCGAGGTGTCCGGCTCGAAGGTCTCGTTCGGGTCCCGTTGACGGACATTCTCGGGGTCTTCTCAGACATCCTGCGTACACTCTCCTGCGACCCTTACCGGGTGAATCGCCGTCGAGACGGAAGACGAGAACGTGGGCAAGTCACAGAAGCTCGCACGCCGCGAGCTGATCGAGAAGATGCAGCGCGACCAGGCGCGGGCCGACAAGCGCCGGACCACGCTGATCGTGACCGCTGCGATCGTCGTCGGCCTGGCCATCATCGCGTTCCCGGCGGTCAAGCTCATCCAGCAGTCGATCCAGAAGAACCAGTCGATCGCCGATATCGGCGCCTCGGCGTCCGCGGCGTCCTGCTCGCCGGTGTCCGACAACTCCGCCAGCGGCACCCAGGACCACGTCCCGGAGGGCACCAAGGTCCAGTACTCGACCTCACCGCCCACGTCCGGAAAGCACTACCCGACGCCGTCGGAATTCGGGAAGACCTTCTATGACAAGTCCGACCGCCCGCCGGTGGAGGAACTCGTGCACAACCTGGAGCACGGCTACACGATCCTCTGGTACAACGACACGATCGCCGGCGACGGCAAGCAGTTCGACGAGATCCAGAAGATCGCCAAGGGCAAGCTGCCGTCGGAGGCCAACGGCAAGTTCATCGCCGCACCGTTCCACGCGGCGGACGGCAAGGCCTGGCCGGACGGCAAGAACATCGCCTTCGCGCACTGGGGCGGCGGTGGCGGTGACCAGGCCAAGCAGCAGGGACACCTGCAGTACTGCGGCTCGGTCAGCGGTCAGGCCCTCAACGACTTCATCAAGAAGTACCCCTCCACCGACGCCCCCGAGCCCAACGGGATGTAGGCGCTCAGGTGTAGTGGTGGCCGTGCTGTGACTGCACCGCGGCCACCAGTTCCTTGACCCGTTCGCCGTCGGCCAGCGGGCAGACCATGGTGACGTCCCTGGTGTGCACGATGATGTGCCGGCTCAGCCCGACCGCCGCGATCAGGTGACCCGGGTCGTCGGTGACGACCACGTTCTCGCGTGAGTCGACCAGGCAGGTCAGGCAGCCCGCGGTCGCGGTGTTGCCGTCGGCATCGACCTCAAGGGTCGAGGCCAGCGCGGCCCAGGAACCGACGTCGAGCCACTCGACCGGCATCGGTACGACGACGACGTCCGCCTCGGCCTTGCCCTGCGAGACCGGCTCCATCACGGCGAAGTCGACGCTGATCTTCGGCAGTTGCGGGTACACCTCGGCCAGCACGGACTCGCGCTCCGCCGTGTCCCAGACCCTGGCCACCTCACGCAGCCGGGTCGCGGACTCCGGCAGCAGCGTGTCCAGCACGGCGAGCAGGGTCGAGGCCCGCCACACGAACATCCCGGAGTTCCACCAGAACCGGCCGGTGGCCAGGTACTGCTCGGCGGTCTCGCGGTCCGGCTTCTCGCGAAACCGCTCGACCAGGAAGCCGCCGGTGCCCGGGACCGGCTCGCCGCGTTCGACGTACCCGAGTCCGGTGTGCGGGTGGGTCGGCTCGATCCCGAACGTGCACAGCGACAGCGGCCGCTGCTCGACGATGTCGAACGCCTTCTCGATCGCGGCCCGGAACTCCGCCTCGGGTTTGATCAGATGGTCGGCGGTGACGATCGCCAGTTCGGCGTCGGGATCGTCGCGGCCGACGACCGCCGAGGCCAGGCCTACCGCGTTCGCGGTGTCGCGCCCGGTCGGTTCGCCGATCAGGCAGGAGGGGTCCAACTCGGGGATCTGCTCGAAGACCAGATCGGCGTACGCGGCGCCGGTGCAGACGTAGATCCGGCCCGGGTCGACGAGCCCCTCGAGCCGGTCGTACGCGACCCGCAGCAACGACCGCTCGCCGGCCACCGGGAGCATCTGCTTGGGCCGGTCCGACCGCGACAGCGGCCACAATCGGGTCCCGGATCCACCGGCGATGATCACCACATTCCGCATGGCGCTAGAGCGTACCTACTGAGACTGTAGGTTTTCGTCCATGGCGGCGACCCTGACCGAATTGTTCCAGGCAGCGGTACGCCGCGATGCCGGCCGGCCGTTCGTCACGTTCTACGACGACGCGTCCGGTGAGCGGATCGAGCTCAGCTACGCGACGACGGCGAACTGGGTGTCGAAGACGGCGAACCTGCTCACCGACGAGCTGGACCTGACGGCCGGCGAGACGGTCCGGGTGGCGTTGCCGCCGCACTGGCTGGGCATCGTCTGGTCCCTGGCGACGTGGTCGTGTCACGCCGCCGTCACGTCGGGCGACGGTGATGTCGCAATCACAGGGCCGGACACGCTCGACGTCCGCGGCACACGCGCGACGATGGCCTCCGCGTTGCTGCCGCTGGGCGGACGGTTCCGCGAGCCGCTGCCGGACGGCGTGCTCGACTACGGCGCCGAGGTGTACAACCACGGCGACCTGTTCGTCCCGATCGATCCACCCCGGTCGGATTCGCTGGCGTACGACGACAAGACGCACGCCGACCTGATCGCGGCGGCCGAGCCGATCGGCGGCCGAGTCCTGACGACCAGCGACGACGTCGGCACGCTGGCCGGGCTGCTCGAGGGCGGCGGGTCGGTCGTGCTGTGCCGCAACCTCGATCCGTCCAGGCTGGACCGCCGGATCGCGGACGAGAAGGTCGACACCGTCCTGAAGGAGCAGTGATGCAGCGATTCGAAGGCAGATTCGAAGGCAAGGTGGCGCTGGTCACCGCGGCGGCGCAGGGCATCGGCCGGGCGGTGGCGGAGCGGATCGCGTCCGAGGGTGGCCGGGTCGCCGTCACCGATCTCCGCGCGGACGCGGCACAGCGGGTCGCGGACGAGTTGACCAAGGCCGGGCACGAGGCGATCGGGCTGGCCTGCGACGTCACCTCGCGCGATGCCGTCACGGCGGCCGTCGCCTCGACCGTCGAGCGGTTGGGGCGGCTGGACGTGCTGGTGAACAACGCCGGCGGCTGTATCGTGAACTCGGCGTACACCGACGTCACCGACGACGAGTGGCACAGCCAGCTCGACCTCACCCTGATCGGCGCGAACCGCTGCATCCAGGCCGCGTTGCCGCACCTGCTGGAGTCGCACGGCAACGTGGTCACGATCGGGTCGGTCAACGGACTGGTTGCCTTCGGCAACATCGAGTACTCGACCGCCAAGGCCGGGCTGCGGAGCCTCACGCAGAACCTTGCCTGCGAGTACGGGTCACAGGGCGTCCGCTTCAACCTCGTCGCACCGGGCACCATCCGGACGCCGAACTGGGACGACCAGCCCGGCAGGCTCGAACGGCTCGCCGGTATGTATCCGCTCGGCCGGGTCGGCGAACCCGAGGACATCGCGGCGGCGGTGGCGTTCCTAGGCTCCGGCGATGCCGCCTGGATCACCGGCATCACGCTGCCGGTCGAGGGCGGCGTGCTGACCGGCCCGGCTACCGGCTGGATGGGTCCCCAAAACGACTACGACCCATCAGGCGGCTCCTGGCAGCCGCGAGCAGGTGCTCGGCGGAGTGCAGCGCAAGGCGGAGACCAAGGCTCGTAGTGGTGTTCTACGTGCCTTGGTCTCCGCCGCCGCGCTGTGCCCGCCGAGTGCCGCGCAGCGCGGCGGGAGCCGTCTGATGGGTCCTGGTCCAGGACTTCCAGGCGCTGGCGACCATGTCGTCGATGGTGTGGCGGTTCTTCCAGCCGAGGTCGCGCGCGGCGAGCGCGTCGGAGGCGACGATCCGGGCCGGGTCGCCGGGGCGGCGCGGGCCGACCACAGGGGTGAAGTCGATGCCTGAGACCCGGCGGATCGCCTCGACGATCTCGCGGACCGAGGCACCGGTGCCGCTGCCGAGGTTGTAGACCGGCTCCAACTCCCGGCCCTGCACCAGCGCCCGGGCCGCCGCCACATGGGCCAGCGCCAGGTCGCCGACGTGGACGTGGTCCTTGACCGGCGTACCGTCCGGCGTCGGGTAGTCGTCGCCGTTGATCACCGGCGTACGCCCGTCGGTGAGCGCCTTCATCACCTTGGGGAACAGGTTGTGCGGGCTGGAGTCGTAGACGTCGTCGTACGACGAGCCGACCACGTTGAAGTACCGCAGCGACGTGTACCTGATCCCGTCCGACCTGGCCACGTCGGCGAGCAGCCACTCGCCGATGACCTTGGTCTCGCCGTACGGCGACTCCGGGGCGATCGCCGTCTCCTCGGTGACCAGGTCGACGTGCGGGGTGCCGTACACCCCGGCGCTGCCGGAGAACACCATGTCGCGCACGCCGGTGTCGATCATCGCCTCGAGCAGGCCGATCATCGCCGTCACGTTCTGGGTGTACGTGTGCAGCGGCCGGCCGACCGACTCACCGGCGTACTTGAACCCGGCGAGGTGGACGACACCCTTGACGTCGTACGTCTTGAGGGTGTCGCGAACGACGTCAGCGTCGAGCAGGTTCGCCTGCACGAACGGGGTGCCCTCGCGGACGAACTCGCGGTGCCCGTGCGACAGATCGTCGATCACGACGACCTCGAAGCCGTCCTCCACCATCGCCCGCACAACATGGGCACCGATGTAGCCCGCTCCGCCGGTCACCAGCCATGTCATGTCTCCACCTTCTCAGACAGACGCACATGGTCACGCCCGTGTTCACCGGACGCATGTGGTCACTCCGCTCGGCAAGGCGAGCGAGACCTGACGGCCGATAACGCGTACGTGGCCTCGATAGCGGGTTGCAGCGTGGCATCGAGGTCAGTTGTGCGTCATCGGCCACAGCCCGTCTGGTGATCATCGGTCGCGTCTGGTCATGGCGGTTGACCAAACGCGACCGATGAACGGAGTGGGTCAGTAGAGGGACAGGGTGGACAGGCGGACGGGGGCGCGAGACTGCGTGATCCGGATCCGCACCTGGTCGGTCGTCACCGGCGCCGCCAGGGTCAGGATCCGCTTGTGGCCGACGGCTCCGAACGTCGTGACCTGCTGCCAGGTGTCGCCGTTTCGGATCTCGACGACGCCCCGCTCGGCCTGCTGGCCGTACCGGATGTCCTCGCCGAGCGAGATCCGGCGCAACGACATAGCCGCGGGAAGCCGGACCGTCAGCGTGCCGCTGTTCGCGTCCGGGGCACGCCACGCGGTGTCCTGGTCACCGTCGACGGCCGCCTCGGGCTCCTGGCCGTCACCGCTTGCCGGTGCCTGCAGTGCCAGGTCACGCGGCATGTCGGAGGCAAGCCTGGCCCGCCACTCGGCCAGTCTGGTCACGTCCCGCTGGTCGAACCGGCCGGTCTGGTCCGGCGGTACGTTGAGCAGCAGGACCGAGTTCCGCCCGACCGACCGGTAGTAGATGTCGGTCAGCTCGTCGACCGACCGCGGCGCCTGCTCGGGATGGTGGAACCAGCCCGAGCGGATCGACACGTCGGACTCGGCCGGCCACCAGGTCAGCGCGGTGGCACCCGCGTCCCGCCCGGCCAGCAGCGCGTTGCGGCTGCCCTGGTCCGCGGCGGCGTGCCCGAGGGCGTAGTCGGGTGATCCGTTCGACTTGGTGATCGTCGGGACCACGTTGAACTCGTCGGTGCGGGCCGAGCCGGACTCGTTGCCGACCCAGCGCACGTCCGGCCCGCTGACCGCGATCGTCGCCTGCGGGGCGAGCACGCGGATCAGCTGGTACCAGCTCGGGAAGTCGTACGTCTCGACCTTGTCCGGCGGGATCCGGCCCTGCGCTCCGTCGAACCAGACCTCGTCGACCGGCCCGTACTGGGTGAGCAGTTCGTACAACTGGTTGAGCATGTACGCGCCATAGTCCGACGCGGTCAGCGTGAACTTCCGCAGTTCCTGGCCGGCGCGGTCGTCGCCCGGCACCAGCGTCGGGATGGTCCGCGGCGTATGCGGGCTGCCGTTCGCGTACACGCCGTCCAGATACTGGTTCTCGTCGGCCGGTGACATGTACAGCCCGACCTTCAGGCCGTACTTGCGCATCGAGTCGACGAACGACCGCACCACGTCGCCCTTGCCGTCGCGCCAACTGCTGGACGCGACGCTGTGCGAGCTGTACCGGGACGGGTAGAGCAGGAACCCGTCGTGGTGCTTCACGGTGAGGATGGCGAGCTTGAACCCGCTGTCCCGCAGGGTCCGCGCCCACTGGTCGGTGTCGAGCTGGCTGGGCTGGAACAGGTTCGGGTCCTCGTCGCCGTGACCCCATTCGAGCCCGGTGAAGGTGTTGACGCCGAAATGGATGAACGCGGTCTGCTCCATCCGCTGCCAGGCGATCTGCCGCGGCTCCGGCCGGATCGCCGAGGCCTTCGCGACCAGCGAGGTCAGGCACTCCCCCGGCGTTATCGTCATCGACTGTGCGGCCTTGAGGTGCACGACCGCACACGGCAGGGCCTGCAGCGCCTGGGCATCGGCCGCCGGCCTGTTGAGGAAGATGCCGACCCCGATCCCGTACACCGTACCGCTGGCACCCGCGAGCCAGCGGATCTCGTCCGTGGTTGTCGAGGGCAACGGAATCGTGCGTTCGGTGGTACCAGCACTCGTCAGCACGGTGATCTTGAGTCCGCCGTCGACCGGTTCGGACGACAGACCGAGGTAGTGATACTGCACACCGGACTTCATGGCCGGCTTCGGCAGCGGGATGGTGCTCGTCGCGCCACCGGCGCTGAGGCTGAGGGAGTGCTCGTCCGCGACCGAGAGCCGCGCTACACCGCGAAGGTCGATCAACTCCGCGCCGCTGCGGATCACGTCGGTCGACACCACCGTCTCGGCGAGTGCGCCGCTGCCGGCACCGAGCGAACTCGCGTCCCAGCTGATCGACCCGCCTTCCACATGCATCCGGCCGGGCTCGGTTACGACGCCGCCCTCGATGATCGGCGCGGGATCCGCCTTCTCGCCGAGCGCGGGCTGGTAGGCGCCGGACGCGCCGACCGTGCCCTCGAAGTCCACGCTCACGCGGGTGTTCGCGACGACCGGCCGGGCCAGTTTCAGGTCCGCCGGGTCGAAGGGTCCGCTGAAGGGCGTGAGCCGGACCTGCCGGATCGACCCGTTCAGCCCGCGCTGCAGGGCGGACGGGTGGACGTCGTTCCCGATCCCTATCTGCGCACCGGCCGTCGGGTGCCAGGTCGCCGTACCCTGCGTGCTCGCCGCGGCCGGCAGTTGCTGGCCGTCGAGGAACGCGTGCAGTGTGGCGGCGGCGCCGCTGACCTCGTACGCCAGCGCGAGCACGTGCTGCTGGTCGGGCGTGGGCGCGGGGACCGTCCTGGTCACGCTCTGCCAGTTGCCGTCGACCTCGGAGTCGAAGCCGTACTGCAGGTTCGATCCGCTGTACCGGCCGTACAGTGCACCGCCAACACCGAAGATCGTCCCCAGGTTGGTCTGCGTCGCCGCCGGGGTGAAGGCGATCTCGACCAGGAAGGAGCGCTGCGTCGTACCACCGCTGAGCGGATCGGCCGGCTGGAAGGTGGTGCCATCGGCCGCGCCGCTGAGCACGAGTCCGCGCGCGGGGTCGAGCGACTCCGAGCCGGTGCGCCGGGTCAGCGTTCCGCCCATCACCTCGCCGGTGGCGGCGGTGTAGTTGTTGCCGCTGGAGAACGAACCACCGAACGACACGTCGAGCACATCGGGGTCCGCGGCGTGGGCGGGCCCGTTCAGCATCGCCGCGCCGAGCGCCAGGGCCGTTGCGGCCGTGACGAGGCGTCGTCGTGCATGCATCGAATTCTCCTCTGTACCGGATCTGTGCCGGATCTGTGCCGGAGCGGGTCAGCGCGCGTCGACGGAGATCTCCGCCGCCGTCGCCCACGGGTTGCCGTTCACCTCGTTGAGCTCGACTGCTCGCAGGTACCGCGCGTTGGTGGCCGCGATCGGCACCCACTTGGTCTCCGCGGTGGCGGGGAATCGGCCCTTGGCGACCGGCTGGCCCCAGTTCTGGCCGTCGGTGCTGAGGTAGAACTCGTAGTCGCCGAACCAGCCGTTGCCGGCCGCCCGCGGCACGTACGTGATCGCGCACACCGACCGCTGCGCACCGAGGTCGAGCTGGATCTCGTGCGGCGGCCGCGGCTCGTGCAGCGACCACTCGGTGTGCCAGAACGTCGCCGGGTTGCCGTCGATGGCGTTCACCGCGCGGCCGTCCTCGCCGGCGGTCTCCTGGCTGTCGACGTAGGTCACCGCGACCGGCCGGGTCGGCGTCGCGGCACAGCTCACCCGTACGCCGGTGCTCGCCGACATCGTGTGGTCGCCGCCGGACTGGTACGAGGCGGTCGCGCCGAGCTGTGCCGTACCGGCCGGCGCCGCGTCCGGCGGGCTGACGGCGAACGTGGCGGTCCAGCTGCCACCGTCGGCGAGCGACGGGCTGGTGGCGTCGCCGGGCGAAGCCGTCCAGCCGGCGGGCAGCACCGGCCGGACGGCGATCGAGGTCAGCTCACGGCCGGACGAGTTTGTGACGGTGACGCTCAGCGTCGCACTGTCACCCGGTACGACGGTCGTCTTGTCGACTGCGGCGGTGGTGCTCACCGCGCGGACCAGCCGGAGCTCCTGCGCCTTGTACGTGTCAGGCACTTGCTGCACGGCGGCGCCGGAACCGTCGAGCACCAGCACCATCCCGGTGATCGCGTTCGTCAGGGTGATGGTGCCGTGGTCCGCGCTGAGCTGCCAGCGCTCCAGCCGGATGCGCGAGTCGCAGGTCTGCGCGGTGATCGCCGTGCCGGGCTCGAGCGGCGTGTTGAGGAACCGTACGCCCAGCCTGGTCTCGGCGCACCGGCCGCTGCTCAGGTCCCGCAGCGTGTAGTAGCCGTCGGCGGTCGCGGTGATGTCCCACGCCGACTCGGTGCCGGATGCCTTCAGCGGCGAGCCGTCTGCAGTGCCGTCGACACCGAGGAACTGGTTGTCGATGGCAAGGCTGTAGGTGCCGTTCGGGATCGGCGTCCGGTCGACGTTGTCGAAGCCCGGCGCGCGTCCCGCGGCATCCGCTCGCGCGGTGAAGGCCGCGTACGTCGGGTCGGGCTTCGGCGGGCCCCAGGTCGTCTGCGCGATGAACCGCAACGGCATCCGTACCTCGGACTCGATCTCGTTCTCGGTGTTGCCAGAGCCGTTGTCCGGCCACATCGTGATCTTCGCGCCGGTTATGCCGTTGCTGTTGGCAACGGTCTGGCCCTCGAAGCGCTGCGGTGTCCAACTGGAGTCGTACAGGCTCTGGGTGTTCATCTTGAATCCGCCGCGGACGTTGTACAGCGAGAACGCAGCGTTCTCGACCTTGCGACCCTCGGCCAGCAACTGCGCAGGGCGGACGCCGCTGCCGAGCCAGTGTTCGATCACAACGTCCTTGTCCAGCGGGACCGTGGCCCGCGACGTGATGCCGTCGTTCCACATCCGCAGCGTCTTGCCCTTGCTCTTGACGTAGGCGTTCACGCGGTTGACGAAGTCGACGAAGGCGTCCTCGGGGACGGCGTTCGGGCCGAACTTCTGCTGCGCGTACGCGAGCATCTGCGGGTACTTGGCGTAGTCCGAGCCGAGCATGTACTCGTCCGCACCCATGTGCCAGTACGGCGTGTCGAACACGGAGAAGTACTCGTCGATGATCGCGGTCAGGAAGTCGAAGGCCTCGGGCTTGGTGATGTCGAGCCTGGTGACCTGTTTCTGCCCGGTGTTGTCGGTCAACTGCAGGTCCGGCCGGTTGCGGATCCAAGGCTCGATGTGGCCGGGCGAGTTGACCTCGGGCACCAGCGTCACGTGGTACTCGTCGGCCACCCGTTGCAGGGCCGCGATCTCGGAGCGGGTGTAGTAACCCCACTCGTTCGACTCCGGATGCGCGGTGCTCTTGACCTTGATCTCCATCCAGAGCTGGTTGAGCTTGAGGTACGCCGCGTCCTTGATCAGCCGTTCGAGCCAGTCGGTCGACACGTGGATGATGCAGGCGCAGACGCCGGCACCGCGTTCGGCGTACTGCGGCACGTCGGTCACCGAGCCGGCGGGCAGCGTTGAGCCGGCCCGCAGCAACTGCAGCACCGTCCGGGTGCCGTAGAACGCGCCCGCGTCGGTGCGGGCGGTGATCTGCAGGCTGTCGCCGACGGTCAGCGTGTACCCCTCGGCACCGAGGTCGGTACGGCCGGGGTCGAGCGTGAGCTGGATGTCGCCGGGATGCGCATCGGTGTCGCGCGCGACGGGCAGCGCGTGGCCGCCGGCGATGCCGGCCGCGTCGGCCGCGAACGTGTCGGCGTCGTCGCCCACCTCCGGCTGCTGCGGGTCGACCAGCACCCGCGTGTGGTCGGTGAAGGTGTACGCCGATCCGTCCGCGGGCGTCCAGCCGGTGAGCGCCGGCACGGTGACGGCCGATGGGTTCACTGCCGCCGCAGTGACGGCAGTCGGGTCCTCGCTGGCGGTTGCGGACGGGGCTGCCGCGGCCAGGCCGGCGACGACGAGGGCAAGGGCGGTCAAGGTCCCTACGGACCTTGGCAGGGGTTTCATGAACTGACTCCTCAGGGGCGGCGGGGCGGGTTCGTACCAGGGGCATTGGGAGTGCTGCGCGTGCTGCGGGGTGAGACGGAGTGGGCGAACGCGATGTGGTCGGTACGGGCGATCGCATCGGCGGCGCGGTCGGAGGTGAGCTGGGCGACCCGGATGTAGAGGCAGTCGGCGACCACGAGCTGGGAGTGCCGCGCGGCCAGCCCGCCGCTGCGGAACGACGTCTCCAGCACCGTGGTCCGGAGCACCTCGCCGGCGCTGGCCGCGATCGCCGACCGGGGATCGCTGGTGATCCCGATCGTCGTGGCGCCGCGCCCGGCGGCGGTCCGGAACGGCTCGACCACCTCGGCCGTAGCGCCCGAGTGCGACACCCCGATCGCGACGTCGCCCTCGGCCAGCAGTGCCGCCGAGGTGGTCGCCTGGTGCACCTCGGTCCACGCCCGGACCTGGACCCCGATCCGGAACAACCGCATCTCGAGTTCCTCGGCGATGGTGGCCGAGCCGCCGACGGCGTACACATCGACCCGGCGGGCGGCCGCGATCGTCCGGGCGGCGCGATCCAGCGCGTCGAGGTCGAGTTGGTCGACGGTCTGTGTGATGGTCCGGATGTCGGCATTCGCGACCACGGTGACCAACCGGCCGATCGTGTCGTCGACACCGATCTGTGGTCCGATGTCCGTGGTCCATCCGGGTACGGCGGACCGCCCGGCCTGCGTCGCCAGCGCGAGCCGCAACTCGGCCTGGCTGGCCAGCCCGATCGACTGGGCGAACCGGGTGACCGAGGCCTGCGAGACCCCGGCGCGGACGGCGAGTTCGACCGCTGACAGGCGGGCCACGCCGGCCGGATCGGCGAGCACGGCGTCGGCGACCAGTCGTTGCGCCCCGGTCAGCCGCGGCAGGACGGTCTGGATCCGGTCGGTCAGGTTGGCGTCCGTAACGCCGGGCGGGGACTCGATCATCCTGAATCATCCATTCAGAGATCCGATGTCTTTGTGAATGATTCAGTCATCATGCTCGTGTTGTCAAGGGGTCGCACACCGTCAACACGGCGGGATCACAGCGCCGATGTCGGGCTTCAGGCCGTGCCCCAGTAGATTGGCCCGCATGTCAACCAGCCCCGAGCTGGCCGCGACCCCGTCACCACGGGAGCTGGCCGAGAAGTACGGGTTGTCGAAAAGCTCGGTCAGGCCGGCGCTCGGCGACTATGTCCGCGAGTTGTGGGGACGGCGCCAGTTCGTCGTCAGCTATGCCCGTGCTCGCGTCTACGCGGCGTACGCCGGTGCCCGGCTGGGCGCGCTGTGGCAGGTACTCACGCCGCTGCTGAACGCGGCCGTGTACTACTTCGTGTTCGGCGTGCTGATGAACGCCAAGAGCACCGTCGACAACTACATCGCGTTTCTGATCAGCGGAATCTTCGTGTTCACCTACACCCAGCGGTCGGTGATGGAGGGCACCCGCTCGATCTCGGCGAACATGTCCCTGATCCGGACCCTGCACTTCCCGCGGGTCACGCTGCCGTTCGCGTATGTGCTCAACGAGCTCAGCCAGCTCGGCATCTCGATGGGCATCCTGTTGGTGCTCGTCGGCGTCACCGACGGGGTCTCGCTGCGGTGGTTCCTGGTGATCCCCGCGCTCGCGCTGCAGACGATGTTCAATGTCGGGATCACGCTGGTGTTCGCGCGGCTCGGCGCGTTCTACGGCGACATCGCGCAGATCATGCCGTTCGCGCTGCGTACATGGCTGTACGTGTCCGGCGTGTTCTTCTCGATCCCGGCGGCGCTGGAGGGCAAGCCGGAGTGGATCGCCCAGCTGATCAGCCTCAACCCGGCCGCGGCGTACATCGACATCGTCCGGCAGGCGCTGCTGGAGGGCCACGAGAAGCACAGCCTGCCGAACGCGTGGCCGATCGCGATCGGCTGGTCGATCGTCATGCTGGTCGGCGGGTTCGTGTACTTCTGGCGCGCCGAGGAAAGGTACGGTCGTGGCTGATCAGAACCCGACCGGACCGGCAGGGACCGTGACCGACGAGCAGACCAAGCGCACCAAGCCCGACGCGCAGACCGCGACCCCGGCGCGGACCGCACAGGACCGCGTCGAGCGGATCCCCACGGTGATCGCCGACGACGTCCACATCGTCTACAAGGTGATGGCCGGGTCCGGCGGCCGGGGCACCGCTGCCAGCGCTTTCTCCCGGCTGGTACGCCGCCAGGAGCGGCCGACGATGCGCGAGGTGCACGCCGTCCGCGGGGTGAGCTTCACCACGTACAAGGGTGAGGCGATCGGGCTGATCGGCCGCAACGGGTCCGGAAAGTCGACCCTGCTCAAGGCGGTCGCCGGGCTGCTGCCGCCCGAGTCCGGTGTGGTCTATACGTCCGGAAAGCCGTCGCTGCTCGGCGTCAACGCCGCGCTGATGAACGACCTGACCGGCGACCGCAACGTCGTCCTGGGCTGCCTGGCGATGGGCATGTCGCCGGAGGAGGTCGAACAGCGGTACGCCGGCATCGTCGACTTCGCCGATGTCGGTGAGTTCATCGACCTGCCGATGCGGACGTACTCGTCGGGCATGGCCGCGCGGCTGCGGTTCGCGATCGGCTCGGCCAAGTCGCACGAGATCCTGCTGATCGACGAGGCGCTGGCCACCGGTGACGCCGAGTTCCGCGCCAAGTCCGAGCAGCGGATCAAGGAGCTGCGCGAGGAGGCCGGCACGGTGTTCGTGGTCAGCCACAGCCTCGATGTCGTCACCGACACCTGCGACCGGGCGCTGTGGCTGGACAAGGGCACGCTGCGGATGGACGGCGACGCCCAGGAGGTCGTCGACGCCTACCTGACCGAGTCCACCAGGAAGAGGAAATAACCGGCGGGGGCAGCACGGATCAGCAGCGATCAGCGGCGCAGGCCGAGCAGGAAGCCGGTCCCCCACGACATGTGCATCGTGGCGCACACCAGCGGCAGCCAGACCCAGGCCCGTAACGGCAGGTAGCGGCCCTCCATCGCAGAGCCGACCAGCAGCCCGAGCACGTAGCCGGCCGGGACCACGAACCCGAGCAGCAGCCACGACACTCCGGTGGCCAGCCCGATGATGCCGAGGATCGTGCCGAGCAGGATCGCCACCACCGCGATCGGCGGCGCCAGATACCGGCGGCTCGCCGTCTCCGGGTGCCGGCGGATCACCTCGCGCCGCCACTGGCCGGTGTGGAAGAACTGTTTGGCGACCTGGCCGATCGACGACCGCGGCCGGTAGGTCACCGACAGCTCCGGGCTGAACCAGATCAGCCCGCCGGTCTTGCGCAGCCGGTAGTTCAGCTCCCAGTCCTGGGCCCGGTACAGGCTCTCGTCGAAGCCGCCGACGCGCTCGAGCGCGGACCGCCGGAAGACGCCCAGGTAGACGGTGTCGGCCGGGCCGGCGTTGCCGCCCTGGTGGAACGTCGAGGCGCCCATCCCGAGCCGGGACCGGTACGCGCAGGCCACCGCCTGCGAGAACGGCCGCTGTCCCTCCGCGGCCATCACGCCGCCCACGTTGTCCGCGCCGGTCTCGTCCAGCAGTTCCACCGAGCGGCGGATGTACCCCGGCGTCAGGACCCCGTGACCGTCCACCCGGGCGATCACGTCGTACCGGGCCGTCCGGATGGCGAGGTTGAGACCGGCCGGTGTCTTCCCGGTCGGGTTCGGCACGATCACGATCCGCTTGTCCGCCGCGGCGAGGTCCTCCGCGATCCGCTCGGTGCCGTCGGAGCACGGGCCGAGCGCGATCACCACCTCCATCTCGCCCGCGTACTCCTGCTCGAGGATGCGGCCGACCGCCTCGGCGAGGTGCTTCTCCTCGTCCAGGATCGGCATCACCACCGAGACCGGCGGCCAGTTGCCGGCCGTGGAACTGGGGTCGCTCAACTCATGCCACCTTGCAGATCGCCCCGACGTCTTCGACATCGGGTCCGGAGGGAGCCGTCGGCGTACCCGTCGGCTTCTTGGTTGGTTTCCCCGTTGGTTTGGCCGTTGGTTTGGTGCTCGGGCTCGGCGTACCGTCGTTCGCGCTGCCCTCGTCGAGTGCCTCGGACTTGCGGATCGCCTCGGCGACCTTGTCCCGGATCAACGCGAAATCCGGGTCGCCGGTGTGGATCAGCGGCGGTACGGCAGAGAAGCTGGACACCTTGAGCTTCTTCGACTTCAGCGCCAGGTCGACGAACGTGCCGAGCTGGCTGGCTGGGATGTCGGTGTTGACCACGCTCTTGCCCGCCTTCGCGATGCCCTGGAACTTGGTCAGCACCTTGGACGGAGCGAGCTGGACGAGCATGGCGCTCATCACGCACTTCTGCCGGGTCATCCGCTCGTAGTCGGTCGCGCCGGCGCGGGAGCGTGCGAACCAGGTCGCGTGATACCCGTCCATGTGCTGATTCTTACCAGGCTTGATGTACCCCTTGATCGGCCCGCCGATACCGCCGATCGGCACCTTCTTGCCCACGTCGAGGTTGATCCCGCCGACGGCGTCGATCAGGCGCTGGAACCCGGCGAGGTCGATCATCACGTGATAGTTGATCTTCAGCCCAGTGACCTGTTCGATCGCCTGCTGGGTGACCATCGCCCCCGGGTCCTTGACACCGGGAAACAGGTTTGCGTGGTCGTGCGCGTAGGTGTACAGCCCATTGAGCAGGCAGTTCTCCGCGCAGTCCTTCCACTGGAACCCGTCCGGGAATTGCTTTTGCATCACGGTGCCGTCCGGGAACGGCACCTTGGCCAGGTTCCGCGGCAGCCCGATCAGCACCGTCCGGCCGGTGTTCGCATCGATGCTCGCGACGGTCATGCTGTCCGGCCGGATTCCGATGCGGCCCTTACCCGAGTCGCCGCCCATCAGCAGCACGTTGTAGCGGCCCTTGTCGGCCTCGGACTTCTTGGTGTTGCCGAACACGCTCGAGACGAAGTCACGCTGCGTCGACACGATGAAACTGCCCCACAGCAGCGCGCCCACCACCACCAACACCAGCGTGCCGTCGAGGAGGCTCGTCAGCAGCCGGTGGTTGCGCTCCAGGGTCATTGGCTGGGCCAGCCGGTACGCGTCGACGAACAGCGCCGCCCAGCCGAGCGCGAGCAGCACCAGCAGAATCTGTACGAGCAGCAGGGTGCGCGGCTGCGCCAGCAGGTTCAGTGTGCTCGCCCGCCAGACCAGGGCCGCGACCGCGACCACGACCAGCAGCGCGACCAGTCCGAACAGGGTGCGCCATGCGGCCCGGCCGGCCTTCTTGCTGCCGGCCGCGATCTGCGCCGAGCCAGGCAGCACCAGCGTCATCAGCACCAGGGTGACAGCGCGCCTGAAGCGAGTCTTCTCGGTGAGATGGCGCAGGTCGGGTTGCTCCTGCGGCATGGCATCCTTCCGTTGCATTCCCCGTCGTGCGCGCCGAACCCGTCCCGGCCACGGCGACGTCCAGTATGACGTCACCGGACCGGCCGATGTTCGGCGCACCGTCGCCCAGTATCGGTCACGGCACGACCCGGGCCCGGTCAGGCGCGCCGCCACCTGAGCCCTTCGCGACGCGCCCGTAACCGGGCCGCGACGCACTGTACACGCCGTAGGCCTCGAGCCGTCAATGCATCTGGCGCCTTCGTTCGCTGGGCGACTCTCCCCCGATCGTGTCAGCACGTGGCATCCTCGAAGGGTGGGGAGCCGCGCGGCCGTAGCCGATGAGTGGTATCTGTGGGGGCCCTATCTCAGCGAACGCCAGTGGGGCACGGTCCGCGAGGACTACAGCGCCGACGGCGACGCCTGGAGCAGTCTCCCGCACGACCATGCCCGCTCGAAGGCCTACCGGTGGGGCGAGGAGGGTCTGGCCGGGTTCTGCGACCGCGAGCAGCGGCTGTGCCTCGCGCTGGCGCTGTGGAACGGGCGCGACCCGATCCTCAAGGAGCGGCCGTTCGGCCTCACCGGCGCCGAGGCGAACCACGGTGAGGACGTCAAGGACTACTGGTGGTACCTCGACGCCGTACCGACCCATGCCTGGAACCGGTGGCGGTACCACTACCCGCAGGCCGCTTTCCCGTACGAGGAACTGGTGGGCGAGAACGGCGGGCGCGGCAAGCACGAGCCCGAGTACGAACTGCTCGACACCGGCGTCTTCGACGACGACCGGTACTGGATCGTCGAGGTGCGGTACGCGAAGGCGAGCCCAGCCGACCTGCTGATGTCGATACAGGTCACGAACCCCGGACCGGTGGCGGAGCAACTCCATGTGCTGCCGACGGCCTGGTTCCGCAACACCTGGTCCTGGGACCCCGGCGCGGCCAAACCCGAGCTGGCCGCGACCGGCGATACGTCGGTGCGCGTGTCCCATCCGACGCTCGGCGAGCTGGACCTGCTGGCCGGAACGGGTCCGGACGGCACCGCGCCGGCGCTGCTGTTCTGCGAGAACGAGACCAACACGGAACGTCTCTATGAGGTTGCCGCGACGCCGTACCCGAAGGACGGGATCAACGATCACGTGGTGGGCGGCGCGGCCACCGTCGACCCGGCGCGCCGGGGTACCAAGGTGGCGGCCTGGTACCGCCTCGACATCGCAGCCGGCGCCACCGTCGAGCTACGGCTCCGGCTGCGACCCGCGGGCTCCGGTCCGGACCCGGACGCCGCGCTCGGAGCGGACTTCGACGAGATCGTCGCCACCCGGCGGGCCGAGGCCGACGAGTTCTACGCCGACCTGACGCCGCCGGCCGCCTCGCCGGACGAGGCGATGGTGATGCGCCAGGCCTTCGCCGGGATGCTGTGGAGCAAGCAGCTCTACTACTACGACGTTGACCAGTGGCTCGACGGTGATCGAGGCGAGCCGGTACCGCCGCCATCGCGTCTGACCGGCCGCAACTCGCGTTGGCGCACCTTCAATGCCTTCGACATCATGTCGATGCCGGACAAGTGGGAGTACCCGTGGTTCGCGTCCTGGGATCTCGCCTTCCACTGCATCGCGCTCGCACATGTCGACCCTGAGTTCGCCAAGGACCAGTTGCTGCTGGTCTGCCGGGAATGGTTCCAGCACCCGAACGGTGCGCTGCCGGCGTACGAGTGGGACTTCGGCGACGTCAACCCACCGGTACAGGCACTGGCGGCGCTGGAGGTATTCGCGATCGACGGTGGTCGCGACCTCGACTTCCTGAGCCGGATCTTCGACAAGCTGCTGGTCAATTTCACCTGGTGGGTGAACCGGGAGGACGCCGACGGGTCGAACCTGTTCGAGGGCGGATTCCTCGGCCTGGACAACATCGGTCCGCTCGACCGTTCGCACCTGCCGGTCGGCGGTGTGCTCGAACAGTCCGACGCGACCGGCTGGATGGCGGGGTACGCGCTGGCGATGGCGACGATCGCGGCGGTCCTCGACCGCTCCGCTCAGCGACCGGCCCGCGACCTGGTCGACAAGTTCCTCGAACACATCGCCGGCATCCGGACCGCGATGGGTGGGCTGGGGATGTGGGACGAGGACGACGGCCTGTTCTACGACCGGATCACCACGCCGGGCGGGCAGGTCGTGCCGCTACGGGTCCACTCCATGGTCGGCATCATCCCGATGCTGGCGGTGGCGGTGATCGACGAGGAGCAGCTCGGCAGCTCGGTTGCCCCGGGCAAGCAGTTCGCCCGGTTCCTCGGACACGAGGCCGTCACGGATCCCGGCGAGCTGGCCAAGGCCGGTTTGCTGCGAGGTGAACCAGGCCGCCGGCGCCTGCTGGTCGGCGCGGCACGCGTCGACCAGGTGATGCGACTGATGCACCGGTTGTTCGACCCCGCCGAGTTCCTGTCGCCGTATGGCCTGCGCTCGCTGTCGGCGTACCACCGCGACCATCCGTACACCGTCGATGTCGAGGGCATCAGCGCAACCGTCGACTACGAGCCGGCCGAGTCGACCACGAACATGTTCGGCGGCAACTCGAACTGGCGTGGTCCGGTGTGGTTCCCGCTGAACTTCCTCGCGGCCGAGGCCCTGGACCGCTACCACCGCTACTTCGGCGACGACCTGACGATCGAGTACCCGACCGGATCCGGGGAATCGCGGACCCTCGGCGAGATCGCCGACGACCTGCGGGAACGGCTGGTGTCGATCTTCCTCACCGGGCCCGACGGCCGGCGACCCTGCTTCGGCGGAGTGGACGTCCTGCAGCGCGACCCGAACTGGAAGGACAACCTGATGTTCCACGAGTACTTCCACGGCGACAACGCAGCCGGTCTCGGGGCGACCCACCAGACCGGGTGGACGGGGATCGTCGCGGACGTCATCCGGCGCCGGCACGGAATGGTTCCGTCCGTCGGCGACGTGATCCGGACGCTCAGCGAGCCGCGGCCGTGACGACGGCGCTGCCCGGCAGGCCGAACCCGCTCGGGGCGACGCCGGGCCCCGACGGGACGAACTTCGCGGTCGCCTCAGCCGCCCGGGGGGTCGAGCTGTGCCTGTTCGACGACAGCGGTGCGGAGTCGCGGATCCCGCTCCCCGAGCGCGACGGTGAGGTGTGGCACGGGTTCGTCCCCGACGTCGGCCCCGGCCAGGCCTACGGCTACCGGACCAGCGGGCCGTACGACCCGCGCCACGGCTTGCGCTGCAACCCGGCAAAGTTGCTGCTCGATCCCTACGCCCGGGCGATACACGGCGAGGTACGGCCCGGACCGGAGGTGCTCGGCTACGCCCTCGACGACCCCGAGGTCGCCGGGCCGCTCGACTCCGCCGGCTATGTCCCCCGCAGCCTCGTCGTCGACACGTCGTACACCTGGAGCGATCGACCCCGGCCCCGGCACTCCTTCGCCAACACGATCATCTATGAGGTCCACGTCAAGGGCTTCACGGCCGCGCATCCCGGCGTACCGGAAGATCTGCGGGGTACGTACGCCGGGCTCGCCCACGAATCCGCCCTGGGTCACCTCGTCGACCTCGGCGTGACAACGGTCGAGTTGCTACCGGTACACCACTTCGTACCGGAGGGATCTCTGGTCGAGCGCGGACTGACGAACTACTGGGGCTACAACACGATCGGGTTCTTCGCGCCGTACGCCGGCTACTCGGCCGAGGTGCGCGCCGGACGGCCGGGCGGTCAGGTCTCGGAGTTCCAGGCCATGGTCGAGGCCCTGCACGGCGCCGGACTCGAAGTACTCCTCGACGTCGTGTTCAACCACACCGCCGAAGGCAACCACCTGGGCCCGACGCTGTCTCACCGCGGCCTGCACAACCCGGCGTACTACCGGCTGGAGCCCGACGACCAGCGCTACTATGTGGACACCACCGGCACCGGGAACTCGCTGAACGCGGACAACCCGTTCAGCCTGCGGCTGATCATGGACTCGCTGCGGTACTGGCTGTCCGAGATGCGCGTCGACGGTTTCCGGTTCGACCTCGCACCGACGCTGGCGCGCGAGGACGGCAGCTTCGACCGGATGTCGGCCTTCTTCGACCTGGTTGCGCAGGATCCGGTGGTATCCGAGGCGAAGCTGATCGCCGAGCCGTGGGACGTCGGCCAGGCCGACAGCTACGACGTCGGCCGATTCCCCGCCCAGTGGAGCGAGTGGAACGGCCGCTACCGCGACTCGATGCGGGACTTCTGGCGCGGCCAGGGCACGATCGGCGAGTTCGCGACCCGGCTGTGCGGCTCGTCCGACCTGTACCGCTGGGACGGCCGCCGGCCGACCGCCTCGGTCAACCTGATCACCGTCCACGACGGATTCACCCTCACCGACCTGGTCTCGTACGAGGACAAGCACAACGAGGCGAACGGCGAGGCCAACCGCGACGGCAGCAACGACAACCGGTCCTGGAACTGCGGTACGGAAGGGCCGACCGACGACCCCGAGGTGCTCGCCCTGCGCGACCGGCAGCGGCGAGCGATGCTGACCACGCTGCTGCTGTCGTTCGGCGTACCGATGCTGCTCGGCGGCGACGAAATGGGCCGCACACAGGAGGGGAACAACAACGCCTACTGCCAGGACAACGAGATCAGCTGGTTCGACTGGCCGGCCGCCGACGATCGGCTCACGGAGTTCACCAAGCGGCTCATCGCGATCCGGCGTGCGCATCCGGTCTTCAAACGCAGGCGGTTCCTCACCGGTGCGGAGACCAGCGAGCTGCGCTGGTTCACCCCGTCCGGCACGGAGATGGCGCCGTCGGATTGGGGCTTCCCGGGTGCGCGCAGCCTCGCGTTCTACCTCGACGGCGACGACAACCCCGACCTGGACGCCAGGGGCAGGCCGCTGATCGACGACGACTTCCTGCTGCTGGTGAACGGGTGGTGGGAGCCGCTGGAGTTCACCGTTCCGGTCACCGAACCCGGTGCGAGCTGGGACCTCGCGCTGGACACGTACGAGCCGGAGAACGGCCCGGCCGCGGGCAAGCTCGCCGCCGGCGACCCCATCGGTGTACGACCCCGCTCGATCGTCCTGCTCCACGACCGCCGCGCGCCCGACCAGCTTCAAGCCCAGGAGTAGCGATGACATCGCCGGCACAGCCGCGGGACCTCAACAACCATCAACGCGACACCTTGCGCAAGCTGTTCGCCCATCCGGCCAGCCACA
>JBKPSJ010000143.1:0-12943 GCA_046765875.1 Actinomycetota bacterium
GCATGCTCCTCATCGGCAGTGGACTGAATCACCCCCACCTCAGGTAGGAAGAGCCGCTCTACTTGGTCCGCTCGGTGCGCCTTCGGCCACCGTGGAAACGTACATCGAAGTACCCTTCGTTTTCGGAGAAAAGCGGGGCTACCCCGATGGGCTGATCCGAGTGCGCCGAGGCGGTAAGTCGTGGACCGCGCTCGTCGAAGTGAAGACTGGGCGCAATGAACTCCAAACCGAGCAGTTGGAGACGTACCTCGACATCGCTCGGGAGCAAGGATTCAACGCCCTCATCACGATCAGCAACGAGATTCCCGCCCTTGACAGTCAGCATCCGACCAAGGTGGACAAGCGGAAGCTTCGTAAGGTCGATTTACACCACTGGTCGTGGACGTACATCCTCACAACTGCCGTCATGCAGAAAGAGCATCGAGGGGTCTCTGACCCGGAGCAAGCGTGGATCTTGGGCGAACTCATCCGCTACCTCGAACACCCGCGCTCTGGTGCGATGGAACTGGAGGACATGGGCAGCAACTGGGTCTCGATCCGGCAGGCCGTTACCGCTGGCACCCTCCGCGTAGGCGACAAGACTGCTCCCGAAGTAGTGGCGCGTTTCGATGCGCTCCTGCGCTACGCCAATTTCCGGCTCGGCAGGCAGCTCGGTACCGATGTGTTGCCTGTGGTTAATCGTAAGGAACACGCCGACCCGAACCTCCGCGCTCAGTCGCTCCTGGATTCCATTGTTAGGAGTGGGGAACTGGCTGGTGCTATCCGCATCCCCAATACGGTCGCTCCGGTTCACATAACCGCCGACCTGCGTGCGGGTCGGCTCACCTGCCACGTTGACATCGACGCGCCCAAGGAATGGCGTCCGACAACGCGAGTGAACTGGCTCGTCCGCCAGCTGAGAACCGCCCCCGACATTTTGCGAGTTGAAGCGTTCGTCGCCAACTCCCGGGGACCGGCCGCAGCTGACCTCGGCACCGTGCGCGAGAACCCTTCGTCGCTGATCACCGATCCGAAGAAGGACCTTCGTTCGTTCCGAGTCGCCATGAGCGCCGCGATGGGAACCAAGCGCAGTCGCGGTCGAGGTTCCTTCATCGACTCTGTGCTTGATCTCATGGACGTGTTCTATGGCGATGTTGTGCAACACCTGAAGGCTTGGTCTGCTGCGCCGCCACACATGCGAGAGAGCGAGCCTGCGCCGACAGAGCCCAAGTCGCTGTCGTCCACGTCCCTCTCATCCCAGGATGGGCCAGAGCCAGCCCTGGACGCGTCGAATGGAAGCGACCATGGCGCGAGTCCTGAGCAGACAAGTTCAGTCTCAGAACAGCTCGGGGACACCTGACCTCGAAGGGTGGGTCCACAGGGGATAGGGGTGGGGCGGTAGTGCGCGCGCCTGATCAGCTCGGCAGTAGCGGCGTCATCTCCTGCATGGCACCTCCCAATGAATCCCGCGGCTCTCATTGACCGCCACGGCATGGAAACGACCTAGAGGGCGGATTGTCAAATCCCGCTGAGTTCATGAGTGTGACCCGCGGACGTTGACGAACGAGGGCGGACAGCCGTATGGTCGCGTCATGGCGAAACGAGCAGCCGGTTCCCCCGCGGTCAGTGCCGAGGTGCGGCGCAAGATGCGCGCCGGGCTGGACGCACACGAAGCCAAGGCTCAGGTGATCGAGGAGTGGCTAGAGGAACGGTTCGGCGGCAATTGGTCCTGGTCGGGCGGTTCGGACATCACGGCCGCGGCCACGATCCCGGACTCCGGGACGTTCGCGCAGTTCAAGCGGAACGAGTCTGGCCGATGGGTCCTCACTGGCCTGCTGCTGCTTGAGGATGCGCTGACGGCCGACAGGTTGCGGCGTGTACCTGTGGTCGAGCTGGAGAACCGGTGGAGCGAGCATCACGACCGCGGAGCAGTCGAGGCCGAGCTTGAGGCGCTCCCCGCGCTGAGGCGGACGGACGACATGTCGCCGGAGGACTTCTCCCGGCTAGTGGCGGACCACTATCGGATCTGGGCCCGCTTCTCGCCGCATCCCGCCTCTGCCATCGCGGATGAGTGGGCGGTCAAGGTTCCCACCGTTCACACCTGGATACGCGAGGCCCGGCTTCGCGGTTTCCTGCCACCGGCGCAGCGCGGGAAGGGCAAAGCGCGATGACGGGCAGGAAGCCGAACCTGCACAGTTCGGTGTACCGGAGCGATAGCGACCGTCGGTGGCACGGCTGGGTGACGATGGGCGTCAAGTCCGATGGCTCGCCAGACCGCCGGCACCGCATCGGCCGTACGGAGGCGGAGGTCACCCGCAAGGTCCGCGCGCTTGAGCACGAGCGCGACGCAGGCAAGACGAGCAAGCCCGGGCGGAAGCCGACCGTCGATGAGTGGATGGCCACCTACCTGGAAACGATCTGCGCGCGACTGGTGGCGACCGGGAAGATGTCTCCGAAGACGCTGGTCGGGTATTGGT
Source organism: Actinomycetota bacterium (assembly GCA_046765875.1). Lineage (GTDB taxonomy): Bacteria > Actinomycetota > Actinomycetes > Propionibacteriales > Kribbellaceae > DASRHY01. Next base: position 2,457 of record JBKPSJ010000143.1, read on the forward strand.
CGCTGAACCAGCGGTGGATCGTTCCGCAGCTCGGCCGGCATCGTCTCGACCGACTGCTGCCCGAGCACCTGGACGCGCTGTACGCCGTGATGGCCGAGGCCGGCCGGGCGGAGAGTTCGGTCCTGAAGGTGCACCGCGTGCTTTCCCGCGCCCTGGAGATCGCCGTACGACGCGACAAGGTGGGCCGCAACGTCGCCCGCCTCGTTGACGCGCCCGGCGCCGGTGACAGCGAGATCAAGCCGCTGACCGCGGCCGAGGCTCGAAGGCTGCTCGACGTGGCCGGTACGCGGCACAACGGGGCGCGCTGGGCGGTCGGGCTCGCGCTGGGACTGCGCCAGGGCGAGGCGCTCGGCCTGCGATGGGAGTACGTCGACCTGGACCGCGGTGCCGTCCGGGTGTGGTGGCAGCTACAGCGTCTCGGCTGGCAGGACGGCTGCGCCGACCCAGCGGCGTGCACTGCGGACAAGCACCGGCGGCCCTGCCCGTCCGACTGCCCGAAGGCTCAGCGCCGCTCAGGGCGGCCGCACAGGTGCGTCGGCAAGGATGCGCCCGGTCTGTGCCCGCCCCGCTGCGCGCGGCATGCCAGCACGTGCCCGGAGCGTCGTGGCGGCGGGTTGGTGTTCCGGCCTCCGAAGGGCAAGAGCAGGCGGACGGTCCCGCTGCCGCCCGAGCTGGTGCCTGTGCCGCGTGCGCACCGCGTGACCCAGAGCGCCGAGCGGCTGGCGGCCGGCGCGACCTGGGCCGACCACGACCTGGTGTTCGCGCGGACGGACGGACGGCCGATCGACCCGCGGCGAGATTGGGACGACTGGAAGGAACTGCTCGCTGCAGCCGGCGTCCGGGACGCCCGGGTGCACGACGGCCGCCACACCGCGGGCACGGTCCTGATCGAGATGGGCGTACACGTCCGGACGGTGCAGGAGATCCTCGGTCACTCCGACATCCGGGTCACAGAGCGCTATACGCACGTCGCGTCGCCGATGGCGCAGGATGCGGCCGAACAGATGGGACGAGCACTGTGGGGGTCACGATGATCAACTCGTTCTCCGGCGCACACCCGTTCCGGCCGCAGTGCCTTGCGCCGTTGATTGACGGCGAGCGGCTTGCGGCGGTCGTTGAGCTTGTCGATGCGGGACGCTGCCCCCGATGTGGTGATCCACTACCGGACGGCGATCCGATCCAACCTGCGGGCTCACGGGTTACGGCATGCCGGTGTGTGCCCATATGTGGTCAGTGCGGAGATGCCGAGCCGGTCGCCCCGATTGATCCTTCCTACTGGCCACTCGACGCCGACGAGATATCCGAGGAGCGCGTCTGGCTGGAGGAACAGCGGCAGAGCGCATTACCTGGAACCACGGGCGAAGATGCGACGGGCGGCCCCGCGGTGGCGACTGACGGTGTGATCACCCCTAAGCCGCGGCCGCATCCGGGCGGGTGGCTGGAGTACGGGTATGACGACATCGCCGACCGCGAGGAGCGCGAACAGTGATGCGCGCCGAACTGCAACCGCGACTGCAACCGGCCTCGCACCACGTACGGCACCACGGTGCAGGTGATTATGCTTCTGGCCTGCGCGTTTGCGCTGGTCAGAGTGGAGCCGCCTGTCGGAATCGAACCGACGACCTTCTCATTACGAGTGAGACGCTCTGCCGACTGAGCTAAGGCGGCGGGACCGGGCTGCCGCCCGGACCGAGGCAAGAGTGTAGCCGGACGGGGCCGCGAATCAGAAACCGGTTCGCGGCCGTCAGGCATCCTGCCCCGCGGCCGGCAGCCAGACCTCCCTCCGGATGGCGTGGCCCAAGGACCGAGGATCCAAGGACAACGCCTACAGCAGAAGCAGCGACCTGAACGCTGTCGCCACCTCGAGCCGTCCAGCACCCTGCGCCCCGTACGCGCCGATCGGGCCGCTCACCGCACGGCCGCGGTCGTCGATCCAGAATGACCAGCCGGCCGGTGCCGGCGGCCAGTCCGGACCTGGTTCCCACCCCCACTGCGGCCGCCACCCCGCGGATGGCTGCGGCCAGTTCGGCGGCGTGTTGAAATGCGACGCGCTGAAGTACTGCACGGATCTCCCACCTGAGCCCTCAGAGGGTTCTGTTTCGTGCTGATCAACGAGCGGCGCAGGCCGGCGCTACGGGTAATTTCTGACGAATCACAGAAACGGGCCGTCAGCGATCAGACACGATCAGCGCATCACCGACCGGACGCTCGCCGGCCGCGTCGGACGGTATGTTCACGACCTGCCCGCCGACGACCATGGTCGTCGAGCCGCCGCCGTCGAGGTTCATCGCGTCGCGCAGCCCGAGCGACTCGGCGACCGCGGCCGCTTCGCCGATACCCAGCCCGAGGCTCGCCGTACTGCGGCCGTCGACGGTGACCAGGACCGTACGCCCGGCTCCGTCCACTCCCGCGAGGGTCCGCGGATTCCGCTTGTGCACCCAGCCGTAGTAGAAGTTCGGATCCGTCGCGCGGACCATACCGTCGCGTGCCGGGGTCGCGTGCTCCTGCCCGTCGCGGACGAGTTCCGGCCCGCCGTTGACGATCGACGTACGCGGTCCAACCGGCATCGGCCGGCCTTGTTCGTCCACCAGCCAGGCGCGGACGTCGAGCTTCGACCCGACCGTGGCGACGGCCCGCAGCCGCTCCGCCAGACCACCGGTTGCCTGAACGGTCTGACCGCCGGCCGGTACGTCGCCACCGCGCGCGGAGCGGACCTCGATCACCCGGCCTTGCCGGTCGAGCACTGCCTCAGCACCCGGACCTGCAGGGGTGGAAGCGCCGTACGAGCCATCGAAAACGATCAGTTCGTCGGCGTCGGTGCAGGTGAAGTCGTGCATCGGCATATCAGTCGGGGTGTCGCCACGTCCACCGCAGTTGCGGATCAGACCGGGCACTCGGTTCAGCCCGTCGAGCGGCATCCCGGCGACGGAGCCGCGCCAGCCGAGCCGCACGATCGACGTACCGCTGCTGTCGTCGCGGACCAGCAGTGCCGGGCGCCCGGCGACGGGCTCGCTGACGAACCTGCCGTCGTACGCACCCACGCCCGCGGGGTCGCCCGGTGCTCCGGCGGCCGGGTCGAGTACGAAGAACCCGGCATTCACACCGGCCACTGCGCCCGCCGCGAGCGAACTGGTCGTCTCTCGGCGCTCCAGGTCCGGACCGTACGACCCCCGCAGCGTTCCGTGGAACTGGTGCGGATCGATCGTCAGCACCTGCACCGACCACGGCCCGGTCGAGCCGGCAACGTCGTCGGGCTCGCCGTCCCAGCCGGTGTAGATGCTCGACCCTGACAGGCCGGTCGCGAGAACCTGGGTACGGATCGCGTCCGCCTCGGCCTTGGTCGGTACGGCGCCAACCCGGACGCGGTAGCCGAGATTGTTGCCACCCGCATCGAACAGTCGCGGCGTCGGCACCGGTTCGACCCGTGCGTCGAGTCCGGCCGAGCGCAAACGAGCCGCGGCGGCATCGGCGGCGGCCTGATCCTTCAACGCAGCAGGGGGTGCGTCCGGGTCGGGTGAACCCGAGCCGGACGGGATGGCGATCTCAACGGTCCAACTCGCGTTCGGGTCCGGCGTACCGCGCAGGATTGTCGTCAACGTGACGCCGGGCGCGAGCGTACGCGTCGTACGCGCCTCAGGCAGATCGGACGGACCGAGTGGCAAACCGTTGCGGTGCGAAGCGAACGCGACTCCAGACGTCGCGAGAGAGGCGGCAAGAAGGGCGGCGGGAAGAACGATTCGCGGGGCGGTCATGTTTCGTTCCTATGTCAGCCCGAAGTGCCTCGCAACTGCTGGCAAGTCTGGTGCACCCACTCGTCATCGGCCGGCAACCCGTCCGACCTGTTCGCAGACTAGCCGTCGTTGTCACGATCCAGCGGCGCGATACCCAGGATCAGCTCAGAGGTCTGGCTCGTTTCGATCGCGGAGAGTTGTGGGAGCAGCCGGACGGTGAAGCTTTGGACTGATCTCTTGACAACGCTCCGTGTTCGGCGGACTTTGGGGATCAGAGGCGTGTCAGCCCGTGGGGGGACCATGGGACGTACCGGAGGGGGTTCGTCATGCCCGCATACCCGGAGCCGGCGCTTGCCCGGCAGATGGTGGTCCGCCGTCAGTTGCACGGGGCAACGATCCTGACCTTGCACCGGCCGGCTCCGGCACCGCCCACGGCCCGGCCGGTCCCCTTCGGCACCGCGCTTATCGGCGCTTTGCGCGATGAAGGTCTGCTCGGGCACGTGCTGTGGAGCACCGAGTGCTCCGTCGCCGACGTCGATCCAGCCGCCTTCCGTACGCTGGCCGACGCCGGCCTCTTCCTGGTGTACCTCGATCTCGGCGGTGACAAGCGCCGGGCGTGTACGGCGGTCCAGGTGCTGCGCCACCTCGGCATCCTCGTCGAGTACGACTTCGACCTGGCCGGACCGGTGCAACGCTTCGACACGATCCACGAGAACCTTCGCTATCTGGCGGCGGTCGTGTGCGACGGCTCCGTACCGCTGATGTTCCGCTGGTCCGTGCCGGAACCCGCGGCCTGGTCGCCGTGGCTGGCCTCATACCGGGAACGGCTGGCGACGGTGATCGGACCCTGGCTGGGCGACAGCGGGCTGTCGGCCCGGTTCGGCGAGGCGTGGGCGGACGTGGTCGTCGCCGAACGGATGCTGCGCGGGCTGACCGGACTCGCCGCACACCGGATAGCGCTCCAGCGGCTGACGATGCGCAGCAACACCGAACTCGTCCGACTGGTGTCGCGCAGCGCCGACGAATTCGAGCGGTGCGGCGACACCGCGCTGCTCGACGCGGCCAACATCAGCGGCCGGTGCGCGGGTATCGGCCGGGCGCTGGACCAGTTGCGGATGTCGTTCCTCGATGCGAATGCGGACGCGCTGATCCGGTCCGGCGATCGCTACGATCCGCGGCATGACCGAAGGCACCTCGCACCCGCCAGTTGAGAGCTCACCGGTCGCGGTGGTGACCGGTGGCGGCTCTGGGCTAGGCCGTCAGTTCGCCCTCGCACTGTCCGAGGCCAGCTTTACGGTGGTGGCCGCCGGTCGTACGGAGTCCAAGCTGCACCAGACCGCCGCGCTGGCGTCGGGCCGGGTTCTGGTACGCCGCTGCGACGTACGCGACGGCGACTCGGTACGCGACCTGTTCGGCTGGATCGAGCAGGACCTCGGCCGGGTCGACGTACTGGTGAACAACGCAGGCATGGGCGCTCCGCCGGCACCGGTGGAGGACGTCACCGAGCAGGACTGGCGCACCATCGTCGATACCAACCTCACCGGCGCGTTCCTGTGTGCCCAGGCGGCATACGCGCTGATGAAACGGCAACGCCCGCAGGGCGGCCGGATCATCAACAACGGCTCGATCTCCGCGTACGTCCCGCGCCCATACGCCGTCGGCTACACCGCGACCAAGCATGCGATCACCGGCCTGACCAGAGCCCTGTCGCTTGAGGGCCGGGCGCACAACATCGCGTGTGGTCAGCTGGACATCGGCAACGCGGCGACGGACATGACCAGCCGGATGGCCGACGGCGTACCGCAGGCGAACGGGACGGTCGCGCCGGAGCCGACCATCGACGCGCGGATCGTCGCGGACGCGGTCGTCCAGCTCGCCCGGTTGCCGCTCGACGTGAACGTGCCGTTCATGACCGTGATGGCGAACGGCATGCCCTACATGGGCCGCGGCTAGGGCGTGTCTGACGGACCCTCCAACGCAGCGATGTGCCCGCCGAGTGCCGCGCAGCGCGCCAGGATCCGTCAGACACGCCCTAGTCCCTGGCCTCGGCTGCCAGGACGACCTCGTACGCCGGCAGGGTGAGGAAGTCCGCATAGTCGTCGGCCAGTGCGACTTCGGAGAACAGCCGCTCCGCCTCGGCCAGGTACGGGACGTCGCCGAGATCGGCGACCTCCTCGGCCATGATCTGCCGGACCAGATCGGCGGTGACGGCAGTGCCGCTGTCGAGCTGTACGTCGTTGTGCACCCACTGCCAGACCTGCGAACGCGAGATCTCGGCGGTCGCGGCGTCCTCCATCAGGTTGTTGATCCCGGCGGCGCCGTTGCCACCCAGCCAGGACGCCAGGTACAGCAGCCCGACCCGTACGTTGCCGCGCAGCCCGGCCTCGGTTACCTGGCCCGGTGTGGCCGCGACATCGAGCAGTTGCTCGGCGGTGACGTCGACGTCGTCGCGCTGCCGTCCGACCTGGTTCGGCCGGTCGTGCAGGACACCGTCGAACACCTCCTGGCAGACCGGGACCAGGTCCGGGTGCGCGACCCACGAGCCGTCGAACCCGTCGCCGGCCTCGCGCTCCTTGTCCTCGCGCACCTTGGCGAACGCCTGCTCGTTGACCTCGGGGTCATTGCGGCTCGGGATGAACGCGGCCATCCCGCCCATCGCGAACGCGCCGCGGCGGTGACATGTCTTCACCAGCAGTTGCGTGTACGCACGCATGAACGGCGCGGTCATCGTCACCGCGGCCCGGTCGGGCAGGACGAAATCCTTGCCGGAGTCGCGGAAGTACTTGATCACGCTGAACAGGTAGTCCCAGCGGCCGGCGTTCAGGCCGGCCGCGTGCTCGCGGAGCTCGTACAGGATCTCGTCCATCTCGAACGCCGCCGGGATGGTCTCGATCAGCACAGTCGCGCGGATGCTGCCGTGCGGAATGCCGAGCCGGAGCTGGGCGAACGAGAACACGTCGTTCCACAGCCTCGCCTCGAGGTGGCTCTCCATCTTCGGCAGGTAGAAGTACGGGCCGCTGCCGCGTTCGAGCAGCTCGGCGGCGTTGTGGAAGAAGTACAGGCCGAAGTCCGTGAGCCCGCCGACCGTCGGTGCGCCGTCGATCGTCAGGTGCTTCTCGTCGAGGTGCCAGCCGCGCGGGCGCATCACGATCGTGGCCAGCCGCCTGTCCGGGTCGAGTCTGTACTCCTTGCCCTCCGGCGAGGTGAACTCGATCGTGCGGCGGACGGCGTCGTACAGGTTGACCTGACCACCGACGACGTTGCGCCAGTGTGGGGTGCTCGCGTCCTCCTGGTCGGCCAGCCAGACCCGGGCGCCGGAGTTCAGCGCGTTGATCGACATCTTGCGGTCGGTCGGCCCGGTCATCTCGACCCGCCGGTCGAGGAGGTCTTCCGGGGCGGCTGCGACGCGCCAGTCGGCCTCGCGGATCTCGCGGGTCTCGTCGAGGAAGCCGAGCCGGTGGGTCTTGGCCACCTCGGCCCGGCGGCGTTTCCGCGCCTCGAGCAGTTCGTTGCGGCGGGCCACGAACTCGGCATGTAGCTCGGCGAGGAAGCCCAGGGCCTCGGTCGTCAGGATCTCCGCGGAGCGATCGACCTGCGGTCCGGATACAGCGATGTCTGCCACCCAGCGAGACTAACTCGGGACGCCGGGTGTCCTTCAAGCGGCGACCAGTCGCCCGCTCACCCGGGTCAGTCGATGTCCCGCCGCCAGCATCCGTTCCAGCTCGGCCAACCGGGCACACGCCGCGTCCAGAGCGTCACGCTGGGACGGGCAGTCGTCGGCGTACCAGAAGGGGTCGTCGGGCTGGGCCGGTCAGCACTTGAGGCCGTCGGCCGGTGGGGTTCCGTCCAGGTAGTAGGTCTCGACGGCCTGGTCGACGCATGAGTTGCCCTCGAAGTACCCGGTGTGACCGTCGCCGTCGCGGGTCACCAGGACGCCGCTGTCGAGCTGGTTCGCCAGCGAGACCGCCCACTCGTACGGCGTCGCGGGGTCTCGGGTGGTGCCGACCACGACGATCGGCTTGGCACCGGGGGCCCTGATGGCGTGCTGGGTGTTCACCGGCTTGACCGGCCAGTGCGCGCACGGCAGCGAGCCCCACAGCAGGTAGCTGCCGAACCGTGGCGACGCCTCCCTGAACGCCGGCTCCTCGGCCTTTGCCTGGGCAACCGAGGTGATGTCCGGGTGGTCGATGCAGTTCACCGCATAGATGACCTCGCCGGAGTTGTCGGCGTACCCGCCGGGCCCACGGCTGGTGTAGTCGTCGGCGAGCCCGAGCAACCGGGTGCCGTCACCGTTCAGCCCGTCCTCGATCGCCTTCTCCAGCCGCGGCCAGAGGGTCTTCACGTACAGCGGGTAGATCACGCCGAGCACAGCGAGCCCCTGGGTGACCTGTCGCTGGCCGTCGCCACTCAGCGGGTGGGCGTCGCTGTCGGCCAGCACCTTGTCGACCTTGGCCAGCACCTCGGGCTTGGTGCTCCCGAGCGCGCACGAGCGACGTGCGCAGTCGTCGGCGAACGCAGCCAGGGCGACGTCGAAACCCTTCGCCTGCGCCATGTTGATCTGCTCGGTCGGCTTGGACGGGTCCACCGCGCCGTCCAGCACCATCCGGCCCACATTCTTCGGGAAGAGTTCGGCGTACGTCGCGCCGAGGTAGGTCCCGTACGACTTACCCAGGTAGTACAACTGCGGGTCGCCGACGATGCCGCGCATCACGTCGATGTCACGAGCCGCGTCCTTGGTGGACACGTGCGGCAGCAACTCGCCGGACCGGGCCTGGCAGCCGTTCGCGAACTGCTTGGCCACCTTGTCCAACGCGGCGATCTCGGCCTCGTCGTCCGGGCTACCGTCGGCCGCGACCAGGGCGTCCATCTGCGCGGTGTCCACACACTTGACCGGAGTGGATTCGCCGACGCCCCGCGGGTCCCAGCCGATCACATCGAACCGGCGCAGCAGCGGCGCGCCGAGCACCAGGTTGGCCGCCCCCACGTAGTCCAGGCCGGACCCGCCGGGGCCGCCGGGGTTGATGAACAGGGTGCCGATCTTGTTCGCCCGGTCCCGGGCCTGCTGCCGGCGAAGACGCAACTCGATCGTCTTGCCGTTCGGCTTGTCGTAGTCCAGCGGCACCGTGATCGTGGCGCACTCCTGCGGGCGGCACGGCTGCCAGGTCGGCCGCTGGTTGTAGAACCTCTGCAGCCCGGCCGGCACCGGCCCCGGCGGGGTGCTGGGCCCGGTCGGGGCAGGCACCGGAACGGTGGTCGGCAGACCACCGGCCGTACCGTTCGACGCGTCCTGGGCACGGCTGGCCACGCCGCAGCCAGCCGCGGTCAAGCTGACAGCCAGCAGGACGGAAACCGCCGCCCCGGTGCTGCGTTTCCTCACTCGATCGGCTCTCCCGGATCGTCGTCGAGAAGACTGCTCTCGGCAGCCATGTCCTCGTCACCGGCGCGGGTACGGCGGCGCCGGCGCGGACGGTGCGTCTCCTCGTACTGCTGGCGCGGTGAGCACACGTCGGCCCGGCTGCAGGCGCAGCGGCGGCCGGACGCGGCGAGCCGGACGACGACGGTGTCGCTCGGCACGTTGTGGCCGACGACCGTGCCCTCGCCGAGCGGAGTCTCCACCGCCGTGCCGTGAACCGGCGCCTTGGCGTTGAACTCCTGGTACAGCGGGTGCTCGTACTTCAGGCAGCACATCAGCCGGCCGCAGGCGCCGGAGATCTTCAGCGGGTTGAGCGGCAGATCCTGCTCCTTGGCCATCCGGACGCTGACCGGCTCGAAGTCCTTGAGGAACGTCGCGCAGCACAGGTCCCGCCCGCACGGACCGATCCCGCCCTGCAGCCGGGCCTCGTCGCGGGCGCCGACCTGGCGCAACTCGATCCGGGCACGGAGCCCGCGGGCCAGGTCGCGGACCAGTTCGCGGAAGTCCACCCGGTGCGGCGCGGAGAAGTAGATGATGACCAGCTGGTCGACGTCCGGGCGGCGGTCGACGAAGTCGATGCCGACCACCTTCATCGGCAGGCCGTGCTGGCGGATCAGTCGTTTGGCGGTCACCCGGGCGTCGGCGCGGCGCTGCCGGTTCGTCTCGTCGCGCTCCAGATCCGCCTCGGTGGCGATCCCCTCACACAGCGGAAGCCCGCCGACCTCCTCCGTCACGAACTGCGGCGCCCACACGCACTCGGCCACCTCCGGCCCGTCGTCGGTCGGTACCAGCACCTTGTCGCCGACCCGGGGCGTGTGGGGGCCGGGATCGAGGTAGTAGAGCCGTCCGTACCGCTCGAACGACACCGCCATGACCATGCTCACGGGGACCACCCTACGTTGTGCGCTGTCAGGCCTCCGCTGGTCAGCGCTTGCTGTCCTTCACCGTACGGTCCAGTTCCTCGCCATCGGGGCCGTACGCGAGGCACATCACGTCGCGCTCGCCGTCCTCCCACATGTCCCGGCTGGGGTAGACGAAATCGGTCTCCAACTCGCTGGCATGGACGTCCACGCCGACGTAGTCCGTGAACTCCCGGTCGCAGGACGCCTCCGCCTCGTCGCGGACCGCCCGGTCGCCCGGGTACGCCCGCGGGGTCAGCACCAGCGTCGCGAACACCTCGCCGTCATGCGCGGTGTCGCACGGCTGCGCTATCACCTCGAAGTCGGTCTCGGTCTCGTCGAAGCACTCGCCCCGGCCCAGTTCGCCGATGTCGACGACCGGCTGGTCGCTGGTCTGCGGCGGGTCGGCGGTCTGCGAGGGCATATCCGGCCCGGCGACAGGGG
>JBKPSJ010000144.1:0-7716 GCA_046765875.1 Actinomycetota bacterium
GCCGAACGCGACGCCGTCGTCGACCAGACGCTGAGCACGTTCACCCAAACCTTCTGGAACGCCCGCCAGCCCCCGTCGAAGAACCGCCGCCGCTGAGGCCTGGTGTGCAAGTGGTTCCCGCACGTTGTGGTGGGTTGGGGCTCCGTGCGCACTACCGGGACCCTAACAAGCTGAGCGAACCCACAACGTGAGGGCGTGCCGTCGGTGAGACCCGGATGACAGCGCACGGTGAGAGGGTGCCGGCACGCGGAACAGGAGAGGGGTGGCGAAGGTGCCGGACAGGCTCGGCGTCGATGCGGGTACCAGGATCCGGCGGCTGCCGGAGCGGCAGATCACCGACCGCGAGGTGATGTACGACATCCTCGGCCAGGCCTTGGTCGCGCATGTCGCGATCGTCCGTGATGGGCTGCCGGTGGTGATCCCGTTCGTGCCCGCCCGCGACGGCGACACGCTCCTGCTGCACGGTTCGACCGGGTCGGGGCTGATGCGGGCCTGCGCCTCCGGCGCGCCGGTCGCGGTCGGCATCACATTGCTCGACGGGCTGGTGGTGTCCCGGTCGGTGTTCGACAACTCGATGAACTACCGCAGCGTGGTGGTGTTCGGCGTACCGCAGGTGCTCGAGGGCGACGCCAAAGAGGCCGCGCTGCACACCCTGGTCGAGCACCTGCTGCCGGGCCGGTCCGGCGAGGTCCGTCCGACCAGCCGCAAGGAGTACGCCGCCACTCTGGTGCTCCGACTCCCGCTGGACCGGGTCAGCGTCAAGGTCCGGTCAGACCAGGCCGTGACGGAGCCGGATGGGGAGGACCCGTCGGTGTGGGCGGGTGTCGTACCGCTGTCCACCCGGGCCGCCGATCCGGTCCCCGATGACGGTGTGACCGTCGGCGTACCGCCCTCAGTCCGCGCCGCCGTGCGCAACTTCGGCTAACGCGAGCGATGCCGGCTCTGTCTCGCGCCGTGACGCGTGACGGCTGGCCGCGACTGCGGGTGCTCCGTGTGTCCGCCGGTCGCGAGATGCGCCGGCGCGTTGCCCTTCGTCGGATCGATGATCTGGTCCGCGGCCTGTTCGGCCGCGGCCTCCTGTGCCCGCCGGGCCTTCCTGGGGTTCTTCAACTCATCGGCTGTCACGCCCGCCTGCTTCATGATGCTGCGCAACGTGTTCGGGACAATGTCCGATCGGTGCACCGGCACAGTAGTCGTACGGCCGTCAGGATGCCGCATCACCTGGTGGCTGCCGGAGCGCGACTTGGCTTTCTCGAACCCCAGCTGCTCCAGAGCGTTGACGACCTCGACCCCCGACATCTGTGGCGGCTTGGCCATCAGGGCACCTCGATGGTGACGGTGATGGTGTCTGGCACGCCGACGACCTCGATCAGCGCTGCGAGGGCTTCGCGGAGGTCCTCGACGGCCTCCTCGCGGGTGTCGCCCTGGCCGTTGGCGCCGACGTTGTAGTCCAGCAGGGCGTGGGCGGACCAGACGCCGTCCTCGTCGACCTCCGCGACGTACGGAACGGTGATCTCTTTCTTCACGCCCAGCATGCTAGGGCTGGACCGGGTCGGCGGCCTTGAATCGGAGTCAGGCTTGGCCCCGGCGGACGGCGAGGATGTGGGCCGGCTCGTAGTTCGGGTCGAGCCGTACGTAGTTGTGCTGGTTCCAGCGCCAGGTCGAGCTGGTCACCTCGTCGTACACCGTGAACGAGTCGTCCCAGCCCATCCCGAGTGCCGGCATGTCCAGGTGGACCATCGACTCGCGGGCGGCGTGCGGGTCGGTGTTCACCACGACGATGACGGTGTCGGTGTGCCCGTCCGGCGTCGCGATCCGCTTGGAGTAGCACAGGATCGCGTCGTCCTCGACGTTGTGGAACGCCATGTTGCGCAGTTGCTGCAGCGCCGGGTGCTTGCGGCGTACGTCGTTGAGCATGGTCAGGTACGGCGCGAGCGTGCGGCCCTCCCGCTCAGCGGCGGCCCAGTCGCGCGGGCGGTACTGGAACTTCTCGGTGTCCAGGTACTCCTCCGAACCCGGCCGCAGCGCGACGTGTTCGTACAACTCGTAGCCGGAGTACACGCCCCAGGCCGGCGACGCCGTCGACGCCAGTGCGGCCCGGACCTTGAAGGCCGCCGGCCCGCCGTACTGCAGGTACGCGTGCAGGATGTCCGGGGTGTTGACGAACAGGTTCGGCCGCATGAAGTGGCCGGTCTCGGTGGTGATCTGGCGGAAGTACTGCTCCAGTTCCCACTTGGAGTTGCGCCAGGTGAAGTAGCCGTACGACTGGTGGAAGCCGACCTTGGCCAACTCCTGCATCATCGGCGGCCGGGTGAACGCCTCGGACAGGAAGATCACGTCCGGGTCGGTCTTGCGGACCTCGCCGAGCAACCATTCCCAGAACATGACCGGCTTGGTGTGCGGGTTGTCCACCCGGAACACGGTCACTCCGTGGCTGATCCACAGCTTCACAACCCGCAGCACCTCGGCGTAGATGCCCTCCGGGTCGTTGTCGAAGTTCAGCGGGTAGATGTCCTGGTACTTCTTCGGCGGGTTCTCGGCGTACGCGATGCTGCCGTCGACCCGGACGCTGAACCACTTCGGGTGCTCGGTGACCCACGGGTGGTCCGGCGACGCCTGCAGCGCCAGGTCGATCGCGACCTCGAGGCCGAGCCCGCGCGCGGTGGCGACGAACTCCTCGAAGTCGGCGAACGTGCCGAGGTCGGGGTGGATCGCGTCGTGCCCGCCCTCCGTTGCGCCGATCGCCCAGGGCGATCCGGGGTCGCCGGGTCTGGGGTCGAGGGTGTTGTTCGGGCCCTTGCGGAACGAGGTGCCGATCGGGTGGATCGGCGGCAGGTAGACGATGTCGAAGCTCATCGCCGCGATCGCCGGCAACCGTTGCGCAGCGGACTTGAAGGTGCCCGAGGTCCAGCTGTTGGTCTCCTCGTCGTACGTCGCACCCTCCGACCTGGGGAAGAACTCGTACCAGGAGCCGTACAGCGCGCGCTGCCGGTCCACCCAGATCTGGTAGTCCCTGGACGCGCTGATCAGTTCGCGCACCGGGTAGCGCTTGAGCGCGGCGTCGACCTGCGGCGAGACTCCGGCGGCGAGCCGGGCCTCCGGCGGCAGGTCGGCATTGCTGAGCGCGCGGGCCGCGTCGGCGAGCGTGTCCCGGTCGATGCGCACCGCCGGCGGCACCGCTGCGGCCGCCCGGTCGAAGAAGGCCGCGCCTTCGGCGAACACGAGGTCGTGGTCGATCCCGGCGGGCACCTTGATCTCGGCACTGTGCTTCCAGGTGGCGTACGGGTCGCTCCAGCCCTCGATGGCGTAGGTGTGCAGGCCGGCTTCGGTCAGCGTCACGTCGACCGACCAACGGTCGGTGCCGGGCAGCCCGCGGTTCATCAGCGAGCGCCGGACCTGACCGGACGGGCTGGTGATCACGACGTTCGCGTTGACCGCGTCGTGACCTTCGCGGAAGACGGTGGCGGAGATCGTGAAGGTCTCGCCGACAGAGGACTTGGCCGGGTACGACCCGCCGTCGACGACGGGCTCGACGTTGGTGATCGGGATGCGTCCAGTCACGCCTCCGACGTTATCGGTTCCGGGGTCGGTTGATCGCGCCCACGTGTGTGCCTCCACCCGACGTCTTGGGAAAACGCTTGCTCTGACACGATGCCCGATCGCGGGCATACTTCATCGGTCGAGAACGGTGTAGTGTGACAGCGATTGCAAGTTCTTGCCAATGCTGCAAAAAGTGGGCAGGGCAACGGTGTGTCGTGCCCCCAACGCTTGTACGGTGTCTCGGTGCGCGCAATCCGACGATTCTCCGTCCGACCGGTCCTGCCTGAGCCGCTGACCGGTCTGGGCGAGCTTGTGAACAATCTGCGCTGGTCCTGGCACCCCGAGACGCAGGACGTGTTCGATGCGATCGACGCCAACCTGTGGCGCTCCACCGGCGGCGACCCCGTCCGGCTGCTGGCCGAGGTGCCGGCCGAGCGGCTCCAGGCGCTCGCCCGGGACCGCAAGTTCCTGCGCCGGCTCGGCAACGCCGTTGAGGACCTGCGTGACTACCTCGACGGCGACCGCTGGTACCAGACCGGCGGTCGCGCGCCGGTCGAGGAGATCGCGTACTTCTCCCCGGAGTTCGGCATCACCCACGTGCTGCCGCAGTATTCCGGCGGTCTGGGGATCCTGGCCGGTGACCACCTGAAGGCCGCCAGCGACCTCGGCGTACCGCTGATCGGGGTCGGGCTGCTGTACCGGCACGGGTACTTCCGGCAGTCACTCAGCCGCGAGGGCTGGCAGCAGGAGCGGTACCCGCTGGTCGACCCCGACGAGATGCCGATCAACCAGTTGATGGATGACGGGACACCGGCCCGGGTCACCGTCGCGCTGCCCGGCGGTCGCTCGCTGACCGCGCAGATCTGGGTCGCCCAGGTCGGCAGGGTGCCGCTGCTGATGCTCGACTCCGACGTCGAGGACAACGCACCGGCCGAGCGGGATGTGACCGACCGGCTGTACGGCGGCACCACCGAGCACCGGCTGCTGCAGGAACTGCTGCTCGGCATCGGCGGGGTCCGTGCGGTCCGGGCGTACTGCCGGATCAAAGACGTTCCGGCGCCGGGGGTGTTCCACACCAACGAGGGCCACGCAGGCTTCCTCGGGCTGGAGCGGATCCGCGAGCTCAGCATCGAGCACGGGCTCGACTTCGACACCGCGCTCGAGGTCGCCCGGGCCGGCACAGTCTTCACCACCCACACCCCGGTGCCCGCCGGCATCGACCGGTTCCCGCGCGAGCTGATCCAGCAGCACTTCTCCCGCGACGTGTTCGGCGGCGGCTCCGACGTGGTGCCGGTCGACCGGATCCTCGCGCTCGGCGCCGAGGACTACGAGGGCGGCGACGAGAGCGTGTTCAACATGGCGGTGATGGGCCTGCGGCTGGCGCAGCGCGCCAACGGTGTGTCCAAGCTGCACGGACGGGTCAGCCGAGAGATGTTCGACGGGCTGTGGCCGAGCTTCGACGCCGCCGACGTGCCGATCACCTCGATCACCAACGGCGTCCACGCGCCCACCTGGGTGGCCCGCGAGCTGGTCGAGCTGACCGACCGCGAGACCAGCGCGCTGGACGAGGACCTGTTCGACGCGCTCGACGACGTCAGCGACGCCCAGCTGTGGGAGGTCAAGCGGCTGCTGCGGCAGAAGTTCGTCGACGACACCCGCGACCGGGTCCGGGCCTCGTGGGTACGCCGCGGCGCCAGCGACGCCGAGCTCGGCTGGATCGACTCCGTGCTGGACCCGGACGTGCTGACCGTCGGGTTCGCCCGGCGGGTCCCGTCGTACAAGCGACTCACTCTGATGCTGCGCGACCCCGAACGGCTCAAGGCGTTGCTGCTGCACAAGGAGCGGCCGATCCAGATCGTCATCGCCGGAAAGGCGCACCCCGCCGACGAGGGCGGCAAGAAGCTGATCCAGGAGATGGTGCGGTTCGCCGACGATCCTGCGGTCCGGCACCGGATCGTGTTCGTGCCCGACTATGACATCGCGCTGGCCCAGCCGATGTACCCCGGCTGCGACGTGTGGCTCAACAACCCGCTGCGGCCATACGAGGCCTGTGGTACGTCGGGGATGAAGGCTGCGCTCAACGGCGCGCTGAACCTGTCGATCCGCGACGGCTGGTGGGACGAGTGGTTCGACGCCGAGTTCGGCTGGGCGATCCCGTCCGCCGAGGGGGTCGAGGACTCCGACCGGCGCGACGACCTCGAGGCGCACGCGCTGTACGACCTGATCGAGAACGAGGTCGCGCCGCGGTTCTACGACGGCCAGCTGCCGGGCCGCTGGATCGAGATGCTGCGCAACACGATCAAGCACCTCGGCCCGAAGGTGCTCGCGACCCGGATGGTGCGCGACTACGTGACCCACCTGTACGCACCCGCCGCCGAGTCGTCGAAGCTGCTCAACTCGACGTACGAGGGTGCCCGCGATCTGGCGGCGTGGAAGCGCAAGGTCCGTACCGCGTGGGACGGCGTCCGGGTCGACCACGTCGAGGTACAGGGACTGGGCGGCGTACCACAGCTCGGCTCGACCGTCGACGTACGTACCTTCGTCTCCCTGAGCGAGCTGGACCCCGACGACGTCGACGTCCAGGTGGTACATGGCCGGGTGACCGAGTCCGACGAGATCACCGACCCGTCGGTGGTGTCGCTGGCGCTGGCCGAGACCTACGACGGCAACCGGCACCGGTTCGCCGGCGACCTCAAGCTGGACCGGACCGGGCCGTTCGGCTACACCGTCCGGGTGCTGCCGAAGCACGGCATGCTGGCCTCGACGGCCGAGCTGGGTCTGGCGGCGGTGCCGGCCGTGCCCGAGCACCAAGAGGTGGGTTCGGAGATCTACTGATCTCGGTTGTCCCTTTCCCCGGGGCCGCCGGCCCCGGGGCAAAAGCATGGTCAGTCCATAGGTGATCCGCAGGGTTTTCACAGGTTCGCGGGCTCTGATAGTCACAGGACGGCTCCAGGAGTGTGCCGCCGGACCAGGAGAACCCAGCGTGGACGACCAGAACCAGAACAGCGAGACTTCACCCGCGGCACAGAACCCGAACCCTGCCGCTCCTATGAACCCGACGCCCGCGGACGCCTCGGCCACGCCGCCGAACCAGCCCCCGGCCGGGCCGAACCAGCAGCCGACCCAGCCGATCCCGCAGCAGCCGATGCAGCAGCAGCCACCGGCTCAGCAGCCGATGCAGCCGCAGCGGCCGATGGCGCGGCCGGGACAGCCGGGCCAGCAGCCGGGTCCGTACCAGCCCGGTCAGTACACCGGTCAGTACGCCCCTCAGTACACAGGGCAGTACCCAGGCCAGTACCCAGGCCAGTACCCAGGCCAGTACGCGGGTCAGTACGCCGGCCAGCAGGGTCAGCCGGGGCAGCAGCCGTGGGGTCAGCCCGGGCCGCAGCAGCCTTGGGGTCAGCAGCCGGGCCAGCAGCCGGGAGCGCCGGCCGCGTTTTTGAGCTCGGCCGCGCCCGGTAACCAGCGGACGCACCGGTGGCGGCGGCGCACCGCGGCCGGGATCGCGGCACTCGCGATCGCCGGAGCCGCGGGCCTCGGCGGTCTCGCCGTCGGCCACGCGACGGCCGGGACCGGAGCGAACACGCCGGCGGCGTCATCCCCGAACCAGGGCGGCGGCTACCAGCCCGGTGGCGGCTTCGGCGGGTTCAACCCGGACAACGGGTACGGCTTCAGCCCGAACGGCGGCGGTTTCAACCCGAACAACGGCCAGTCCGATGGCGGCAGTTCCACCCCCGCGACCCAGAAGCAGCAGACCGGCATCGTCACCATCAACACGGTCGTCGACTACGGCCAGGCCCGTGCGGCCGGCACCGGGATGGTGCTGAGCTCGGACGGCCTGGTGCTGACCAACCACCACGTCGTCGACGGCTCCACCCAGATCGAGGCGACGGTCGAGACCACCGGCAAGACCTACCAGGCCGAGGTCGTCGGCACCGATGCCGGCAACGACGTCGCCGTACTGCGGCTGAAGGATGCCTCGAACCTGACCCCGGCCACCATCGACCACGACGACAACCTCAAGGTCGGTGACACCGTCACCACGGTCGGGAACGCCGAGGGCCGTGGCGACCTGGTCCAGGCGAGCGGTCCGGTGACGGCCCTGAACCAGACCATCTCCGCGTCCACCGACGGCAACGGCCAGGGCGAGACGCTGACGGGCCTGATCCAGGCGAA
>JBKPSJ010000145.1:0-4590 GCA_046765875.1 Actinomycetota bacterium
GTGCCAGGGTCGATGGACTCGGCCGGTGTCGCGGCGGCGGTACCTGCCGGGCCAGGGGTCGGTGCCGCGGCGGCCGCGGCGGCGGACGCGCTCGAACCGTCGTCATCGGCCGGAGACGGGGTGCTCGCCGGCGCGAATGAGGCGTTCCGCATCGCGGGCCTACTGACGGCTATCACCCCGACCAGCGTGGTCGCCACACCGACGCCGATCAGAACGACGCTCACACCCTGCTGGGCGATCAGGAAGCCGAGCAGCGGGTTCATCACGATCAGGGACAGGTTCTGCCCGAGGACCAGCACCGATTGGACCCGCGACTGGTACTCCTTGGCCACCGAGTTCATCAGCAGCGGCAGCACGTGTCCGGTGTAGAGGCCGACACCGCACCCGGTGATGGCGCTGCACACCACCGCCAGCCCCAGCGAATGGGCGAACGACAGCCCGGCCAGCCCGGCTCCCGCCACCGCGAGCCCGCCGCAGGCGACCAATCCCGGTCGCGGGAACGACCCGCGGGCCAGGATGCGCAACGCGACCACACCGACGCCGACGCTGCGGGCCGCGATCACCAGACCCGCCGACTGAGCGGCCCAGCCGCGGTCGCGGGCGAACAGCGGGAACAGCAGCGCGTCGGCCGGCATCAGCATCCCAGCGATCGCGGTCATCGATAGCAGCAGCACCCGCGCCAGCGACGAACTGAACGCGACCTTGATTCCATCGCCGATCGAGCGCAGCATCCGTACGCCGGTCTCGGGCGGCGGCTGCTTGGCCGGCCGGGTCCAGATCAGTACGCCGATCACGACCACGAATGTGAGGAAGTCGAACAGCGCGGCACCGGTCAGCCCGGCCAGCCCGACGATGGCGCCGGCCACCGCACCACCGGAGATCGTGAACACGACACCGATGACCTGCTGGCTCGCGACCGCCCGCGGCACCAACGCCTCGGGCACCATCAATCGGACCAGCGCTCGGAACGAAGGCAGGAAGAACGCGTCGATCATCCCGACCAGCAGCGCCACCCCGAACAGCAGCCAGACCGGTTCGCCGTACTCCATCGTAGCCGGGATCAGCAGGGCGGTCAGTGTCGCCATCGCGATGCAGCTGAGCAGCATGACCCGGTGCGGACCGTACTTGTCGCCGATCGCACCGCCGACCAGCAGCAGCGTGGCCCGGGGCGCGGCGACCGCGAGCATCACCAGGCCCGCGGTCCGGCCGCCGTAGTGACTCGCCGCCCAGCCGATACCGAAGGTCAGCGCGATGTCGCCGAGCAACGACACAGCAGCGCTGAACAACCAGATCCAGTATCGGACCGGGATGCGCTGCGTGTTGGCATCAGCGATCTGAGTCACGAGCGACGACCTTAATGACGACGGTTTCCCCGGCCAGCACGCCTTCCACAGGCCTCGCGGAGGTGTGCTGGACGCCTCCTCTTCGCACGGTGAGTGTCCGCCCTACCCCGCCTCCGACCCCTCCGAGGGCCTCCCGGAGCCGCCGACGGCTGCGCGGACGGCTACACCCTTCGACTTCGCATGATCTCTCAGAGCGACCTGGAACGCAGCCATACGCCCGCGGAGCGTGTCGTCGGAGGCGGCCAGAATGCGTACGGCGAGCAGTCCGGCGTTCCGCGCGTTACCGATCGAGACGGTCGCAACCGGTACGCCGGCCGGCATCTGCACGATCGACAACAGCGAGTCCATCCCGTCGAGATACTTCAGCGGAACGGGTACGCCGATCACCGGCAATGGCGTGACCGAAGCGAGCATGCCGGGAAGATGAGCGGCACCGCCGGCACCCGCGATCAGCACCCGCAGACCGCGGCGATCGGCCGACCGGCCGTACTCGAGCATCTCGTCGGGCATTCGGTGCGCCGAGACCACGTCGGCCTCGAACGGCACCCCGAACTCCTCGCACACCTGCGCGGCGGCCTGCATGGTCGGCCAGTCCGAGTCCGACCCCATCACGATCCCCACGAGCGCCATGGATGCTCCTACTCGTCGATCATGCCGGTCAGGTACGCCGCCGCATGCCGGGCTCGTTCGCGTACCTGCTCCAGGTCGTCGCCGTACGCCGTCACGTGGCCGACCTTACGGCCGGGCCATACCTGTTTGCCGTAGAAGTGCCCCTTGATCCAGGGGTCGCGGGCCATCACGTGCAGCAGGCCCTTGTGCATATCCGGTACGTCGCCGCCGAGCACGTTCACCATCACCGCGTACGGTGACCTGGCGGCCGGCGAGCCCAGTGGCAGGTCCAGCACCGCGCGCAGGTGGTTCTCGAACTGCGATGTCACGGCGCCATCGATCGTCCAGTGCCCGGTGTTGTGCGGCCGCATCGCGAGTTCGTTCACCAGCAACCTGCCGTCACGGGTCTCGAACATCTCCACCGCGAGGATCCCCGCGACACCGAGTTCTCCGGCGATGGTCAGCGCGATCTCCTGCGCACGCGTCGCCCGGTCGTCGGGCAACCCGGGCGCCGGGGCGGTGACCTCGGTGCAGATCCCGTCAACCTGGACCGACTCGACCACCGGGTACGCCACCGCCTGATCATGCGGCGAGCGCGCCACCACCGCCGACAACTCGCGAACGAAGTCGACCTTCTCCTCGGCAAGCATCGGTACGCCGCGCGCGAACGCCTCCGCGACCGCAGGATCGGCGGGCTGGTCGATCATCCAGACCCCCTTGCCGTCGTACCCGCCGCGGGTGGTCTTGAGCACCACTGGGAAACCGAACATAATCAGGTCCTCGGCGGTGTCGAGGATCGCGTGCCGCGGCGACGGCACGCCGATCCGGTCCAGCCGGGCCCGCATCACGGCCTTGTCCTGCGCGTGCACGAGCGCGTCCGGCCCCGGCCGTACCGGTACGCCGTCGGCCTCGAGTTTGTGCAGCAGGTCGGTCGGTACGTGCTCGTGGTCGAACGTCACCACGTCACACCCGGCGGCGAAGCGGCGTACGGTCTCCGGATCCCGGTAGTCGCCGACCGGCCCGTCCGCCACCACCTGGGCGGCCGATACCGCCGGCCCCTCGGTCAGCACCCGGAGTTGTACGCCGAGCGCGATCGCGGCCTGCTGGGTCATCCGGGCCAGCTGGCCGCCGCCGATCATGCCGACCACCGGCGTACCGGCCGGTAGATCCTCACGCGCGAACTCCACCCCGGGAGCCTATCCATCCGCGCGAAAGATGCCCGGGTCGGACAGCGATGGCGCCTGGTGACTCGTCATACTCGCGGCGCGACACCCTGTGCCCGACCCGCCCTGGATCGGCTCGCCGCGGCCGGCGACTGCTGTCGGTCAACACCGGTCTGAGCTGGGCCGGCACGAGCGAGTTCGGCGCGCCCGGCGCCTTCCAGAGGCCGACTTGCCGGGCGGATCAGGCGAATTCGTGGCCGGACCGGGTACCGAGTAGGGTAGAGGCTTGCCCCTCGCGGCAGGCCGCTGTCCCCGCACACAGAGAGTCATCGAATCCACGTGAAGCTCGTCGCCAGTCTGTACGGTCGGGTCGAGCATCTGGTCCGCGAGCTCGCCAAGTTCGGGCTCGTCGGCATTCTCGGCATCCTGGTCGACCTCCCGATCTACAACTGGCTGGTCTTCGACAACCCGACCATGGTCGGCGACGCCGGCGTGGGCTTGCTGCACCACAAGCCGGTCACCGCGAAGGTCATCTCGGTGACCGCGGCCACCATCGCGACGTACCTGGGCAACCGGCATTGGACCTGGCGGCACCGCGAGCGCAGCGGCCTGCACCGCGAGTACGCGCTGTTCTTCATCCTCAACGGCATCGGCATGGCGATCGCGGCCGGCTGCCTGGCGTTCTCGCGGTACGTCCTCGACCTGCACACCCAGCTCGCCGACAACATCGCGGCGAACGTGATCGGCCTGGGCCTTGGCACGCTGTTCCGGTTCTGGTCGTACCGCAAGTGGGTGTTCCGTGCGGAGATCGAGCTGGACGAGGCCGAGCACACCGAGGCCCGCTCGGTGCCCGAGGCCGCGGAGCGGATCGCCCGTCAGGCGGCCGACAACGAGAGCACCGGTGACATCCCGGTCGTCCGCTGAACCGTTTGCTGACCTACCGCTCGGACCGGCGGTCGTCCTCGGAGCTGAACAGGGTCGAGGCGTCGCGCTGGGAGCGAATTCGCTGACCCGGTGCGAGGTCCTGCTCGCCGTCGATGATGCCGTCACCAGGCTTGCCGTCGGGCCCGCCGAACAGCAGGTCGGACATCTGCAGGTGCAGGTGCTCGACGTGCGGCACGTCCGGCAGCACGACCTGACCGCGTTCGCCGGCGGACTCGATCACCAGCGTCCCGCAGCGCAGGATCCGGTCCACCAGGCCGTGCTCGTACGACACGTCGTTGATCCGGACCAGCGGGATGTCGCGGCCGGTCCGGTTGAGGACGCCCCGCCGGGTGATCAGACGCCGGTTCGTCAGCGTGTACGTCGCGAAGTACCACGTCAGGAACGGCCGGAACGACCACAGCGCCAGCACCACGAACGCGACCACGGCGATCGCGATCCGGCCCACCCCTTGCCAGCTGCCGCTCGGCACCACGGCGGCGAGGAAGGACCCGGCGCCGACCACGACGAGCAGCACCAGAACCGGGCCGATC
>JBKPSJ010000146.1:0-7393 GCA_046765875.1 Actinomycetota bacterium
ATCAGCGGATCGTCGAAGCCGTACGCCGCGTTCACCTCGGCGACCCGTTGGGTGTTGCAGTTCTTGCCGCAGATCAGCAAGGCCGGGTTGGCCGGCGTGGCCCAGAACAGGAAGAACGTGATCACGCTGATCACCCAGATGATCAGCAGCATCTGCAGCAGCCGGCGTATGACGTATCGGAACATGATCAGCTCCGTCCGGCCCGCGGGTCGAGCGCGTCACGAACGGAGTCGCCGAGCAGATTGAAGGCCAGCACGACGAGGAACAGCGCCGTGCCCGGGAAGAACAGGTACAGCGGGTCGTTCTCGTACCAGTTCGAAGCATCCGCGATCATCGTGCCCCAGGACGCGGTCGGCTCCTTCACGCCGACCCCGAGATAGGACAGCGCGGCCTCGGCGGTGATGTAGCTCGGGATCAGCAGCGTGGTGTACACCAGCAGCGTCGGCATCAGGTTCGGCAGGATCTGTTTGAAGATCACGTAGTTGGGACCGGCACCGAGGGAGCGCGCTGCCTCGACGAACTCGCGTTCTCGCAAGGACAGCGTCTGGCCGCGCACTATTCGGGCCAGGTACGCCCACCCGAAGAAGCCGAGCACGAACATCAGTACGCCCATCCGCAGCCCATTTGTGTCGTCGATGCCGAACATCGACTTGGCACGGTCCGCGATCACCGGCGTCAGCGCCATGATGAACAGCAGGTACGGGAAGCTGAGCATGATATCCATGAGCCGGGCGAGCACCGTATCGGTCCAGCCGCGGAAGTATCCGGAGACCATGCCGACCACGGTGCCGAGGACGACCGCGATGATGGTGCCGCCCAGGGCGACCAGCAATGACACCCGGGTGCCGTAGACCAGCCGGGCGAACAGGTCGCGGCCGTTCTGTGGCTCGATTCCGAGCCAGTGGTCCGAGCTGATGCCGCTCCCCCACAGGCCGCCGGCCGGCAGCCCCCCTTTGGCCGAGTCCAGCAGCGGCTTGCCGTCGGAACCGAACCGGTTGAACTGGTCGGGTCCATAGCCGCTGAGCTTGACGATCAGCGGCGCGAAGACCGCGATCAAGATGATGAGGATGATGACGGTGGCACTGACCATGGCCACTCGGTCCTTCTTGAGCCGAGCCCAGGCGATCTGGCCGAGTGAGCGGCCCTCAATCTGCTTGGCCTCGGGGGTCTCCGCCAGATGATCTATCGGCAAGTCGCCCGAGGTCTGTGGTTCAGCTGCTCCGACGGTCATGAGATACCAGCCTTTCGAAGCTCTCGCGCAGCCCTGGTTCCCGCACCGGGAGAACCTCCGGGCACCCTACGTATCCCCAACACTCGGACGCCACCTCGGCCCTCACTCGTCGCCGAATCGTGACGGATCCGACGGGGTCAGTATGAACCTCCGCAGCGGTTCGACGAAGGGCCGATCCGCATTCAGCCATGCGACGTCGTATAGAGCCCCCTCCGCAAGCCAGCGCAGCTCAGCGTGCTCGTGACACACCGGCTCGCCCGCCGTGATCCGGCCGGTGTACACCCGTAACAGATAGCGCTCGCCCATCTGGTGCTCGCCCAGCGGCGTACCGATCTCGGCCTCCACTCCCAGTTCCTCACGTAGCTCGCGGGCCGCGGCCTGGCGGTCGGTCTCCCCCGGCTCCACCTTGCCACCGGGAAACTCCCAACCGCCGGACGTGCCGGCTCGCCGGGCGGCCAGTACCCTGCGCTCGCGAATCAAAGCCACTCCGACGACGACCTGACGCTGTGTGTCCGAGCCGTCGCCGGACGAGTTCTCGACCACGCTTCGCTACTGTGCCAGAGCCGCCGGCCGACCGGTGCATGCGGCAACATTCGGCCAGGACGAAATGGTGTGCCGGTACGGCGTACCGGCGGTGACAATGCCGCTATGCCGCTGCAGAACCGGGTGACGCCCACCGGCGAGATCGTCGCCGACCCGGCGCGCGGAACCATGATGGGCAACCGCGGCTGCCTGCACACGCCCGACCGTCGGCTCGGAGCCGCGCGCTGGCGCTCAAAGCTGTGGATCTGCTGCCGGCTCGACTTCAAGGGCGTCCGGCGCGACCCGATGCCACCGGGCCGGTGGACCGCACTGTTCTTCCTCGACGAGGCGACGGCGTTCGCAGCTGGTCACCGACCGTGTGCGTACTGTCGCCGTCCCGCGTACACCGCGTATGCCGACGCCTGGCGGATCGCGCATCGGCAGGCCGAACGACCACGGGCGATCGAGATGGACACGGTGCTGCACGGCCAGCGGGTCGATCCGCTGCGCCGCCGGCAGCGCACCCACCCGGCGACCTTCGGCAGCCTCCCGGACGGGGCGATGATCCGGTACAAGGGCATACCGGCGCTGGTGCTGAGATCGTGCGTACTACCGTGGTCGTTCACCGGGTATGGCCGCCCGATCGCACTGGCCCGCTCGGCCGTGGTGGAACTGCTCACGCCGCCCGCCACCGTCGCCGCCTTGGCCCGCGGCTACCAGCCGCTGCTGCATGAGAGCGCGTACGCCGCCATCGGCTGAGCCCGGCCCGGACGTGACTGAAACCTCACCCTGGCGAGGCTTGGCTTAGTCCGGCCCGCCACGGCAGAGTGTGGACCGAAAAGGGCTTCGGTGCCCCGGCCCGGCACGTGCCGTGACGACCCGGTAGCTTGCCTCCCGGACTTCATGCGGTGCCCGCGCGGCGCCCCGTTCGACCACAACTGGAGCGAGGACAACGATGAGCTTGGGGGTCAACGCGACCGGGCGTGCCCAGGTCGGCAAGTCGACGCTGCGTACCGACCGCTGGTGGGCCGCACCGCTCAGGATCGGCGTGATCCTGGTGATCTTCATCGTCTACGCGACGGTGCGGATCTTCATGAACAAGTGGTACTGGTCGCCGGAGAACCACTACCTGACCCCGTTGTACTCGCCCTGTCTGGCCCAGAACTGCGTCGAGGGCTCGTCCCATTTCGGTACACCGTTGCCGGAGCTGCCGGTGTTCATCCCGATCTCGATCATCACGTTCGTGATCCTGGCCGGGTTCCGCGGGACCTGTTACTACTACCGCAAGGCGGGCTACCGGTCGCTGTTCCTGTCGCCGGCCGCGTGCGCCGTACCGGAACCGCACAAGAAGTACAGCGGTGAGTCGAAGTTCCCGCTGATCGCCCTCAACCTGCACCGCTACTTCTTCTACGCCGCGCTGATCTTCGGTCTGATCAACGTGTACGACGGGGTGCGCGCGTTCCAGGGCCACGACGGCGGCTTCGGCTTCGGGCTGGGCACGATCATCATCTGGATCAACCTGGTGATGCTGTGGTTCTACACGCTGTCCTGCCACGCCTGCCGGCACATCGTCGGCGGCCGGTTGAACAGCTTCTCCAAGCACCCGTGGCGCTATCGGTACTGGACGTTCGTGTCGAAGCTGAACCCCCGGCACGGCACCTACGCGATGGTCTCGCTGTTCACCGTGATCATCACCGACGCGTACATCATGAGCGTCGCGGCCGGATGGTTCTCCGACCCGCGCTTCATCAACTGAGACTGGGATTTGGCAAGAGATGACTGAGCTCGAGAGGCATTCGTACGACGTCGTCGTGATCGGTGCGGGTGGCGCCGGGCTGCGGGCCGCGATCGAGGCCCGCGAACAGGGCAAGCGGACCGCGATCGTCTGCAAGTCCCTGTTCGGCAAGGCGCACACGGTGATGGCCGAGGGCGGCGCCGCGGCGGCCATGGGCAACGTGAACTCCAGGGACAACTGGCAGGTCCACTTCGGCGACACGATGCGCGGCGGCAAGTTCCTGAACAACTGGCGGATGGCCGAGTTGCACGCGCAGGAGGCACCGGACCGGGTATGGGAGCTGGAGACCTACGGCGCGCTGTTCGACCGTACGTCGGACGGGAGGATCAGCCAGCGCAACTTCGGCGGCCACTCGTACCCGCGGCTGGCCCACGTCGGCGACCGTACCGGCCTGGAGATGATCCGGACCCTGCAGCAGAAGATCGTGTCGCTGCAGCAGGAGGACTTCAAAGCGACGGGCGACTACGAGGCCAAGCTCAAGGTGTTCGCCGAGTGCACCGTCACAGAACTGCTCAAGGACGGCGACGCGATCTCCGGTGCGTTCGGGTACTGGCGCGAGTCCGGACGGTTCATCCTGTTCGAGACCCCTGCGGTGGTGCTCGCCACCGGTGGCATCGGCAAGTCGTTCAAGGTCACCTCGAACTCCTGGGAGTACACCGGCGACGGCCACGCGCTGGCGATGCGGGCCGGCGCGACGCTGATCAACATGGAGTTCGTCCAGTTCCACCCGACCGGCATGGTCTGGCCGCCGTCGGTGAAGGGCATCCTGGTCACCGAGTCGGTCCGCGGCGACGGCGGCGTACTGAAGAACTCCGAGGGCACGCGGTTCATGTTCGAGTACGTGCCGGATGTGTTCCGAGCGCAGTATGCGGACAACGAGGAAGAGGCCGACCGCTGGTACGAGGACGCCGACACCAACCGCCGGCCACCGGAACTGCTGCCGCGCGACGAGGTCGCCCGGGCGATCAACTCCGAGGTGAAAGCGGGTCGCGGCTCACCGCATGGCGGGGTGTTCCTGGACGTGTCCAGCCGGCTGCCGGCCGAGGAGATCAAACGCCGGCTGCCGTCGATGCATCACCAGTTCAAGGAACTGGCCGACGTCGACATCACCGCCGAGCCGATGGAGGTCGGGCCGACCTGTCACTACGTGATGGGTGGTGTCGAGGTCGATCCGGACACCGCGCAGAGCCTTGTCCCGGGACTGTTCGCGGCCGGCGAGGTGGCCGGTGGCATGCACGGGTCGAACCGGCTCGGCGGCAACTCGCTGTCCGACCTGCTGGTGTTCGGCCGGCGCGCCGGGCTCGGTGCCGCGACGTACGTCGACCGGCTGGGGCACAGCCGGCCTGCGATCACCGAGGCTGACGTGGATGCCGCGGCCGCCGAGGCACTGGCACCGTTCGAGCTCGAGGGCGGCGAGAACCCGTACACGATCCACCAGGACCTGCAGCAGTCGATGAACGACCTGGTCGGGATCATCCGCCGGGCCGACGAGATGGAGCAGGCGCTGGAGCGGCTGGCCGACTTCCGGGCCCGGATCGCGAAGCTGTCGGTGGAGGGACACCGGCAGTTCAACCCCGGCTGGCATCTCGCGCTCGACCTGCGCAACATGCTGACCGTGTCGGAGTGCGTGGCGCGCGCCGCGCTCGAGCGGCAGGAGTCGCGCGGCGGCCACACCCGCGACGACTACCCGCAGATGTCGGCGCAGTGGCGCAAGCTGCTGCTGGTCTGCGCGCTCGACGGCGAGGGCCACGTCACCATCAACCGCAAGGAGCAGCCGCCGATGCGGCCGGACCTCCTGGAGCTGTTCGAGATCGACGAGCTGAAGAAGTACCTGACCGACGAGGAGCTTCCAGCGTGAGCGAGCGAACCAACAGACACAGCAGTCTCAACTCGGTGACGACCGGAGCGGAGCGAGGTCGGGAATGAGTTACCAGGGCAAGTTCCAGGTCTGGCGTGGTGACGCGGAGGGGGGTGAGCTGCGCGACTTCTCGGTCGAGGTGAACGAGGGCGAGGTCGTGCTCGACATCATCCACCGGCTGCAGGCGACGCAGGCGCCGGACCTCGCGGTGCGCTGGAACTGCAAGGCCGGCAAGTGCGGCTCGTGCAGCGCCGAGATCAACGGCATGCCGAGGCTGATGTGCATGACCCGGATGAGCACGTTCACCGAGGACGAGACGATCACGGTGACGCCGCTGCGGACGTTCCCGGTCACCAAGGACCTGGTCACCGACGTGTCGTACAACTACACCAAGGCACGGGAGATCCCGTCGTTCACGCCGCCGGCCGACCTCAAGCCGGGCGACTACCGGATGCAGCAGGCCGACGTCGCGCGCTCGCAGGAGTTCCGCAAGTGCATCGAGTGCTTCCTGTGCCAGAACACCTGCCACGTCATCCGTGACCACGAGGAGAACAAGGAGGCGTTCTCCGGTCCGCGGTACCTGATGCGGATCGCCGAGCTGGACATGCACCCGCTCGACGCGGCCGAACGCAAGAACGAGGCGCAGGAGCAGCACGGTCTCGGGTACTGCAACATCACCAAGTGCTGCACCGAGGTGTGTCCCGAGCACATCAAGATCACCGACAACGCGCTGATCCCGATGAAGGAGCGCGTCATCGACCGCAAGTACGACCCGGTGGTGTGGCTCGGCAACAAGATCCGCCGCCGTTCGTAGCCGTTCCTGCGAGGAGCCCGTGCCGCCGGTACGGGCTCCTCGCCGTTGTGGGTTCCCTTGCGTTGCTGTGGGCGCGCGCATCCCATGCAAGTCGCGAACCCACTACGCCGTGCGCGAACCCACCAGGCTCCTATGGTGCAGACCGAGGCGGTGGTGCCGACCGGCTCGCTGCCGCGACTCCGCGATCGTACGCAGATAGGGTTATCGCATGGCTGAGCTGCTGACGGACGACCAGATCCAGGGCGCGATCCAGGAAGACCTGACCGACTGGACGGTCGAAGGCAAGACGCTGGTCCGCAGCGTCGAGAACAAGACGTTCATGGACGGCATCCGGCTGGTCGCGACGGTCGCCCAGGTTGCCGAGGAAATGAACCACCACCCCGACATCGACATCCGCTGGACCACCGTGACGTTCCGGCTGTCGACGCATTCGGCCGGCGGGCTGACCCAGAACGACCTCGAGCTCGCCCGGGTCATCGACGCCGCCGTCGGCCGGTAAGGGTGCGATCAGCGCACCAGCGACGCGGTCACGATGCGGTGCCTGCCGAGCGGCTCCTCCTCGACCGCGAAGCCCGCCTCCTCGAGCTGACGCCGTACCTCGGGCAGCAAGAAGGTCAGGTAGTACATCACGAAAGGCGGCGATATCAGGGCGTTGCGGACCCGCATCGCCGTATTGAAGCCGTGTGCCAGCCAGAACTCGGCGGACGCAGGCCCCGGCGGGTAGGACGTGACGAACACGAACCGGCCGCCCGGTCGCAGCACCCGCGCCACCTCGGCGATGAAGCGCGGCTGGTCGGCGGCGAGTACGTGGCCCAGCGCGCCGAGGCAGACGACGACGTCGAACACCGGACCGAACGGGGCCCTCATCGCGTCGGCGCGAACCCAGCGGATATCGGAACCGCTCAGCCGTTGCTTCGCCACACCGAGCATCCCGTTGCTGATGTCCAGGCCGACGACGAGATCGGAGCACACCCCGCGCAGCATCTCCGCGGCGGCGCCCGTCCCGCAGCACAGGTCCAGGCCGCGAAGCGGAGCTGGGCCGGCGGCGAGCAGCCGCCCGACCGCGTCGACGACGAAGTCCGGCGTCCGGAACGGCGTGTGGTCGAACTTGGGAGCGAGCAGGTCGTACCCCCGCTCGGTCGAGGACAGCGCCTGCCTCGCCAGTTCGAACAG
>JBKPSJ010000147.1:0-7422 GCA_046765875.1 Actinomycetota bacterium
CGCTGATGCTGTCGCTGATCTGGCCGGTGGAGTCGCTCGGCTTCATCCACGCGATGGGCCAGGAGGCGATGACGTCGGCGGACCGGATCACCGAGGTCCTCGACACCGAGTCCGGGATCGTGCCGGGCACCAAGGAACTCACCGACCTGCGTGGCCACCTGCGGTTCGAGAACGTGAGCTTCCGGTTCGCCGACTCCGACCGGGACGTGCTGCACGACATCAACCTCGACCTGCCGCCCGGTACGACGCTTGCGCTGGTCGGCGCGACCGGGTCGGGGAAGACGACGCTGACATCGCTGGTCCCCCGCCTGTACGACGTGACCGGCGGCCGGGTCACGCTGGACGGGTACGACATCCGCGACCTGACGCTGACCTCATTGCGCGGAGCGGTGGCGTCGGCGTTCGACGACCCGACGCTGTTCTCGATGAGCGTACGGGAGAACGTGACGCTGGGCCGGCCGGACGCGAGCGAGGACGAGGTCCAGCAGGCACTGCGGGTCGCGCAGGCGACATTCGCCAACGACCTGCCATGGGGCCTGGACACTCGGGTCGGCGAGCAGGGAATGTCGCTCTCCGGCGGCCAGCGGCAGCGACTCGCGCTGGCCCGCGCCGTGCTGTCGAGACCGGCCGTGCTGGTTCTCGACGACACGCTGTCCGCACTCGACGTCCACACCGAGGCATTGGTCGAGGAGGCGTTGCGCACAGTGCTCAGGGGCACCACCGGCATCGTCGTCGCGCACCGGGCGTCGACCGTGCTGCTGGCGGACCTGGTCGCACTGCTGGAGAACGGCACTGTCACGCATGTCGGCACACATCAGGAACTGCTCGAGTCGGTGCCGGCGTACCGAAGACTCCTGGCGGCCGACGGCGGGCACGAGCCTCCGGACGCGGTACGCCGCGACTGTGACGAGGCCCTGGCCCATGCGCACGACATCGAGGCCGGCTCCGGCGACACCGAGGAGCGGGAGGTGCACGCCCGATGACGGACACCCAGGCTCCGCAGGACACCGATCGCACCACCGCCCCGCAAGCGGAACACCTGAACGCGGAGGACGCCTGGCGCGGTCTCGCGGCGAAGGGCACGACCGAGGACGTCGTGCCGGACAAGGCCTCGGTGGTGCTGCGCGAGCAGTCCAGGCGGCTCCTCGGCGAACTGCTCCGCCCGCACCGCGGCGCGATCGCGGTCCTGGTCGTCATCGTCTTGGTGGAGAACGCGGCCCGGCTGGCGGTGCCGTACCTGGTCCACCTCGGCATCGACTACGGCATCCCGCCGATCCTGAACGGCGAAAGCCCGAGCACGCTGATCGCCATCGTCGCCGCGGTGCTGGTGTCGGCGCTGATCCAGGCGTACTCGCGGCAGCTCTTCCTGATGCGGACCGGCCGGCTCGGTCAGACGATCCTGCTCCGGCTGCGGCGACGGGTGTTCGACCACTTCCAGCGGCTCAGCCCGTCGTTCCACGACCGGTACACCTCGGGGCGGGTGATCTCGCGGCTCACCTCCGACGTCGAGGTGATCGACGAGATGCTCGAGACCGGGTTCGACGGCCTGGTCACCGCGCTGCTGACGCTGGTCGGAACCGCGGTTCTGCTGCTGACTCTTGACGTCAAGCTGGCGCTGATCGCGCTGGTGTCGTTCCCGATCCTGCTCGTCATCACGGCCTGGTTCCGCAAGCGCTCGGCGGTCGTGTACCGGCGTACCCGCGAGACCGTTGCCCTGGTCATCGTTCACTTCGTCGAGTCGATGACCGGGATCCGCGCGGTGCAGGCGTTCCGGCGCGAGCCGCGCAACGAGGAGATCTTCGCCGGGGTCAACGACCGGTACCGCGAGGCCAACCTCGACTCGTTCCGGCTGAACGCGATCTTCATGCCGTCGATCAAGCTGGTCGGCAATGTGACCATCGTCGCCATCCTGGTGTACGGCGGCTGGCAGGCGTACCACGGTCACGTCACGGTCGGCGTGCTGACCGCGTTCCTCCTGTACCTGCGGCAGTTCTTCGAGCCGCTGCAGGACATCTCGCAGTTCTACAACACGTTCCAGGCGGCGAGCGCGGCCCTGGAGAAGTTGTCCGGCGTGCTGACGGAGGAGCCCGACGTACCGGAGCCGGCCAAGCCCGCGACCGTCGGACGTACCCGCGGGCGCGTGACCTTGCGGGACGTGCGGTTCTCGTACGTCGACGGCGTACCGGTGCTGCCCGGGCTGGACCTCGACGTACCGGCCGGACAGACGCTCGCACTGGTCGGCAAGACCGGCGCGGGCAAGACGACGATCGCCAAGCTGGTGGCGCGGTTCTACGACCCGACCGAGGGTCAGGTGCTGCTCGACGGCGTCGACCTGCGCAGGCTGTCCGAGGACGACCTGCGCCAGCGCGTGGTGATGGTGACCCAGGAGAACTTCCTGTTCACCGGGTCGGTGGCCGACAACATCCGATTCGGGCGGCCGGACGCGCCCGACGACGAGGTGGTGGAGGCGGCCCGCATCATCGGCGCGCACGATTTCATCACCGAACTGCCGGACGGGTACGACACCCAGGTCGAGAAGCGTGGCAGCCGGTTGTCCGCGGGCCAGCGGCAACTGGTGGCGTTCGCGCGGGCGTTCCTGGCCGACCCGGCCGTGCTCATCCTCGACGAGGCGACGTCGAGCCTGGACATCCCGAGCGAGCGGCTGGTCCAGCGCGCGCTGCGGACGATCCTCGCCGACCGGACCGCGTTCGTGATCGCGCACCGGCTGTCCACCGTCGAGACCGCCGATCGGGTGATCGTGCTCGAGCACGGCGAGATCGTCGAGGACGGGCCCCCCGCCGAGCTGATCCACGCCTCCGGCCGGTACGCCGCCCTGCACACCGCGTGGCAGGACTCGCTGGCCTGACCTCCGACCTCCGGGCGCGGGGAGCGCGGTATCCGCGCCCGGAGGAGGACTCTAGAAGAGGAACGTCCGCACCAGCAGGTACACGTTCAACGCGATGATCAAGGCGGCGATCAATGACGCCGTGACGGTGGTGATCCGCCGGTTGACAAGCGAACCCATGACGTCGCGACGGCGGGTCAGCAGGACCAGCGGGACCAGGGCGAACGGGATGCCGAACGACAGGATCACCTGCGAGATCACCAGACCCTCGGTCGCCGGCAGTCCGAGACCGAGCACGATCAGGGCGGGTGCCATCGTCAGGCCGCGACGCAGAGCCAGTGGGATACGGCGACGGATGAAGCCCTGCATCACGACCTGACCGGCATAGGTGCCGACACTCGACGAGGACAGCCCGGAGGCGAGCAGCGCGACGGCGAACATCAGCGCCGCGGTCCCGCCGACCAGCACCCCGATCCCGTCGTGCGCGGCCGCGATCGAGTCCACGCCGACGTGGCCGGTGCGGTTGAACAATGAGGCCGCCACCCACAGCATCGACAGGTTGATCAGCCCGGCCGCGCCCAGGCCGACGACGACGTCGATCCGCTGGAACCGGAGAACCTCGCGCCGCTCGGCGTCGTCGCGGCAGTGCACCCTGGACTTGGTCAGAGCCGAGTGCAGGTAGATCACGTGCGGCATGACCGTGGCACCGATGATGCCCGCGGCGAGCAGCGCCCCGTCGGCACCGGGCAGCGACGGCACCAGCCCGGACGCGATCCCGGACGGCGACGCCCCGACCGTGGCCAGGTCGTACGCGAAACCGAGGAACACGAGCCCGAACAGGCCTGCGATCGCCAGTTCGAACCGCCGGTACCCGCGCTGCTCCAGTGCGAGGATGCCGAAGGCGACGACAGCGGTGATCAGACCGGCGGCGAACAGCGGTACGCCGAACAACAGGTTCAACCCGATCGCCGCGCCGACGAACTCGGCCAGATCGGTCGCCATCGCTACGATCTCGGCCTGAACCCACAATCCGCTAGTCACCGGGCGCGGGAGGTGCTCGCGGCACAGTTCGGGCAGGTCACGTCCGCTGGCAACGCCCAGCTTTGCCGACAGGTACTGCACGACCATCGCCATCAGGTTCGCCGCGACGATCACCCAGACCAGCGCGTATCCGAACTTCGCGCCCGCGGTGATGTTGGTGGCGAAGTTGCCCGGGTCGATGTACGCGACCGCGGCGACGAACGCCGGCCCGAGCAGCGCGACGACACCCCTGATACGGCCCCGGCCCCACAACTCCTCCAGGAGGTCCGGGGCCGGGGTGATTGTCCCCATAGATCAGCCGACCGACGGGCCGAGCCCGAGCGACTGCGGGGTACTGGAGTCCGGGGACGGCTGGTGCAGACCCTCGTCGAGGGCGCCGTACTCGGTCATCAGCGCGGGGCTGCCACCCCACGGCGTCTGCTCCTCAGCGATCAGCGTGTTCGTCGTGAGCAACAGGCCGGCGACCGACGCGCCGTTCTGCAGCGCCGACCGGGCCACCCGCAACGGGTCGACGATGCCCATGTCGAGCATGTTCCCGTACCGGCCGTCGAGCGCGTCGAACCCGTCGTCGACGCCGAGCTCGCTGACCCGTTCGAGTACCTCGGCGCCGTTGTACCCGGCGTTCGAGGCGATCAGGTACGCCGGTTCGCTGAGCGCCCGGCGCACGATCTCCACCCCGATCGCATAGTCGTCCTTGACCTGCAGGTCGTCCAGCGCCGACGCCGCGTGCAACAACGCGACACCGCCGCCGGCGACGATCCCCTCGGCCATCGCCGCCCGGGTCGCCGACAGCGCGTCCTCGACCCGGTGCTGCAGTTCCTTGAGCTCGGCGTTGGTCGGGGCGCCGACGCGGATCACCGCGACCTTGCCCGACAGCGCGCCGATCCGCTCGGTCAGCACGTCCTCGTCCACGCCGAAGGTCGCCCGCTCCAGTTCCGCACGGAGCTGGGTGAGGCGGAAGTCGACCTCCTCGTTGTGGCCCGGTGAGGCGATGATCGCGGTCCGGTCCGCGGTGACCCGGACCTGGTCGGCACGGCCGAGTTGCTCGACCGTCATCGTCTCCAGCGTGAAACCGGAGTGCCTGCTGTACACCGCGGCACCGGTGATGGCGCCGATGTCCTCCAGCTTGTGCAGCCGGCGGTCGCCGAACCCGGGCGCCTTGACCGCCACGCAGCGGAAGATCCCGTTGACGTGGTTGTGCACCAGCATGCTCAGCGCCGTGCCCTCGAGGCTCTCGGCGATGATCACCAGCGGCTTCGGGTCCCGCATGATCTTGTCCAGCAACGGCATCAGCTGCTGGACCTTCGTGATCTTCTCGCTGCACAGCAGGATGTACGGGTCGTCCAGCACCGCGACCAGACTCGCCGGGTCGGTGACCATGTACGGCGACAGGTACCCGTTGTCGAACTCGAACCCCTCGACGAAGTCCACCGTCATCCCGTGCAGCGCGGACTCCTCGACGCTGACGATGCCGCCGTCGCCGACGGTGTGCAGTGCCTTCCCGATCACCGCGCCGACCATGTCGTCGTCGTTGGCCGAGATCGCCGCCACCCGGGCCAGGTCGTGCTCGGTGGCGACCGGGTGCGCGACCTCGCGCAGGTGCTCCACCAGCCGGCCGACCGCGAGATCGATCCCCCGTTTGACCAGCACCGGGTTGCCCCCGGAGCCGATCGCGCGCATCCCCTCGCGGACGATCGCGTGCGCGATCACGGTTGCGGTGGTGGTGCCGTCGCCGACGATGTCGTTGGTCTTGATCGCCGCCTCCTTGACCAGCTGAGCCCCCATGTTCTCGAACTGGTCCTTGAGGTGGATCTCGCGCGCGATCGTGACCCCGTCGTTGGTGACCACCGGCGATCCGGTGATCTTCTCCAGGATGACGTTGCGGCCCTTGGGCCCGAGGGTCGATTTCACCGCCTCGGCGAGCTTGTCAACACCCGCCAGCATCAGGTCGCGCGCCTGCTCGCCGAATCGCAGTTCTTTGGCCATCGAGTCCTCCTGAAGAACTTAGGGAACGAGAATCGCGCGGCCCCTGACCCGGCCGGCGTCGAGATCGGCGACCGCGTCGGTCGCCGATTCCAGCGGATAGGTCTTGGTGTGCAGGGTGACCTTGCCGGCCTGGGCAAGGTCCATCAGCTCGGCCAGTTCGTTGTACGAGCCGACGATGTTGCCGACGATGTTGCGCTCGGTGGAGATGATGTCCAGCGTCGGGATCTCCACCTGGCCGCCGTACCCGATCACGTAGTACGACCCGGCCCGCGCGGTCATGGCGAAGCCGTCGTTCTCGGCGCCCTGCTCTGCGACGAAGTCGAACACCACGTCGGCACCGGCGCCGTTGGTCAGGTCCTGGACCCCGGCAACCTGGTTGCCATCGGCAACGACCGTGTCGGTGGCACCGAGCTCCGCGGCCAGCTTGAGCGCCTCGGGGTTGCGGTCGACCACGATGACCTTCGCGGCAGTCAGTGCGGCCAGGCACTGGATGCCGATGTGGCCCAGACCGCCGGCCCCGATCACCACGGCTGTTGTGCCCGGGTACAGCAGCGGCAGCGCCTTGCGTACCGCGTGGTACGCCGTGATCCCGGCGTCGGCAAGGGCCGCGACGTCCTTCGGCTGGGTCGACGGGTCGAGCTTGACGCAGGCCCGAGCCGAGGTGAGCAGGTACTCGGCCATCCCGCCGTCGGTGCTCAGGCCGGGGAAGCTGCTCTCGACGCAGTGCATGTCCTGTCCGGCCCGGCAGGCCCGGCACAGCCCGCAGGTCGGCGTCGGGTGCAGGATCACGGTGTCGCCGACGGCGACGTTGGTCACCGCCGAGCCGATCTCGTGCACCCAGCCGGCGTTCTCATGGCCGATCGTGTACGGCAGCGCCGGGTCCATCGCCGCGGCCCACTGCCCCTCGATGATGTGCAGGTCGGTGCGGCACACACCGGCGCCGCCGATCTTCACGACGACGTCCAGTGGGCCCTTGACGGACGGTTCCGGCACGTCGTCGACGACCGGCTGCTGGTGGTACCCGTGTAGCCGTACGGCCTTCATAGCTCGTCCTCCTCACCCGCACCGGTCGTGTCGTACCGGTGCCGCAACATTCCCCGGCAGATGCCCGTGTTGGCCTCGATGCCGACTCTGGTGAGTCGTGCCCGCCCCAGATGCACCGAAACAGCGGCACCGGTGACGGGTTCACCGGTGCCGGGGTCGACCAGCAGTGCAGCGTCGGCGTCGGTACGCAACCCGAGCTCAGCCCGCCGGCGGCACAGCCTGTCGAGCTGGGCCGACGGTGGCATGTCCCCGAGCTTCAGCTTCGCCACTTGAGCCGGGCCCAGACCGAGCGGCCGCACCACCTGGTCGGTGCCGGCCAGCACCGCCTTGATCAGGAAGGTGCGGCGCAGCTCGTCCAGCTCGCCGAGCGCCTCGCCGGCGAACGACACGGCGAACCCGGCCCGGGCCGCCACACCGGCGTTGATCGTCTCCTCCGCGAAGTGGTCCTCCAGCACGACGTCGGCGCTGCGCACCTCGGGCAGCGCCGACACCGCGTCGTACGCGTC
>JBKPSJ010000148.1:0-4641 GCA_046765875.1 Actinomycetota bacterium
CGGCGTGACGGTGCGGACCGTGCGCCGCGACGTCGACAAACTGCGGGCACTCGGGTACCCGGTCGAGGCCGATCTGGGCGTTGCGGGCGGATACCGGCTCGGTGCCGGCGCGTCGCTGCCGCCGTTGCTGCTGGACGATGACGAGGCGGTCGCCGTGGCCGTCGGGCTGCGGACCGCCGCCGGTGGAACAGTTGCCGGGATCGCCGAGACCTCGGTCCGCGCGCTGGCCAAGTTGGAACAGGTATTGCCGTCCCGTCTTCGGTACCGGGTCCGCTCGGTGCAGTCGATGACCGTGCCGCTCGCGGGCGCCGGCCCGGTCGTCGACCCGGAGGTGCTGGCACAACTCGCCGGAGCGTGCCGGGATCACCAGCGGTTGCGCATCGAGTACGACGCGGCCAACGGGACCAGATCCCGGCGGGTCTGCGAACCGCAGCGGCTGGTGCACACCGGGCGGCGCTGGTATCTCGTTGCCTGGGACAACGATCGCGAAGATTGGCGGACGTTCAGGGTGGACCGGCTGCGGGTGCGCGATCAGCCTGGGCCGCGGTTCGCGCCGCGCGAGTTGACCGACCAGGAAGTGGCGGTGCTGACCTCGCAATCGGTGTCGACGGCGGTGTACCCCTACCAGGGCCGGTTCACCTTTCACGCGCCTGCCGAGCGAGTCCGTGAGGTGGTGACGCCGACGTCGGCCCGGGTCGAGCCGGTCGACGACCGCTCGTGCACCGTCCACACCGGGTCGAACTCGCTCGAGGAACTCGCCGTCTGGGTCGCCCTGCTCGGGTTCGACTTCGACATCCACGAGCCGGAGGAGCTTTTCGGCGTCCTCGAACCGCTGGCCGGCAGGCTCGAACGGGCGCTCGGCGGCCGCCGTCATCCACAGTGATCATAGTTGAAGTGTGGAGAAACTGTGGACGGATCGGCTGGATCTGTGGACGGTGCTGGGGAGAGCCAAAATTCTGAAATCTCTTGTGGCAAAGGGCTTGCGCCGTCCCCGGCGGGCCAGATACAACATTCTTACGCCGCTCCTTCGGGGGAGGCGGGATCGGACGGAGAACGATGATCCCTTCAGCGGGGGAACCCGCTGGGACAGCCGGGTGACGGGCTGACCGGATCCCATCGGACCGTTCGTGAGACTAGGGTTGTCACCGAGCCTGGTCAACAGTGGGGCCCTTTTCCTCAAACTCATACTTTGAGGGGAGGGGCCCCACCTCGCGTGGGTCAGTCGGTGCTCGCCGCGAGTGCCGCTCGGCAGGACCGGCGCGGCCAGCCGGGGGCGCCGGGCATCGACCACGGCTGATACGCCGAAGGATGGGCCGGCCGCGGGGATCGTTCCCGCGGCCGGCGTTCTCTCCTGTGTTGCCTAGGGCAACGGTGTGCCCTGGATCTCCTTTAGTTCATGGTGATCAGCAACGATGATGGGCTCGCGCTGTCGACAGACACGTGCACCTCAGTGCCACGGGTCGTCTGCACCAGGTCGTACGAGGCGCTGTGCCCGTTGAGCGACACCGACTTGACCGTCCCACCGGACGGCAGCACCGCGCCGATGGTCAGCGCCAGGCGCGAACCGGTCAATTTGACGTCGGTGCGCAACTGCTTGCCGCTAACCGACGCCGAGACGTCCGCCGAACCCTTGCCGAGCATGATGTTCTGCCCGGCGA
Organism: Actinomycetota bacterium; assembly: GCA_046765875.1. Lineage (GTDB taxonomy): Bacteria > Actinomycetota > Actinomycetes > Propionibacteriales > Kribbellaceae > DASRHY01. Next base: position 1,659 of record JBKPSJ010000148.1, read on the forward strand.
CCGACGGCTGCCCGGCCGGCACCTGCGGTATCACCGAGACCTTGCCACGGCCGAGGTCGGGGGAGACACCCAGCTGCTGGTGCACCACCGGCCACAGGATGCCGTACGCGCCCCAGGCCTGCAGCATCATCGAGCGGTCGTACATCGGCCGTCCGATGTTGGCGGGGAAGTCCGGCGACGGAGCGATCTCCGGCATCGCACCCGGGGTCTCCCAGACCGTCGGGTCGAGCTGGATCCGCGCGTTCCCGGTCGTGTACACGCCTTGCTGGTTGGCCCCCAGCCGACCGTAGTTGCCCTCGGCAACGGCCATGATGGAGGTATTCAGCGAGAAGATGCTGCGCTCGGACCCCACGGCCGAGATCACGGAGTCACACGAGGGTCCCTGGTTGCCGGCCGGAGCCGAGGTCGGGCCGGTGCCGGTGTGGAACAGGCCGTACTGCCCGGTGTAGCAGGGCCTCTCGCGCTGCTCGATCGCCGTGCGGCCGTGCTCGTCGGAGGCCAGTGGGCCGTTCGGCTTGCCCGGACGGGTCAGCTCCACCTCCATCGGGGTGACGCCGATCCAGTGCCGCTGGAAGATCTTCGTGTTGTCGTTGGCCGGGTTGGTCGGATCGTCGATCGAGTCGGCGTACCCGTTGGCGTCGCCGCCGTACCACCACTGCGTCTCGAACTGCTGGTCGATGGCGTCGGCCTTGCCGGTGGCCCAGTCGCGGATCGCGGTGTCGTTCTTGCTGGCGGCCATGTCGGCCAGGTCACGCAGGCCGCGCGCCAGGTAGACAGTGCTGTCCAGCTTCTCCGCGCCCATCCCGGACCGCTCGACGTTGCCGAGACCCTCAGGCCAGCCGTCACCGTCCGCGTCGAGCACACGGTAGACGTACTGGAGGTTGCGGACCGCGAAGTCGTACATCTCGTCGCGGAACCGGTCGTCGCCGGTCCAGCGCCACAGCAGCGCGACCGCGCTGGGGAACTTCACCGTCTCGTCGGTGTTGCCGGCGGCGTGGTTGGAACCGAAGTAGACGTCGCCGCCCGGTGTGACCTCGTGCACCACCTTGCCGCTGTGGTTGTTCAGGATCTCACTGACGTCGCGGAGTGCCCGCAGGTGCGTCTTGACGGTGTCGAACTGGCCGGCCGCCACGGCGGCGTACGCGGTGTACTCACCGTCGGTGGCGAACAGCCACGGGTAGTCGGGGAACCCGGCTCCGAACCAGCGCGCCTGGTCCAGCGTGCCGGCCGGTGCGGGGTACGCGCGACCCTCGTCGACGTCGCGGAGCTGCAGGTTGTGCGACTCCTGGACCGAGTCGGCCAGGTTCTGCTTGCTCCACTCGACGCTGCGCTGCAGCAACGGGTCGCCCGGCAGGTCGACGACGGTGCGCCCGGCGATGCTGGCCCGGTCGTTCATCTTTGCCTTGAGCAACGACTCCGGTGAGGTCAGTGCCTTCTTGTGCTCCTTCATCGCAGCCGCGGGTCCGTCGTCGGAGCCTGCCACCGCGAACCAGACCGTCACAGGCTTGCTGCCGACGCTGACGTCGTAGGACAGTTCACCACCGGTGCCGCGACCGAAGGCGGAGTCGTCGCAGACCGGCGGCGCGGGGCCGTCGCCCGGGCAGACGACCGCCGGGTCCTGCGGGCCGCGGTAGTTCGGGCCGAGTGCGTTGTCGACCGGCTGCATCGACGAGCCGACCACGGCCGCGTAGTCGTGCGGCGCCACGTTCGGGACGTCGGCGTGGCCGGTATCGCGGAATTGCAGTGTGCCGTCGGTGTACGAGCCGGTGTCCTGCAGGTTGGTGGTACCCGCATTCGGGCTTGTCCAGCCCCACGGGTACGAGGTCATCAGCTCGGAATGCGCGTCCATGTTGAGCCGTACGGTCTTGGCCGACGCCGAGCTCAGGGTCAACCCGATCAGCGTTGCGCGCATCCCGTCAGGGGCGAAGTCGGTGCGCTGCACCTTGACTCCGTCGCTGGCCTTGTAGTCGATGGTGGCGTACCCGTGGCCGGCGGTGTACTCCGCCGCCGCAGTGTCCTTGCCCAGCCACTGCGAGCCGAGTGCGAACCAGACTCCGTCGAGCATCTTCATCGGCTGGGTCCAGAAGCCACCCATCTCGCCGCGGATGTGCCAGCCGGTGGCCGGGTACAGCCCGGTCTCGTCGCTCATCTCATAGGCGCGGTCGCCGACAACCAGCGATCGCCGGTCGGCCAGGCGGGTGGTCTCGGACAGGGTGCCACCTTGTGATGTGGCCGCGGCGGCCGTACCCGGTCTGGCAGCGGGGGCCGGTGCCGACCGGGCGGGGAGTGCCGCGCCGGCGACCAGCACGGCGGCCAGCAAGGCCACCGGGGTCGCGGCCCGGCGGATCGAGGATGGTCTGATCGGGCGGGATAACATCTGTCCTCCTGGCGGCAGGGGTTCTGACGTTCGTCAGTCCGGGGCGGAGCTGCCCCGCACGACGAGTTCGGGTTCGAGCAGCTGGCCGACGGGCTCCCGCCCGCCATCGCCGAGTTGCCGGATGAGAGCGGCGGCGATCTGGTCGATCGGCTGCCGGATGCTGGTAAGTGCGGGCGAGACGACCGAGGCCCAGGGCGAGTCGTCGAACCCGGTGACGGCGACGTCGATGCCGGGCTTCAGCCCGCGGCGCTGGACCTCCTGCATCGCGCCGAGTGCGAGCACGTCGCTGATGGCGACGATCGCGTCCGCGGGCTGATCGGCATCGAGGAGCCGGGCCGTACCGCGGGCGCCCTGGTCGATCGAGTCCGACCGGCACCGGACCGCGAGGCCCTGGCCGGTCGGTAGCCGCAACCGCTTGCACTCGGCGCGCCAGCCGGACAGCCGGTCCTCGGCCAGCCCGGAGGTCCGCGACCAACTGAGCAGGCCGATCCGCCGTCGCCCGGTCTCGTACAGATGTCGTACGGCGGCCGCGCAGCCGCTGGCACCGTCGACGTCGACCCACGGGCCGGGCTGCGAGGTCTCGCCCCAGACCCGGCCTGTCTCTTA
>JBKPSJ010000149.1:0-5583 GCA_046765875.1 Actinomycetota bacterium
ACCCGGACCTGGCCCGGTCCTGGGCGACGGTGCACGTCGCCGGGGTCGAGCGCTGGATCCGCGACTTCGGCCCCGGCATCTAGCGGATCGTCAGGCGATCCTGGTCTCCGCCATGGTCCAGTTGGTCTCCCAGGTCTTGCCGTCGTCGGTGGAGAACGCCTGCTCCCAGGTGACGGACTCGTCGCTGAGCACGGTCCAGCGGTACCGGCACACGATCGGGATGCCGTTGTGGGTGTCCTCGGCCACGAAGTCGCCGACGCCGTTCTCGAACCGTCCGCGTACGGGTGTCTCGTCCATGCGCAGATTCCGGCTGTCAAGCCAGTGCAGCGCCCACTCGCGCGCCTCGACGTCGTACACACGGAGCGTCATGCCGCGGTACGGCGACGGGTGCGGGAAGCCGCCCTCGTCGATGCTGATGCCGCCGTTGAAGTGCGTGCGGGCCTCGAACGTGTTCTCGAACTCGTCCCAGTCGGTGCACCCGGTCAGCCGGGACCGCAGCTTGCGATTGCGCACCTTCCATGTCCCGGTCAGGAAGTCGAAGTCGCCGGTCAGCTTCGGCAGGTGGTCCACCGGTACGTCGACGGGCGCGGACGACGTACGGCTGAAGTCCATCACCCAGTTCTTCTCCCAGGTCTGCTCGCCGTCGCCGGAGTAGGCCTGCTGCCACCGGGCGGTGTCCGGTCCGAAGACCGACCACTCGTACGTCGCCCGCACCCGCTTGCCGTCAGGCATCACGTCGTCGCCGACCAGCCGGCACTCGGAGCCGTACCAACTGCCCTGCACCGGCGGTCCGAGCCTGCCGTCACGACTGCTCACCCAGTAGATCGACCACTCGTTCGTGGCGGGTGAGTACAGGCGCAGCGACATCCCCGACGCACGGGCCGCGGGGAACGTGATCTCGTCGACGCTGATCGCGCCGTCGAGATACGTCCGCGCGGTCGCCTGGCTGCCGGTCGTCGTCTGCCACTCGGTGCTGCCGGTCAGGATGCCCTGGAGCCGCTGGTGGGTGACGTCCCAGCTGCCGACGAGGAAGTCGAAGTCGGTGGAGAGTCTCGTTTGCGTGGTCATGGCGACCAGCCTGGGTGCTATACCTGCCAGCCCATGGCAGCAAATTGGGCGACAGAGATTTGTCGGCGGCGGTGGTTAAGGTCGCGGCATGCGATCCAGTCGGCTCGTCTCGATCCTGATGCTGCTCCAGGCCCGGCAGCGGATGACCGCGCGCGAGCTCGCCGGCGAGCTTGAGGTGTCGCTGCGCACCGTCTACCGCGACGTCGAGGCGCTCGCCGCCGCTGGGATCCCGGTGTACGCCGAGCACGGCCGCACCGGCGGATACCAGCTCGTCGACGGGTACCGGACCAGGCTCACCGGGCTGACCGAGTCCGAGGCCGGGTCGCTGTTCATGGTCGGCATGCCCGGCCCGGCCGCCGCGCTCGGGCTCAGCCAGGAGGCGGCCTCGGCCGAGCGGAAGCTGCTGGCCGCGCTCGGACCCGAGCAACGCCTCCGCGCCGGGCGGCTGCGCGATCGCTTCCACCTCGACGTACCAGCCTGGTATCACGACGCCGAGAACTCGCCGTACCTCGCCTCGGTGGCCGCGGCCGTGCTCGCCGACCGGTACGTCGACATCGTCTACCGGCGGTGGGAGGCGCCGCGCGAGGTCGAGCGCCGGCTCGCGCCGTACGGGCTGGTGCTCAAGAGCGGCTCCTGGTACGTGGTGGCCGACCCCGGCGGCGGACCGCGGACGTACCGGATCTCCAACATCCTGCGCCTGACCCCGTCGGCCGACACGTTCGAACGGCCGGCCGGGTTCGACCTGGCCGTGTTCTGGGCCGAGCACCTGGCCGAGTTCGACCGGCGCCGGTTCACCGAAGTCGCGGTGCTGCGACTGTCGCCGGACCTGGTACGCGGGCTACCGGACCTGTCGGACTCGTCGCTGCGCAAGGCCGCCGCGGCCGGCGCCGTGCCGGGGCAGGACGGCTGGACCACGATCGAGCTGAATATCGAGCACGTCGGGCAGGCCGCGCAGCAACTGATGCCGTACGGTGCCGGGCTCGAGGTGCTCTCGCCCGGGTCGCTGCGCGACGAACTGGTGACGCGGGCTCGCGCCCTGCTTACGCTCTACAGCGCCGGTCAATCGTCGGCCGGCGGGGACGACACCGAGGACGGAGGCACGCGATGAGTCAGTCGCGGCAGACCCGGCAGGCGTTCCGGTACGCCGCATCGACCGTGGTGGATCTGCTCTGCGCCCCGGAGGTGGCGGCGAAATGGTCGGCGCCGAGCGCCCTGGCCGAGTTCGCGGTCAGCGGCCTGGCCGGGCACCTGGCGCTGCAGGTGCTCAACGTGCCAGTGGTGCTGGCCGACAACCGGTCCGGACAGGAAGCGCCGATCGGGCTGCTCGACCACTACGCGCGGGTCGCCTGGGTGGACGCCGAGCTCGACGACGAGGTGAACGTCGAGATCCGCGACACCGGCGAGGCGGCCGCGGCCGTGGGTATCGAGGCGCTGGCCGGCCAGGTGGCCGAAGTGGTCGGCAACCTGGACGCGCTGCTCTCGGCCGAGCCGTCCAGCCGGGCGGTGTACCTCCACTGGACCGGCTGGTCGCTGCGGCTCGAGCACTTCCTGATCACGCGGATGATGGAGATCGCCGTGCACTCCGACGACCTGGCGGTCAGCGTCGGCATCCCCGCACCGGCCCTGCCACCCGCGGTCCTCGACCCCGTCACCGACCTACTGGTCCGGCTGTCCGTTCGCCGGCACGGCCAGGCCGCGGTCCTGCGCGCACTCAGCCGTTCCGAACGCGCCCCGGACACCATCACCGCGTTCTGAGCCTGCGCAACAGGCGGTCGTGGGGGAGGGCGTACGCCGTCCGGCCGGCCAAGCCGGTCGTTGTGGTTGCCATCAGCAACGAGTTGAGCAACGCCTCCTCCACGGCTTCGAGCACGCCGGTGAACAGCTGGTTCAACGCCCGGTCTTGCATCCGTTCGCCGGTCGTCGAGGTCGTGAACGCGAGCGCGTAATCGCCGCTGCCGTGCGAGTACGAAGCACCCACCGGGGCCATAGCGAACACGGCCCGGCGGGCGATCCGGCCGAGCTGGCGCGCGTCGAGCGGTGCATCGGTGGCCACGACGATCATGCAGGAGCCGCCGGGCGGGTCTACGACATCCGCGTCGAGCAGTTCCGAGGCCGGCGCCCTTACGCCGAGCACCTTCAGCGTGCCGCCGAAGTTCGATTGGACCAACACTCCGACCGTGAACGATGAGCCGGCGATCTCGACAACGCGGGACGACGTACCGATGCCGCCCTTGTATCCGAGGGCAACAGTTCCGGTGCCGGCGCCGACGCATCCCTCAGCAGGCAGATCCGATGACGCACTGTCGAGTGCGGCCACAACGTGCTGGGCTGTGATCGGCCGGGCGCGGATGTCGGACAGGTAGCCGTCGTTCGTCTCGCCGACCACCGGGTTGACGGTCACCAGCGCCGGATCGCGATCGAGGAGATAGCCGACCAGCGCGTCGGCTACCCGGAACACCGACAACGTCGCCGTGAGCAGGATCGGCGTCTCCAGCACTCCGAGTTCGTCCAGCTGTGTGGTGCCGACCAGCTTGCCGTACCCGTTGCCGATGAATGCGGCGGCGGGAGTCGGGCCGGCCGGCGGAACGATCGCGGTCACACCGGTGTGCAGGTCGCCATCGTCGATCGTGATGTGCCCGACCCGCACGCCCGCGACGTCTGTGATCGCGTTGAGCGCTCCCGGTGCGAGCTCGCCGGGCACGATGCCGAGCTCGCGCGCCCGCCGCGGTCGCTGCTCCATCGATCCTCCCGTGGTGTTAGCGTGCGCCAGTGTTCCAGCCGCTGCAGCATGTCGCCGGCCGGGTCTGGCTGTACCCGCACGACCCGGACCCGGACGCCATCCGTCCCGGCATCGGGGTGATCGCGGACGATCGGGGCAGCGTGCTCGTCGACGCAGGCAACGGCCCGGCCCATGCCGAGGAGGTCCGCCGGGCGATAGCGGAGCAGGGTCTGCCCGATCCGCGCTGGCTGGTGTACACGCATCACCACTGGGACCACACCTGGGGTGCCTGCGCATGGGATCACGCCGAAGTGGTCGCGCACGTGAGCGGCGTACCGGTGATGGAAGCCGAGGCGGCGCGGCCGTGGAGTCACGAGTACCTGCGTGACCAGGTCGCCGCGAACCCCAAGCTGGGGCCGAGCTTTCGGGCAAGGGCGCTGGCGATGCCGTCATGGGACGGGTTCCGGATCGTGCCGCCGCGGACCACGTTCGCCGACGAGCTGACCCTGCCGACTGGTGTTCGGCTGTGGCATGTGGGCGGAAAGCACGCCGAGGACTCGGTGGTCGTGGTCGATCCCGAGTCTGAGGTCGCGTTCCTCGGTGACTGCTTCTATCCGCCGCCGTTGCACATGCGGTCCGATGGCGACACCACCGATCTGCGGCTTTTCCGCCGGCTTCTCGCCGAACGGCATGACTGGTACGTTGATGCCCACTCCGCGCCGCGGCGTCTCACGGCCGCCCTCGCAGACTGCTAGGCGGTGCCGGGCAACAACGTCCAGACCCTTAGGCTTGGCGCCGAGATGAAGACCTTCGATGAACTCTTCGCCGAGCTGGGGGACAAGGCGGCGACCCGTCCGGAGGATTCCGGCACCGTCCGCGCGCTCGACGCGGGCGTGCACACCATCGGCAAGAAGCTGGTCGAGGAGGCCGCCGAATCCTGGATGGCCGCCGAGTACGAGACGCCCGAGCGGGCCGCCGAGGAACTGTCGCAGCTGCTGTACCACGCGCAGGTGATGATGCACGCGCTCGGCCTGAACCTCGACGACGTGTACCGACATCTGTAGACCCGGCCCACCACCTCGTCTACAGAAAGGTCTGACCAAGCAGATGTTGCGCGTAGCTGTACCGAACAAGGGCTCGCTCAGCGAGGCCGCCATCGAGATGCTTGCCGAGGCCGGCTACCGGCAGCGGCGTACCACCAAGGACCTCGTGCTCCTCGACGCCGACAACGAGGTCGAGTTCTACTATCTGCGGCCGCGCGACATCGCGGTCTACGTCGGCTCCGGGACGCTCGACGTCGGCATCTCCGGCCGCGACCTGGTGGCGGACTCGCATGCCGATGCCGATGTCGTCGTCGAGCTCGGGTTCGGCGAGTCGACGTTCCGGTTCGCCGGCCCGCCCGGTGTGGCGGAGTCGGTCAAGGACCTCGCCGGGCTGCGGGTCGCCACCTCGTACGCCGGGGTGCTGGCCGACCACCTCGCCGAGCACGGCGTCGACGCCACCGTGGTCCGGCTCGACGGCGCGGTCGAGTCCGCGGTACAGCTCGGTGTCGCTGACGTGGTCGCCGATGTCGTCCAGACCGGTACGACTCTGCGCCAGGCCGGATTGGAGGTGTTCGGCGAGCCGATCCTCACCTCCGAGGCGGTGTTGATCAGACGCCACAATGTGGCTGAGCCCGCCGGGCTGGAGCAGATGGTGCGCCGGCTCAACGGGGTCATGGTCGCGCGCAACTACGTGATGATGGACTACGACATCCCCGCCGAGGCAGTCGAGCGGGCAAGTGCGCTGACGCCCGG
>JBKPSJ010000150.1:0-5005 GCA_046765875.1 Actinomycetota bacterium
ACAGCGACCAAACGATCGACATGAACACCGGATGGTGCATCGGCCACTGCGCATCGGGCCCGGCCGGCGGACCGTTGCCCCACAACTGACGACACGCGGCCGTCAGCGCCGACACCGGGTTCCACTCGGCGATCACCCGCAGCCAGTGCGGCATGCTCTCCGGCGGGGCGAACGTGTTCGCGACGAAGGTGAGCGGGAACATCACCGTGAACATGAAGCCCTGCACGGCCTCCACGCTGCGCATCAGTGAGCCGACCCAGATCCCCAGCCAGATCATCGCGAACCCGAACAGCAGGATCAGCAGATAGGCGAGCACCGCGTTGAGTACGCCGTCGCGGATCCGCCACCCGACGATCAGCCCGGTGAGCCCCATCACGACGATGCCGATGCTGGAGTGGATCAGGCTGGAGATGCTGCGCCCGATCAGCACCGACGAGCGCGAGATCGGCAGCGACTTGAACCGGTCGACGATCCCCTTGTCGAGGTCGCTGGTCAGCCCGATCGCGACGATGGCGGACGAGAAGATGATCGTCTGCACCATGATCCCGGGCAGCAGGAACTCCTTGTAGTTCGACCCCGGGACCTGGATCGACCCGCCGAACACGTACGCGAACAGCAGCACGAACATCACCGGCTGGATGGTGACGTCCATCAGCATCTCGGGCATTCGCTTGATGTGCAGCAGGTTGCGCCACACAACCGTCATCGACGCCTGCAGCACCGAGCGATGCCGGATCGGCACCCGGCTCTCCACAAGTGCGGTCATCGCAGGGCACCTACCTTCTCCTCGGTACGGTCTGCGTCGTCCAGCGACTCCCCCGACTCCGCCTCGTCCTCGGCCACCTCGGCGCGGTGACCGGTGAGGTGCAGGAACACGTCGTCGAGGCTCGGCCGCTGGAGGCCGAGATCGTCGACCGCGATGCCCCCCTCGGCGAACAGCGACGCGATCCGGGTGATGTCGGCCAGCCCGGACGCCGGCGAGGTCAGCCTGCGCGCGGTCTCCTCGACGTGTACCTCGTTGCAGCACTGGCCGAGCAGCGTCTTCGCCCTTGCGATATCGGCCGGGTCGGTGACGGTGACGACCACACTGGCGCGGCCGGCCTGGTCCTTCAGTTGGGTCGGGGTGCCCGACGCGATCACCTTGCCGTGGTCGATCACGACGATCATGTCGGCGAGCTGGTCGGCCTCCTCCAGGTACTGCGTCGTCAGCAGCAGCGTCGTGCCGTCGCGGACCAGGCCGCGCAGTACGCCCCACAGGTCGGCCCGGCTGCGCGGGTCCAGACCGGTGGTCGGCTCGTCCAGGAACAGCACCGGCGGCGACGCGACCAGGCTGACCGCGAGGTCGAGCCGGCGTCGCATGCCGCCGGAGTACGTCTTCACGATCCGGTCGGCCGCGTCGGTGAGCAGGAACCGCTCGAGCAACTCGTCGGAGGCCTTGCGGATGTACTTGGTCGGCAGACCGTACAGCCGGCCGATGAGACGGATGTTCTCCCGGGCGGTCAGCAGTTCGTCGACCGTCGCCGCCTGGCCGGTAAGGCCCATGCTCCGGCGGACCGCGTCGGGCTCCTTGAGGATGTCGTGTCCATTCACCCTTCCGGTACCGCTGGTTGGGATGCTGAGGGTCGTGAGCATCCGCACGGTCGTAGTCTTACCCGCACCGTTCGGCCCCAGCATGCCGAGTACGGTGCCCTGCGGGATGGCGAAGCTGACTCCGTCCACCGCGCGCGTTTGTTCGAAGTGTTTGACCAGATCGATCGCCTCGACGGCGTAGTTCTGCGTCATGCGCGCCAGCCTAGGGAGACGATCTGACAGTTTGCGATCGACTTTCTTTCACGATTCCCGATGTTCTCGGCGGATCTCATACCTTCAAGTCTGTCAGTGAACCTCCGGTTGAAATCTGTACGAGAGACAGCGCGAACGCAGCCCGGCTAACCTTCAACTCGGAGGTGAACCCGATGCAGTTGCGACCGGTCGATCTGGCCCGGGTGGCAGGGGTCTCGACGCAGCAGATCCGCAACTACGAGGATGCCGGCCTGCTGCCTCATGTCGTGCGTACCGCCGCCGGCCATCGCCGGTACGACGAACACCATCGTGTCGCGCTGCTGACGTACCGCGAACTGGCGGCCGGGTACGGTGCGCGGACCGCTCAGGCGATCATGCGTGCGGTCCTGGCCGGCGAGATCGATCAAGCGCTGGCCGAGGTCGACGCCGCCCATGCCGAGATACACGAGCAGCGCGACTTCCTGCGTGAGACCGGCAAGGTGCTGGAGGCCGTGGCCGAGGAGCCGCCGGAAGAGGGACGTCGTACCGGTCTGCACATCCGCGAGGTGGCCCGGCTGCTCGGCGTACGTACGTCGGCGTTGCGGGTCTGGGAAGCGGCGGGTCTGCTGGCGCCGGAACGCGAGCCCGGCACCGGGTACCGGATCTACACATCGGCCGATGTCCGGGACGCGCGGATGATTCACCTGCTGCGGCAGAGCTATTACCCACGGCCGCAGATCGGGCCGCTGCTCGATGGATTGCGAGGTACCGGCAGCAGCGCCGAGCTCAGGGCCGCGATCGCCGGCAGGCAGGCCGCACTGGCCCGCCGGACGATGGCCATGCTCGCCGGTGCCGGCCAGCTGTACGAGTACCTGGCTAGCGGTCCAGCTTCAGCGTGAGCGGCGTGCCGGCCTCGATCGTACGGCCTACCGTGCACAGCCGGTCATGCGAACGCTGCAGCGCCATCGGGAGCGCCTCCCGCGCGGCGTCGCCGGCCTCCCCCTCGGGGAACCTCACGGTGTAGGTGACCTCGATGTTCGTCAGGTGGTTGCCTTGCTCGGCGCTCCGGATCTTGTCGCCACTCGCGGTCGCGGACAGCTCAAGCGGCTCGGCCCGCTTGCCTGTGATGTAGTCGATGTCGATCGCGGTGCAGCCGGCAATGGCCACCAGCAGCAGTTCCACCGGGGTGAAGTCGGTGTCGTCGCCTTCACCGATCGAGATCGACCCGCCGCGGACGTTGTGGACGTCGTAGTGGGCCTTCGCGGTCCGCTCGATGCTGATCGTGCGCAGTGTGCCGCCGCTCATCCGTACCACCAATCCGGTGCCTGCGGCAACGTCAGCTTGCCTCTCCCGCCACGGTACCGCGGGCTCAGGGCGAGGTCAGGGCGAGGTCACAGCGATGTGATCGCGTCGGCGATCGGAGTGTCGCCGCCGACCAGTTCGAGGGTTCGCCCGACCGAAGCCGGCGCGGTCAGCAGCCCGGCCAGTACGGCGGCCACGTCGTCGCGGCTGACGGAGCCGGCCGGGACCGAGTCGGCCAGACGTACCCGACCGGTGCCCGGCTCGTTGGTGAGCCGGCCGGGCCGCACGATCGTCCAGTCCAGGTCGCGGCCGCGCAGGTCGTCCTCGCCTGCGCGCTTCGCCCTCAGGTAGGCCGCGAACACCGGCTCCATGCCCGGATCATCGGCCCGATCCACACCCATCGCACCGACCTGCAGGTGACGGCGTACACCGCTGTCCTCGGCGGCCTTCGCGAACAACTCGGCAGCGGCACGGTCCACCGTGTCCTTGCGCGCCGCACCGCTACCCGGCCCGGCACCCGCGGCGAACACGGCCGCGTCGACACCGGCCAGTTCGGCGGCCACCGCCGGGACGTCGGCGTGTTCCAGGTCGAGCACGATCCCACGGCCGCCGGCCGCCTCGATGTCGGCCACGTGGTCCGGGTTGCGTACCAACCCGACCGCGTCGTGGCCGTCGCCGGCCAGCAGTCGAGTGAGCCGGAGGGCGATCTGTCCATGTCCACCCGCGATCACAACGCGCATGGAGAACAACCTATCTCTGGCCGGTACTTGACCCTGGATGACCGTGATCCGGCTGTTTCGCACTTAGCAGCAGCGTTTAGCGTTTTGACCATGACCACCACACCAACCCGCCCGGCGGGCAGCGTCGTCACGGCCACGCCGGCCGCCGCCTCCGCCGACGCGGCCCGGCACTTCGCCGATCTGCTCGCCTTCGAGACCGACTGCTGGGACGTGAACCACGCGATCACCAGCGGGACGAAGGACTTCGTCCTGCTCGACGTACGCGGCCCTGACCTGTACGCCGCCGGGCACGTGCCCACCGCGGTCAGCCTGCCGCACGGCCGGATCGTCGAGCGCAACATCGAGCCGTACGAGGAGGACACGGTGTTCGTGGTCTACTGCGCTGGCCCGCACTGCAACGGCGCAGACAAGGCGGCGCTGCGGCTGGCGCGTCTCGGCCGGCCGGTGAAGAAGATGATCGGCGGCGTGACCGGCTGGCTCGACGAAGGGTACGAGCTGGATGTCTGACGCGTTCAGGCCGGTTACCGACAAGGACGTCTTCGCGGCGGCCGACCGGATCCGTGGCCGCGTGCTGCGGACGCCGGTCATCGAGGTCTCCCCCACCCGCACCTTCAAGCTCGAACTACTGCAGCACACCGGGTCGTTCAAGCCGCGAGGCATGTTCAACCGGGTGCTCAGCGCGATCGAGGACGGCGCCGACCTGAGCGAGGGCGTGGTGACCGCCTCGGGCGGAAACGCCGGGCTGGCGGTCGCGTACGTCGCCCGCGAGCTCGGCCTGCCGGCGAAGGTGTTCGTCCCCGAGACCGCACCGGCCGCGAAGCTGTCGAAGCTGGGCACGCTCGGCGCCGATGTAGTCCGCGCGGGGAGCGAGTACGCCGAGGCACACGTCAAGGCTCGCGACTTCCACGCGCGGACCGGAGCGCTGCTGGTGCATGCCTACGATCAGCCCGAGGTGGTCGCCGGTCAGGGCACGCTCGGGCTCGAACTGCTCGAGCAGGCCGAGTTCGACACCGTACTGGTGGCCGTCGGCGGCGGCGGGCTGATCGGCGGAATCGCGACCGCGATCGGCGACCGGGCCCATGTGGTCGGGATCGAGCCGGAGCTGTGCCCGACGATGCGCGGCGCGCTGGCCGCGGGCGGGCCGGTGGACGTGCCGGTCTCCGGCGTGGCCAGCGATGCGCTCGGTTCGCGGCGGCTGGGCG
>JBKPSJ010000151.1:0-43386 GCA_046765875.1 Actinomycetota bacterium
ACGTTGGCCGGTGTGCACGACGCCACCCGTCACTTCCCCCCGCTGATCGATCCGTCGACACTCTCACTGGCCCGCTCGGTGCTGGACCGGGCCGCCGACCGCCGCCATGACGACGCCTGGCTCGCCGAGGCGTGGAGCCGGCCGGATACCCAGGTACTCGTGGTGGCGGCCGACCGGCTCGCGGTGACCGACGACAGGCACCGGCTGGCGTTCGTCACCTCGTCGGAGGCGCCGGAGGGGGAGCGGGCGTTCCTCGGTGTCGACCGCCGCGACGAGCGGGCGGTGTTCGCCGTTCTGACGCCCGAGGCGCGCGAGGACTACGCGACGCTGCGCGAGGCGGGTGCGTTCCTGGACGACCGGGAGGCCGGGATCGCCGTGCACGCGGTCGGGCTGGCGAACTGGCACGCGACCCATCCGCGGTGCGCACGGTGCGGCGCGGCGACAGACGTCGCCGAGGCCGGGCACATTCGGCGTTGCCCGGATTGCGGCGCACAGCACTTTCCGCGTAGCGACCCGGCGATGATCGTCCTGGTCACCGACGACGAGGACCGTGCGCTGCTCGGCCGCAACGCCAATTGGCCGCCCGGGCGGTACTCCACGCTGGCCGGGTTCGTCGAACCCGGCGAGTCACTCGAGGCAGCCGTCCGCCGCGAGGTGTTCGAGGAGACCGGCGTCGTGATCGGGTACGACATCCGGTACGCCGGCAGCCAGCCGTGGCCGTTCCCGTCCAGCCTGATGGTGGGCTTCTACGCCCGAGCGGAGATGACGGCGATCAAGGTGGACGACGACGAGATCAGCGACGCGCGCTGGTTCACCCGTGAGGACCTGCTGAGCGCCGCCGAGGCCGCCAACGTCCGCCTTCCCGGCGCGGTCTCCATCTCCCGCCGCCTCATCGAGGGATGGTACGGCGGCCCACTCCCCGGTCGCTGGTAAGGCTGTGGACAACCGCCGACGCCGCCCGCCGAAACCCGTCAGGCTTGGTCGTCATGTCCGACAGGAGGCACGATGAGCACCGTGACGCCGATACCGCGGAGCCGGCCGCTGACGAAGGCGGACCTCGAGACGATGCCCGATGACGGGCACCGCTACGAGCTCATCGACGGAGCACTCATCGTGACACCCGCGCCGTCATGGCAGCACCAGACGGTCGCGTTCGAACTCGCGGTCTTGTTGCGAGCCCATTGCCCAGCGGATCTGCAGGTCTTCGTAGCACCCGTCGACGTGGTGCTGTCGGAGACGACCGTGATGGAGCCGGACGTACTCGTCGCCCGGCGCAGCGACCTGGGCGCGCGAGACATCCCTGCGGTTCCGGTCCTCGCTGTCGAGGTGTTGTCGCCCAGCACGCGGCATATCGACCTGATGCTGAAGCGGTCTCGGCTGGAGGTCGCCGGATGTCCGGCGTACTGGGTGGTGGATCCACTCAAGCCCACGCTGACCGCTTGGGAGCTCGAGGACGGCTCGTATGCCGAGGTGGCGCACGTCGGCGCGGATGGCGAGTTCAGCGCCTCGCGGCCGTTCCGAGTCGTCGTACGGCCAGGAGAGCTGATGGGCTGATCGTCAGGCGGCGAGTTTGCCGGCGATCTGGGCGAGGGAGGGGTTTGTCATCGCTGAACCGTCGGTGAAGACGACCGTTGGGACAGTCTGGTTGCCGTTGTTGATCCGCTCCACAACGCTGGCCGCTTCGGGTTCTTGCTCGATGTCGACCTCGGTATAGGGGATGCCCGCCTTGTCCAGTTGGCGCTTCAATCGGTGGCAGTAGCCGCACCAGGGGGTCGAGTACATGGTGAAGGCGGGCAACGTTTCTCCGGGTTCTCGGGAGCTGTCGGGGGGCTTGTTTAGGGTTGCTCCCGTTCCTACTCCAACCGCGCAGCCGGGGGTGGTTCTTCCCGCATGTCTCCGTCCGTGAGCGACCTCACACCGGGGGTGTCGGCCGGTTCGGCCGACGCCGTCCTGGCCGCGCTCGACCCCGAGCAGCGCGCGGTTGCGACCGCGCTGCACGGACCGGTCTGTGTGCTGGCCGGCGCCGGTACGGGAAAGACGAGGGCGATCACGCACCGGATCGCGTACGGCGTGCGCACCGGCACCTACGACCCGGCCCGGGTGCTCGCGGTGACGTTCACGCAGCGGGCCGCGGGCGAGATGCGCGGCCGGCTCGCGCAGCTCGGCGCACACGGCGTGCAGGCCCGCACGTTCCACTCGGCCGCGCTGCGGCAGGCGCGCTGGTTCTGGCCGAAGGTCTACGGCGCGGAGCTGCCGGTGATCGCGGACCGCAAGTTCCCGTTCCTTGCCGAGGCAGCGTCGCGATGCCGGGTGCAGGCCGACACCACCGCGCTGCGCGACCTGGCCGGTGAGGTCGAGTGGGCGAAGGTGAGCAACGTCCGGCCGGGCGACTACGCACGGGTGGCGCCGCAGTTCGCGCGCGCAGCCGCGGGGTTCGATCCGGCCACCGTCGCGCGGGTGTTCGCGGCGTACGAGGACGTGAAGACCGAGCGCGGCCGTATCGACCTGGAGGACGTACTGCTGTGCGCGGTGGCGCTGCTGGCCGAGGACGAACGGGTCGCGGCCGAGGTGCGCAGGCAGTACCGGACGTTCGTCGTCGACGAATACCAGGACGTGTCGCCGCTGCAGCAGAGCCTGCTCGAGCTGTGGCTCGGCGGCCGGGAGGAGGTCTGCGTGGTCGGCGACCCGGCGCAGACGATCTACTCCTGGGCCGGCGCGGACCCGGCGAACCTGGTCGGCTTCGCCAAGCGTCATCCGGGCGCGACGGTGGTCGAGCTGATCCGCGACTACCGATCGACGCCGCAGGTGGTCGAGGTGGCGAACAAGGTTCTCGACGCGACCGGACCGGCCGGGCTGCCGGGCCGGGTGATGCTGCGGTCGCAACGCGGCGCCGGGCCGAAACCCACGTACACCGAGTACGCCGACGAGGTGGCCGAGGCCGACGCGATCGCCCGGACGATCGAGGACCTGCGCCGCGCCGGGACACCGCTGCGCGAGATCGCGGTGCTGTTCCGGACAAACGCCCAGTCGGAGTCGTTCGAGCAGGCGTTGGCCGAGCGCGGTCTACCGGCGGTGCTCAAGGGTGTCGAGCGATTCTTCGAGCGCGCCGAGATCCGCCAGGCCGCGGTCCTGCTCCGCGGCCAAGCCAAGTCCGATTCGGGCGGGCCACTGAGCGAGGGGCTGGGAGAGGTCGTGCGGGGGGTGCTGGCCGGGGCCGGATGGTCGGCGGAGCCGCCGACGGGTACAGGTGCGGTACGGGATCGATGGGAGTCGCTGACGGCGCTCGTCTCGATGGCCGACGACTACGCGGCTGCCGACCCGCAGGCCGGGCTGCTCCAGTTCATGGCCGAGCTCGATCGGCGGGCGGCGATCCAGCATGCACCGGTCGCCGACGGCGTGACGCTGGCGACGCTGCACGCCGCCAAGGGGCTGGAGTGGCGATTCGTCTTCATCGCCGGGGCACACGAGGGCACGCTCCCGATCGCGTACGCACAGTCCCCGCGCCAGATCGAGGAGGAGCGCCGGCTGTTCTACGTCGGGATCACGCGGGCCAAGGACAGGCTGATGGTGAGCTGGTCCGCGTCCCGGTCGCCGGGCGGGCGGCCGCAGCGCGGGCCAAGCCGGTTCCTCGACCCGGTCGGCGTCGGCCGCTCCACATCCGCGGCAGCGACCGCGTCCGGTCGGAAGCAGAAGCGCGGCAGCAAGACGATTCCACGCTGCCGGGTCTGCGGCCGCGGCCTGCTCGACCCCGCCGCACGGAAGCTCGGCCGCTGCGAGGGCTGCCCGTCGACGATGGACGAGGACCTGTACGCCCGGCTGCTCGTATGGCGCACCGAGCGGGCCGCAGAGCAGAAGGTTCCGGCGTACGTCGTGTTCACCGACGCGACGCTGACCGCGATCGCGGAGACCCGGCCGGCCGATGAGCTCGAGCTACTGCGGATCGCCGGCATCGGGAAGGTGAAGGTCGACCGTTATGGCGAGGACGTGGTGCGCATATGTCGTGGCTGACAGTGAATTCTGCCCAAATGTCGGACATCATCTAAAAAAACCATTGCTCCTGTCGTCCGCCCCGGCGTACTCTACTGACCACGGCCGGAGGCATGGCCGTAAACAACAACCGACCATAGCGATCGAGCTGGACCGCCGAGAGCTGCAGATGAGAGAGGAGGTGCCTAGGAGATGACCAACATCATGTCGAATTCGCTGCCGTGCGCTGGGCCGCGCGTGCGCCTGCTCCCGGGTGCCTCGCCGCTCGCTGCGGCTTTCGTCGTACTGGCGGCAGTGGATGTTCAGACCCAGGGGACGGGTGTGTCCACTCACAGCGTCGACAAGTACGGCGGTCAGGGTTCTCGAGCTTGGAGTCCACCGGACTGACTGACTCCCAGTCAGCCGGCACCTCCAGAGGCCGCGGAACCCAGACCAGGGATCCGCGGCCTTCTTGTTGTCACAAAGGGCCACAGCTCACCGTCAAAGTTTTCGGCCACCAACCGGTGGCCGGCAGAGGTAACGACGACAAGAGAGACAAGACAGTCACAAGGAGGTGACCGGAAATGAGCGTGAGCTTCCTCGATGTCTTCACCGAGGTGGCTACGTCCGAGGACCTGCCCTGTCGGTCCTACTCGCCCGAGCTCTTCTTCGCCGAATCGCCGGCGGACGTCGAGTACGCCAAGTCGCTGTGCCAGTCGTGCCCGCTGAAGGCGGAGTGCCTGGCCGGCGCCCTGGAGCGCTCTGAGCCTTGGGGGGTTTGGGGTGGCGAGCTGTTCGTCCAGGGTGTGGTCGTGCCGCGCAAGCGGCCCCGGGGGCGTCCGCGCAAGAACGAGATCGTCGCGGCCTGACCGCCGGCGACTCGCCTGAGAGAAAAGAAACCTTCGATGACAAAGACTTTGAACGAGACCAGGAGAATTGAGATGTATCTATTGCAGGAAGACCTCGCCAGAGCTCATTTACACGCGCAGCTGAAGTCGGCCGAGGAGTACAGGCGGCGCCGCCTGGCCAAGGAGGTCGAGCGGGCCCGGCGCAACGCCGAGCGTGCCCGGCACCGTGCTGACCGTGCCGCCGCCAAGGCGCGGCTCGCGCTCGCGCGCATGTTCTGACCGCTGAGCGGACAGACCTCTACCGCTACCGAGGATGGGGGCGGCGCCCGGACCACCGGTCGCCGCCCCTCTCGTTTATGTTTACTGGTGTCATGGCAGACGACCTGTCAGACGACCGCTCGACCTGCGCGTTCTGCGGCGTGCCGGCCGGCACCGGCGACCTGCCGCTCACCTGGGCAACCTCGGTCGAGAACGGCCGCGAACTCGTCTACTGCGACCACTGCGCCCGCGACAACCTCCGCAGCATCGAGAGCAAACTCGACTCCGCCTGGTGGTGACACGGCGACCGTTGACGCGTCCGGCAGCCCGAACTAGCGTCGGGAGAAACCCCTCAACGCCGATCCTGCCCTCCCGGGTGGGACGCCGGCTGCTGTCTGCTGCTCTCGTTTGCCGCAAGCCGAGGTGATGCCCCTGGAGCGACTGATGCGATCACCCATTGGGGACGAGTTTGGAGAGGAGCATTCAACTCGTGCCAGGTAACAAGGCAGTCATCTACAAGGGACCAGGCAGCGTGGCGGTCGAGACGATCGACTACCCGTCCCTGGAGCTCAAGGACGGCCCCGGGGTGAACCCCGCCAACGTGGGACGGCAGATCCCGCATGGCGTGATCCTCAAGGTCGCCGCCAGCAACATCTGCGGCAGCGACCAGCACATGGTTCGCGGCCGTACCACCGCGCCGTCGGGTCTCGCGCTCGGCCACGAGATCACCGGTGAGATCGTCGAGACCGGCCGGGACGTCGAGTTCCTCAAGGTCGGCGACCTGGTGTCGGTCCCGTTCAACATCGCCTGCGGACGGTGCCGCAACTGCAAGGAGGGCAAGACCGGCGTCTGCCTGAACGTCAACCCGGACCGTCCGGGATCGGCGTACGGGTATGTCGACATGGGCGGCTGGGTCGGCGGCCAGGCGGAGTATGCCCTGGTGCCGTACGCCGACTGGAACGCGCTGAAGTTCCCCGACAAGGACCAGGCGCTCGCGAAGATCCGCGACCTGACGATGCTGTCGGACATATTCCCGACCGGCTACCACGGCTGCGTCACCGCAGGCGTGGGCACCGGCTCGACGGTGTACATCGCCGGGGCGGGTCCGGTCGGTCTGGCGGCCGCGACGTCGGCGTTCCTGCTCGGCGCGGCGGTCGTCATCGTGGCCGACTTGCAGCCCGAACGGCTCGCGCAGGCCCGCAGCTTCGGCTGCGAGACGGTCGACGTGTCGCAGGGTGAGCCGAAGGACCAGATCGAGCAGATCCTCGGCGAGCCCGAGGTCGACTGTGCCGTCGACGCGGTCGGCTTCGAGGCCCGTGGCCACGGCGGCGACGCGCAGACCGAGCGACCCGCGACCGTGCTCAACGCGGTCATGGACGTCACCCGCGCCGGCGGCGCGGTCGGCATCCCGGGGCTCTATGTCACCGGCGACCCCGGTGCGAGCGACGAGGCCGCGAAGACCGGCTCGCTGTCGATCCGGCTCGGCCTGGGCTGGGCGAAGTCGCTGGGGTTCACCACCGGTCAGTGCCCGGTGATGCGGTACAACCGCCAGCTCATGATGGCGATCCTGCACGACCGTACGCAGATCGCGAAGAACGTCAACGCGACGGTGATCCCGCTCGACCAGGCACCGAAGGGGTACGCCGACTTCGACAAGGGCGCAGCCCGCAAGTTCGTGCTCGACCCGCACGGCATGATCAAGTAACCGCGCGAGCAGTTGGGGGACCGGGCCCCGAGCCCGGCCCCCGCTGCCCGTCGCCGATCGGTAACCGCGATGGAACCTTCCCGTTACGCGCACCTCTCATACTGCCGATTACCGCAGGCAGTGGGGTGAGGGTGACAGATGAGCAGCGACGACCGGCTTGATCTCGAGTTCGCGTACACGAGTTACGCCGACTCCTGCCGTGACCTGTATTCGCCGCACTACATCTGCCGCCGCCCGGCAGGCCACGACGGCGTGCACGCCGCCGGCTTCGGCGTCGGCAGGTTGCGCTGGGAGCATCAGCCCGACGCCGTCCCGCGCCTGGTGTCCTGACCTCGGACGTGAGTCACGCGAGCACCCGGGCGGCGTATGAGGCGAGGGCGGCGGGGTCTGTCGTGATAGCGCCGACGTACCCGTCCGGCCGGACCAGGACCGACGCGTTCGCAGGGACGTCGTACGCCTTCTGCACGTAGCCCTCGGAGTCGGAGACTTCGGGGGATCGCACCTCCGGGTGGTCGAGCCACGGTGCGTCCGGCCCGAACCGCAGCAGCGTCCAGTGCGGTCCGGCGTACAACTTGAACAGCCGCGTCGCCCGCCCCTCCACCTCGCATGGCGCATCCGGCGCCCGGTCCCCGGCGGTCAGCCCCCGGGCGTCGCGGGTGTCGGTGCGGTATGTCAGGTCGAGTTGCCGAGTCTCGTCACTGCGCTCGAGCGCGTCCTCGGCGCCCTGCAGGCTCTTGTCGAGCAACTCGTTGCTGATCCCGATCACGTGGGCCGCGACCGGCAACCGCTCCCCTTCGTAGCTGTCGAGCAGCCCGGCCGGTGCGCCCGCGAGAACCGCCGCAAGCTTCCAGCCGAGGTTGTACGCGTCCTGGACCCCGGTGTTCAGGCCCTGCCCGCCGGTCGGCGAGTGGACATGCGCGGCGTCGCCGGCCAGGAAGACCCGGCCGACGCGGAACCGCTCGGCCATCCGTACGTTCAGGCGCCACTCGGTGACCCAGGTCAGCTCGTTCAGCATGATGTCCGTACGTCCGGATGCCTGCTCGAGGGTCTCGCGCAGCCCATCCTGTGTCGGCTGGACACCCGGTAGCGAGGAGGCGATGACGTACGTGTCGTCCCCGTTCGCCAGTGGCGTGAACCCGAAGAACGTCGTCTCGTCCAGCATCCAGACGTGCCCGAGGTCGTGGTCGAGCCCGGTGGCGCGGACGTCCGCGAGCACCATCCGGATCTCCTCGTCGGTCGACCCGACGAACGGGATGCCGAGACGCTTGCGGATCCTGCTCCTGCCGCCGTCGGCGCCGACCAGGTACGCCGCACCGACCGTCTCTCCGCCGTCCAGCCGTACGGTCACCCCGTCCGGGTCCTGGTCGAAGTCCAGCGCTCCCTTGCCAAGCTCGACCTGTACGCCGTACCGGGCGAGCGCTGTCCGCAGGATCTCCTCGGTCCGCCATTGCGGGACGAACCATGTGTTGGGATACGGCACGTCCGGCCGCGGCTCGACAGGCTCGGCCATCCGGCCCTCGAAGACGATCTGCTCGCCGGTGTACACGCGGATCACCGGCGCGCCCATGCCCGACGCCCAGATCTCGTCGAGGATGCCGAGGTCCTCGAACACCTCCAGCGTCCGCGGTTGCAACCCGTCGCCGCGCGACCCGATCGAGAACCGGTCCGCCTTGTCGACGATCCGTACGCCGATCCCGCGACGGGCAAGTTCGAGCGCCAGCGTGAGTCCGGTCGGGCCTGCTCCGGCGACGACGACCTGTGTCTGCATGATGCTCTCCCGTTTACTGAATCTTAGTTCACTGAATAGAGATTCACCATGCGGCACTGCTAGCGTCCGTGTCAAGGAGGAACCGGGTGAAGCGCAAGGACCAGGCGGCCGAGACCGAGGTGGCGTTGAAGGACGCGGCCCGGCGGGTGTTCGCGCGGCAGGGGTACCTGAACACCAAGATCACCGACATCACCGCCGAGGCCGGGCGGGCGGCCGGGTCGTTCTACAACCATTTCGCCGGCAAGGAGGACATGCTCAAGGCGCTGCTGGCCGACATCCTGGCCGAGAGCGACGAGGCGGTGCAGGCGCTGGACTCCGAGCACAGCGAGGACTTCACCGACCGGGCAGCGGTGCACTGGCACATCGAGCGCTTCTGGCGGTTCTTCACCAGCCACGCCGTCGAACTGACCGCGCTTCGCCAGGCCGCGCTGGTGAACGCCGAGTTCGGCGCGCAGGTCGAGGCGATCATGGCCGAGGACACCGGGCACATGACCGACCACTTGGACTGGATCAGCCGGGCAGGCCGGAAGCTGCCGGGCAAGCCGGACCTGGTGCTGACGATCTTCAGCGGGCTGCTGGACGGGTTCGGGCAGCACTGGCAGCTCGGTGGCGGCACCGTCAACGGCCGGCGCGTCAGCGACGACGAGGCGATCGACACCCTGACCGAGTTCGTCTACCGCGGCCTCAACGGTGTCTCCTGACCCGCCTCACGGTCAGTCGCTATAGCCGGGGAGGAACTCGTCGAGGACGGCGCTGTACGGCGCTTCCGCTTCGAGCTGGGACAGCACCGCGAGACCACCGATCCAGACCCGTTGGATCAGCAGGTACGACGGCGGCAGGTTGAGCCGCAGCGCGACGCCCGCGTGCGGCCCTCGCAGGTCGGTGTTGCGTGCAGCCTGTTGCCGCATCCATGCCCGGCTGAACTTGAACGTCTCCACCTTCGCCGGTTCGACGAACGGGGCCAGATAGTCCAGCAGCTGGTCCGGGTCGATGTCGATCCGCGGCTTGACGAACCCCTCGGCGCGCAAACCCTCGAGCACCTTCTCGCCGTCGCCGGCCATCGCGATCCGCAACAACCGGCCGATCGCCGGCGGCAGCCCGTCCGGCAGCCGCGCGCACAAGCCGAAGTCGACGACACCGAGCCGGCCGTCCTCCTGGATCTTGAAGTTGCCCGGGTGGGGGTCGGAGTGCAGCAGCCCCGCGTACTTCGGACCGGCGAACATGAACCGCACGTACTTCAGACCGACGTCGTTACGCAGCTTCTGGTCGCCGTCGGAGATGACCTTCGACAGCGGCGTACCGTCGATCCACTCGCTGATGATCACCTTCGGGCTGTGCTTGATCACCCGGGGCACGAGGAACTCGTCGCTGCCGGCGAACGCGTCGGCGTACGCCTGCTGGGCCTGCGCCTCGCGGTCGTAGTCGAGCTCCTCGCCGATCCGCTCCTGCAACTCGGCGACGAGCGGCTTGAGCTCGAGGCCGGGGACCAGCCCCCCGAAGGTCCGTGCGACCCGGCCGATCTGGCGCAGGTCGGCGCGCAGCGCATCGGCGGCGCCCGGGTACTGCAGCTTGATCGCGACCACCCGGCCGTCCTTCAGAGTGCCCTGGTGGACCTGCCCGATCGACGCGGCGGCCGCGGGGATGTCGTCGAACTCCTCGAACCGGTCCCGCCACCGGCGGCCGAGCTCGGTACTCAGGATGTTGTGCACGGTCGAGGCCGGCATCGGCGGTGCGGAGTCCTGCAGCCGGACCAGCGAGGCCCGGTACGGCGCGGCGAACTCCTCCGGCATCGCCGCTTCCATCAGGCTGAGCATCTGGCCGAACTTCATCGCGCCGCCCTTGAGCTCGCCCAGGACGGCGAACAACTGGTCGGCGGTACGGCGCTGGAACTCGGCCATCACCTGCTCGGCCGGAGCGCCACCGATCCGCCGGCCGAGTCCGAGCGTGGCCCGCCCGGCCGCACCCAGCGGCAGCGTCGCCAGCTTCGCGGTCCGGCTGATGGCCTTGCGGGGCAGATCCGTGGCCCCGGTCTGGTTCGCGCTCACCGCACCATTCTTGCCGACGCCGCCGACGTACCACTTTCACCGTGCCGAACTTCATTGACAAACCGTCGACCGACCACTGCCCGGAACAGCGAAGGGCGGGTGGTCGCCCACCCGCCCGTTGCTTGGTGCCAAGTTTTGAATGCTGCGGGTCGTGCTCAGGCCTTGCCGAGGATGCGGTTCAGGTTGGTCCCGCACACCGGGCACTTGGCCTTGGCCATGCGCGTGCCCTTGTCATTGACCCTGACCTCGCCATCGGCGGTCCGCTTGGCCTTGCACTTGACGCAGTAGAACTCGCCGCTCCAGGTCTCTGCCATGAAGGGCCCTCCTTGCCTTTTCTACGCCCGGGCTTGGTTGCGTACCCGGCTGTGGATGCTTCCGGCAGAGGTTCCTGCCGTAGGCCGTTCGGCCCAGTCGGGAATCACCCTACGGCACATTTGACGGCACTCAAGGCCATATCCCCGCCTGAGCCCTCATGTCGACAATTACGCAGAGTGACATTTTCACGGAAACAAGCCCTCGGCGCCACCCCTGAATCACTCGCCTTCCCCTGCGAGTGACCCCTTTCGGGACGGGCCGAGAGCTCGTTGCCGAAGACGCTAGGCGGGCCCTGCGGAGCAGGTCAACAAGACTGGCGGGATCCGTTTTCCACGCCTGTGGACAACGTTGTGCACAACTTGTGGGACGCGCCGCCCGGCGGTGTGGACAAGCGGGGGAACGGGATGTGAACGCAACGCGCCGGGAAAGTGTCGAAGTGGCGCCTGACCTGCGCAAACGGGAGTCCACCGGTTGTGGACGGAAGAAAGTTGGGGCCTGGCCGGGGTAGCGTCATCATCATGGCCGACCCCGCGATCCCACCCTATGTGGATATCCGCCGCAGCAAGCGGCGGCAGAGGACCGTGAGCGCCTACCGCGACGGCGACCGGGTGGTCGTGCTGATGCCCGACCGGCTGTCCGCGGCGGAGGAGGCCAGGTGGGTCGAGACCATGCTGGCCAGGCTGGATCGGCAGCGTCACCGTTCGCGTGTGCCGGACGAGAAATTGCTCGAGCGAGCCCGGAATCTGGCGTGTCGTTATCTGCCCGAAGTGCCCGAGCCAGCCTCCGTACGGTGGGTTACGAACCAACACAGACGGTGGGGATCGTGTACGCCGACCGACCGTTCGATCCGGTTGTCGGCCCGGATGCAGGCGATGCCGGCCTGGGTCGTCGACTACGTCCTGATCCACGAGCTCGTTCACTTGGTGGAGCCGTCCCACTCCAGAAAGTTCTGGAGTTACGTACGCCGCTACCCCAAGGCCGAGCGAGCCGAGGGTTACCTTGAGGGTGTCGCCGCGGCCGCCCATCTCGAGCCCGGCGTCGACGGCCCGGAGTAGACCCGGCCTGCGTGTCCCCGCCCAGAGGGAGTTGACCCGGAGCGGACCTCGCCGGCGTACCTGAGGTTTCCCTGAGGAGGACTCCAGGGTCTCGGTATGGGTGGCGCCAGGGTGGGTTCGGTAGCTTCCTCGATCCCGCTCGCGGCGGCGTTCGCGAAGGCTTGTCCCAGTCAGCAAACTCGCCGGCATCGGGCCGGCTTCGAGGAGGGGCAAGCACGATGCCAAGGGGTTCGGCAACAGTCCGGATGGCGCGCTGGAGTGCAACCCACCCGTGGCGGGCCATCGGGATGTGGATCGCGGTCGTCGCGGCCTGCTTCGCGATCGGCTCCGCGACCGGCGTGAACCAGCTGAAGGACGAGGACCAGAACATCGGCGAGGTCAGCCGCGCCGACCAGATCGTCAAGGACGGCCACTTCGCCGACCCGGACGTGGAGAACATCCTGATCACCTCGCCGTCGGGCGGCAGGATCGACGCGGCGGCCGCCGGCAAGGCCGCCGCGACCGCGACGGCGCGGATGAAGAAGCTTTCCGATGTCGCCTCGGTGGCCCAGCCGGTACGTACACCGGACGGCAAGGCGATGATCGTGAGGATCGACCTGACCCAGAGCGACACCGATGCCGCCGATCGCGTGCAGCCGTTGCTCGACACGACCAGCACAGTGCAGAAGGACTACCCATCCCTGCGCGTCGAGCAGGTCGGCAACGGGTCGATCAACAAGGCGCTCAACGAGACGTTGGGCAATGACTTCAAGCGGGCCGAACTGTTCAGTCTGCCGGTTACGCTGCTGATCCTGCTGCTCACGTTCGGCGCGCTGATCGCGGCAACGGTTCCGGTGCTGCTGGCGCTGTCCGCCGTGGCCGCGGCGATCGGTCTGGCGGCCGCCGCCTCGCACTTCGTGCCGGCGGTGGACGCGGTGAACAGCGTGGTCCTGCTGATCGGTATGGCAGTCGGCGTGGACTACTCGTTGTTCTATCTGCGTAGGGAACGTGAGGAGCGGGCCAAGGGTCGCGGACACGTCGACGCGGTCGAGATCGCGGCCGCCACGTCGGGGCATGCGGTGGTCGTGTCCGGGATGGCCGTGATCATCTCCATGGCCGGTCTGTTCCTGGCTCAGGACGCGGTGTTCTCGTCGCTGGCCGTCGGCTCGATCATGGTTGTCGCCGTCGCGGTGGTCGGCTCGCTGACCGTGCTGCCGGCGATCCTGGCCAAGCTGGGCCGCTGGGTCGACCGCCCGCGGGTTCCGCTGTTGTGGCGGCTTCGTTCCAAGAGCGGCGAGCCGCGGTTCTGGCCGACCGTGCTCAAGCCGGCCCTGAAGCACCCGGCCGCCACCTTCCTGGTCGCAGTGGTCGGCCTCGGCGCGCTCGCGTTCCCGGCCCTGAGCATGAACCTGAAGTTCCCGGGTGCGGAGGACCTGCCGCGCACCACAGCGGTGATGAAGGCGTACGACCGGCTGACCGCGGCGTTCCCGAGCGAGGGCACCACCCACGAGATCGCCGTCAAGGCGCCGGCCGACCAGGCCGGGCGGGTCCGTACCGAGCTGGCCGAACTGGTCCAGCGCACCAAGGGCAACCGGCTGTTCGCCCAGGACGGCCTGACCAAGCCGGAGACCTCGAAGGACGGGACCGTCACCCGGTTCTCGATCGCGACTCCGTTCGACGGCAGCAGTGACGAGGCCCGGCAGGCGCTCAGCGAACTGCGCAAGGACCTCGTACCGCAGACCGTCGGCAAGGTGCCCGGGGCCCAGTACGCGGTCGGTGGCATGGTCGCCGCGGACGTCGACTACGCCGCCCATGTCAAGGACAAACTGCCGCTGGTGATGGGCTTCGTACTGCTGCTCACCTTCATCGTGATGACCTGGACGTTCCGGTCGATCGTGGTCGCGGTGACGGCGATCGGGCTGAACCTGCTGTCGGCCGGCGCGGCGTACGGGCTGCTGACGGTGGTCTTCGAAGGAACCTGGGCTGAGGGCATCCTCGGCTTCCGCTCGAACGGAGCGGTCGTGTCCTGGCTCCCGCTGTTCCTGTTCGTGGTGCTGTTCGGGCTGTCGATGGACTATCACGTGTTCGTGGTCAGCCGGATCCGCGAGGCGGTGCTGCGCGGCGTACCGACGCGGCAGGCGATCTCGGACGGCGTCACCGGTTCGGCCGGTGTGGTGACCAGCGCGGCGGTCGTGATGATCGGGGTGTTCTCGATCTTCGCCACGCTGAGCACGCTGGACATGAAGCAGATGGGCGTCGGGCTTGCGGCCGCGATCCTGATCGACGCGACGATCATCCGGGCCGTGGTACTGCCGAGCGTGATGACCCTACTGGGCGACGCGAACTGGTGGGCGCCGAAGTTCCTGCGCCGCCGGACCCCGCCGCCGGAGCTGGCCGACCTGCCGGAGCCGGGTCCGCGTGACCCGGACGAAGAGCCCGCGCGAGAGCTCGAGCCCGTCGGCTGATCCGCCACCCGCCATTCGGTTCATCGGACGCGTCTGGACAGGCAAGCCCTGACCAGACGCGTCCGATCATCGTTACGGCGGTGACCAGATGCGTCCGACGATCATGCCGGCGGTGACCAGACGGGTCCGATCGTCGTCATGGGAGTGGCGGGTCAGGGGACGAGGACGAGGCGGCCGCGTAGGCCGCCCTTAGCGAGGCGGGCGTAGGCGCTCTCGGCTTCGGCGAGGGGGTACGTGTCGGCGACCCGCAGCGTGAGGGCGCCGGACTCGACCAGGCCGACCAGATCCGCCAGTTGGTTGCCATCGGCGACGATCAGGACATGGTGCACGGTGATGCCACGCAGGCCGGGCGGAGGCGGCCCGATCAGAGCCGCGAACGACCCATGGTTGCGTACGGCATCGAGCGCCGCCACACCCAGCACGGCCGCATCGACCGCACCGTCGACCCCGCCCGGCACCTCGGCGCGGACCGCCAGGTTGAGATCCGCTGAGTGGGGGACGACCACGTCGGCTCCCAACTCGGCGACGAGCTTCTCGTCGTCCGGTCCGGCGGTCGCCACTACCTGCAGGCCGCGGTGCTTCGCCAATTGGACGGCGTATCCACCGACTCCGCCAGCGGCACCGGTGACGAGCACCGTGTCGCCTGCGTTCAGAGCAAGCCGGTTCAGCGCCTGCAACGCGGTCAGCGCGTTGAGAGGCAGAGTGGCGGCCTCGACGCGACTCGCGTTTCGCGGCGCCCGCGCGACGGACGACGCGTCCAGCACGACGTGGTCCGCGTGGGTCTTCAGCGGGATGCCGGTCTGGTCGGACAACCCGACAACCGGTGTGCCGACGGGCAACTCCACACCCGTACCGGTCGCGTCGACGGTGCCGGCGACGTCCCAGCCGAGCCCGTACTGCTCATGTTGTGCGGCGATGCCGGCCTCGACCAGCCCGCCACTGATGGTCCCGAGTTCGACCGGGTTGATCCCGGCCGCCGCGACCGCGATCCTGACCTGACCCGCGGTGGGTACCGGTAGGTCGGTCTCGATCAGCTCGACCCCGGTACGACGCACGACCACTGCGCGCATAGCGGAACAACTCCTCGAATAGACGATCTACTCACCATCGGGGAGTTACTCTCTATTGGGAAGAAGGCACTTCGAAGTGCGTACCGTACGCGGAGGTGAGCCGATGCCGACCCAGACCGCCGCCGAGCGTCGCCAGCAGGCCAAGGTTGAGTATGACGCGTTCGTAGCGACCTGCCCGACCCGCGGCCTCGTCGACCGGCTGAGCGACAAGTGGGTGACCCTACTGGTGTGCGCGCTGGCGGACGGCCCGCAGCGGTACTCCGATCTGGCCCGCCGGGTCGCCGGTGTCAGTCAGAAGATGCTCACCCAGACCCTGCGTACCCTCGAACGCGACGGCCTGGTGACCCGGGTCGTGACGCCGTCGGTGCCGGTACGGGTGGACTACGAACTCACCCCACTCGGTGCGAACCTGATGCAACTGGTCAGCGCGATCAAGCACTGGGCTGAACTGCACATGGACGAGGTGCTCGCCGCCCGCGAGGCGTACGACGCGGAGGCCCGGTGAGCGCGGACCGGCGGGTCGTCGTCCTGGTGGTGCCGACGAAGGGCACCTGGGCACCGCCTGGCCGGGATCCGGAGCCGTGGCGGCTAGCGATGGCCGAGGACACCTACGAGGTGCTGGCCGCGCTCGACCTGGTCGACGTCGCGGTCGCGGTGGTCGGCGGGAACGAGGCCGCGGTCGCCGAAGTCGCGGGTCTGACCTGGCCCGGTACGCCGGTCTTCGCCGTCGGTACGCCGTTCGAGGCCGTCTACAAGGTCGAGTCGGCGACGTCGGTCGTGCTGGTGAGCCATGACGCGCCGGACCTGCCCGGGCTGCTCGTCGGCAAGTTGTTCCGGGCGCTGTCGACGTCGGACGCGTCCGTGTGCCCGGCGTCGGACGGTTCGCTGGTCGCGCTCGCGGTGCATGTACCACCGGCCGGCTGGCTCGCCGACCTCGCTCCGAGCCTGGACACCCCGCTGGCCGAGCTGGACGCCGCAAAGCCGCGCCGGTTGGCGATCGGGCTCGGGCCGGGGTGGCACCGGCTGCGCTCGGTTGCCGACATAGGCGTACTCGATCCCGGCCTGGAGGGCTGGGAGGCGACGCGGGCACTCTTGTCCGGTCGTTGATGTTACCCAGCGGTCACTTCAAGGGTTTTCCTTCGTGACGACGGTCGGTGACGACTCGTTGACGGGGCAACAGAGTCGTTCTGAGCCGTTCTGAGTCGTTCTGAGGAGGAACGCCATGTCCGCACGATTCCGCCCGGTCGCGGTGGCCGCTGTGACGGCCGGGCTGGTCGCCACAGCCCTCACCGGCCCATCCGCCCAAGCCGCGCTCTCTTGGGCTCCGGCCGCGACGGCGAAGATCCACCCGGGAGTGCAGATGTACACCGCCGGTGCCCAGTGCACTGGGAACTTCGTGTTCACCGATGCCGCGGGAGCGGTGTACGTCGGGTACGCCGCCCACTGCGCCGGCACCGGAGCGGCCACCGACACCAACGGCTGCACGGCGGCCTCGCTGCCACTCGGTACCGAGGTCGATTTCGCCGAGGGCGGCACTGTGCTCAACGAGGGTAAGAAGGCCGGCTCCGGCACCCTGTCGTACAGCTCCTGGCTCTCGATGCAGGCCGGGCACGAGACCGATGCGAACACCTGTGCGCACAACGACCTGGCGTTGGTCAAGGTCGACCCGCGGTCGGGGGCCGGCGTCAACCCGACGATCCCGTTCTGGGGTGGGCCGAACGGAGTCAACACCACGGGCACGGCTTCGGGGGATCGGGTCTACAGCTACGGCAACTCGTCGCTGCGGGCCGGCATCACCCAGCTGTCACCGAAGACCGGTGTCTCGCTCGGTGCCGAGGGTGGCGGATGGTCGCATCCCGTGTTCACCGTGTCACCGGGCATCCCGGGTGACTCGGGCAGCGCGTTCCTGGATGCTCGGGGCCATGCGGTCGGCGTCCTGTCGACGCTTCAGCTGGCGCCGCTGGTCGGCTCCAACGGTGTCGGCGATCTCAACCACGAGTTGACGTACGCGCAGGCCCATTCGGGTATCGCCGGTCTCAGCCTTGCCAGCGGGACCGAGCCGTTCAGTCCGATCCTCTGACCACGCGCTTACGCGGCGGCGATGATGCCGTACTTGGTCAGCTGGCGTTCCACCAGGCGCAGGCCGTGCTGGCCGGGGAGGCTGTCGATCTTGGCGTCGACCTTGCGGACCTCGGCCAGCCCGCCCGGCCCGCCGTACAGGTAGCCGAGCATGTGCCGCACCTCCGGCACGGGCATCACCGTCGAGCCGACGATGCCCCACGCCTTGTTCAGTGCGAAGCGTGCGATCCGCTGCGCCTTCCTGCTGCGTTCCAGCCGGTGCCGCGCCTGACTGTTGTAAAAGGCAACATGTCTGGTCTCCTGCCTGGCGATCCGGCGCAGGATCTCGGTCAGTACCGGATGTTTCTCGGACTGGATCAGACGGTTGTACGCCGAGTGCGCGTACCACTCTTTGATCGCGCCCCACGCCATGTGGGTCGCGATGAAGTCCTTGCCGATGATGAGGTTCGCCAGCAGCGACTGCCGAACCGGA
Organism: Actinomycetota bacterium; assembly: GCA_046765875.1. Lineage (GTDB taxonomy): Bacteria > Actinomycetota > Actinomycetes > Propionibacteriales > Kribbellaceae > DASRHY01. Next base: position 18,026 of record JBKPSJ010000151.1, read on the forward strand.
GCGAGCCGGTCGGACCAGCCGAGCCGCTTGCGCAGCGCACTGGTGTGCTCTGCTCCGGTCGGCACGCCGTGTCGGTGCAGCACCGCGTCCAGCAGCTCCCCGTGCCAGAACTCCTCCATGTTCCACATCGTCAGGAACACGGTGACCTCGGGATCGGCGTGTGAGGGCGTGACCAGTAGGTCGCGTAGATAGCAGACGGTATGGGTCTCGACGTCACTCATGTACCGCAGGCAACGAAGTGCGTCGGACAGCGGATGCCGCGCGAACGAATCCAGGTCGAGATCGTCCCACCGCACAGGTGCGGCGGTCCGGGCGTAGTTGTCGATGTCGAAGCTCACGACGGTTCTTCGACGTGATCCGACGACCGGATGGGTCGCGAGATGGTCAAGGCAGCCTTGTACGCAGGCGATCCCGGGACCGCGCGACCAGAGTGCGTACGGCCTCGTCGGAATCGTCGGGCAACTCGTCCGCGGCGTACCAACGCAGATCGCGCGACTCTGCGCTGCGAACCGGGACGCCGCTGTCTGGTGCGACGGCTAGGTACTGAACGTCAAGGTGGTACGCCGTCGCGCCGCCACAGTGGACCTGATGCCGAGATAGTTGCACGGGTACGTCGTCGAGGTCGGCGTCGAGCCCGGACTCCTCGAGCACCTCCCGGTACGCGGCGCCAACGAGTGTGCGGTCCTCCTGCTCGCAGTGGCCGCCGAACTGCAGCCAGCGGCCGACCTTCCCGTGCAGATGCAGGAGAACGCGTTCGCCGTCCTTGCTGACGACGAGTGCCGAGGCGGTTACGTGCTCGGGGAGTCTGGTCCGCCAGAGGCCGTCGTCGTAGGCCGACAGGTGGCGCAGGTACTGCTCGCGCAACTGTTTCTGAATTGTGTCAGGCGGCTGCCACGCCGTGAGGATCCGGACGGCGTCGCGGTGCAGCGAAGTCACCTCTTGGTGTCGTCGTCCGGGTTGTCGTCGTCCGGGTTGTCGTCATGATTGCCGAGCTGGTTGGCGACTTCCTCCTCGAGCGCGGAGATGTCGATGTCGACGAGTTCGCCGGCCTTGCTGGCGAAGCCGATCGGGTCGTCCAGGTCGTCGGTGCCCGGCATCAGGTCCGGGTGCTCCCACAGTTCGTCGCGACCGTCGATGCCGCGGGCATCCCGGACCGCGGCCCACAGGTTCGCCGCGTCCCGCAGCCGTCGCGGCCGTAGGTCGAGCCCGACCAGAGTGGCGAAGGTCTGCTCGGCCGGACCACCGGCCGCGCGCCGGCGGCGGATCGTCTCCGCGAGCTGGTTGGCCGCCGGCATCCGGTCCTTCGTCGCCTCGCGGACCACGTCGTCGACCCAGCCCTCGACGAGCGCGAGCAGCGTCTCCAGGCGGACCAGCGCCGCCTTCTGCTGCTCGGACAGCTCGGGCTCGAACAGGCCCTCGGCGAGCGCGTTCTGCATGGCTTCCGGGTTGCTCATGTCGACGTCGGTGACAGCCTGCTCGATCTTCGAGCTGTCGACCTCGATACCCGCCGCGTACTCCGCGACGGTCGCGAGCAGACGCTGGCGCAGCCACGGGACGCCGGCGAACAGCCGCTGGTGCGCGCACTCGCGCAGCGCCAGGTAAAGCCGGACGTCCTCATCGGACAGCTCGAGACCCTCGGCGAACTTGGCGACGTTGTCCGGAAGCAGTACCGCCTTGCCGGCCGGGCCGAGCGGCAGGCCGATGTCGGAGGAACTGACCACTTCGCCGGCGAGTTCGCCGAGTCCCTGCCCGACCTGCGCGCCGAAGATCGAACCACCGAGCTGGCGCAGCATCCCGGTCATCTGCCCGGCGAGTTGCTGTGCCTCCTGCGGCAGTGCGCCGGCCATCGCACCGGCGACGTGCTCCGCGACCGGATCGACGACCTGCTGCCAGACCTCGATCGTGTTCTCGATCCACTCCGCGCGGCTCCAGGCGGCCGATGTGGCCGACGCCTCCGGCAGCGTGGTGACCTGGTCGAGCCAGTGCTCGGCGAGCCGGACCGCGTCCGCGACGCGTTCGGTGTCGGCCTTGGTCATCGACCGGTCGCCGGTGCTGGAGACGGTCTTGCGGGCGATGTCCTTGGCCAGTGCCCAGTTGACGGGCCGGCCGTCGCCGGACCCGCTGAGCAGTTGCTGAACCTGCGCGAAGATCGCGCCGAGATCAGGGGCGCCGCCGGGCACCGCGCCCCCGAACTGCTGGAACAGCGCCTCGAACGGTGTCCCCTTGAACGGGTTCTCCGGTTCTTCGCTCATCAGCGGTGGGTCCTCTTCCGTCGCGGTACTCGATACTTGGCGATATTCCGAATGCCTATGACTCCAACGTACTGCCAGCCCCGTAGGGTTTCGCCATGAGCGAGCAACGTGCCGCCGCGGGTGTGCTCAGGCTGCTGGACATCCGCGACGAACCCCTCTCGGTGGACGAGGTGCTGGCCGCCGTCGCGGACCCCGCGGCCGGCGGTACGACGCTGTTCGTCGGCAGCGTCCGCGACCACGACTCCGACCGGGAGGTCACCGAGCTCGGATACGAGGCGCACCCGGAGGCGCTCACCCGGCTACGCGAGGTCGCCGATCGGGTCGCCGCCGACCCCACGGTCATCGCGCTCGCCGCTGTGCACCGGTCGGGCAACCTCAAGGTCGGCGACATCGCCGTGGTGGTGGCGGTCGCCGCCGCGCACCGCGATGCGGCGTTCGTTGCCAGCCGGAAGCTGATCGACGAACTCAAGGCCGACGTTCCGATTTGGAAACACCAGAGCTTCGCCGACGGTACGAGCGAGTGGGTCGGTTCCGCCTGACCCGTACTCTTGGCGCATGAAGGTGCTGTTCCGGTCGGTGTCCCCGTTGGACGCCGCGGTCGCCGTGCTGCGCCCGGTGACCTGCAGTGCCGGGCTCCACCTGCATGAGAGGGCGGTTTCGTGACCCGTCGTACCGCCACCTTGGTGACGTCGATCGTGTTCCTCGTCGCCGGACTCGCCGTGATCAGCCTGCTATCGGTGCCGTTCGTATCGTTCAGCCCGGGGCCGACCGAGAACACGCTGGGCGAAGCCGGCGGCAAGCCTGTGATCGAGATCACTGGGCATCAGACGTATCCGACGACGGGCCAGCTCGACCTGACAACGGTGTCGGTCACCTCGCCGGACCGCAGGCTCACGCTGCCGCAGGCGATGCGTACCTGGCTCGACCCCCGCCGCGACCTGCTGCCTCGCGACATCGTCTACCCGCCGAGCAAGTCGGCCGATGAGGTCCAGCAGGAGAACAACGCCGAGATGACCGGCTCCCAGGACAGTGCGGTGGCCGCGGCCCTCCAACAGGCGGGTGTCCCGGTCAGGCCCAAGGTGTCCGAGGTCAACAAGGGCTCACCGGCGGAGGGCAAGCTGGAGGCCGGCGACGTGATTGTGTCGGTCGACGGAGTGACGCCGACACAGGTGCCGATGGTGGGCGAACTGGTCCGCAAACACAAGGTCGGCCAGCCGGTCCGGTTCGTCATACTGCGGTCCGAAAAGGAGCAGACCGTCATGGTGACGACGAAGGCTTCGACCGGCGACCCGAGCCGACCGATGGTCGGCATCTCGATAGGCGTCGACTCCCCGGTCAAGGTGACGGTGCAGCTGGGTCGCGACATCGGCGGGCCGAGCGCCGGCCTGGCCTTCGCGCTGGCCATCTACGACAAGCTGACGCCGGGGCCGCTACTGTCCGGCAAGCACGTGGCCAGCACCGGCACGATCGACGCGACCGGAGAGGTCGGCGCGATCGGCGGCATCCAGCAGAAGATCGCGGGCGCGCGTTCCAGCGGTGCCACCGTCTTCCTGGTACCGGCACCGAACTGCGCGGCGGCGCTGGACGCCGGCGTGAGCGGCATCCGGCTGGTCCGGGTCGCGACGATGCACGACGCGATCGCGGCGCTGACGGCGCTCGCGTCCGGAAAAGGGAATGTGCCGGCATGCACCCGGTAGCCGAGCGCCCACTGAGCCGCGCCGTCGTCGAGATCGAGCGCCACATGAGCGCGTCGGGCTGGGACCAGCCCGCACAACTGTTCGCGCTGGTTCCGACGGCCGAGCTGATCGTGGCCGAGCCGGGCCTGGCCGCCCAGCTCGGCGCAGACGGCGGTACGGAACTGACTCCGGTGGCGCAGGAAGACCTGCCCGCCGGCGCGGACGACGAAGGGCTGGCGGGCGCGCTGGCCCGGATCGAGTGGCCGGATGCCGTGACCGGATGTGCGGTCGCGGTCGAGCGCGTGGTACTGCCGGCCGGGGCCGAGGAGACAGCCGACGCGTACTCAGCCGCGCGCGACCCGCGCCGGCACGAGGTACGTATGGTGGCCGGTGTACTGCGCGACGGCGAGCGGTTCGGCGCCGTGCGGTTGCGGTCACACGACGAGGACGAAGCGGTACTGACCGGCACCGACCTGGTGCCGACCCTGTGCGAGGTGCTGGCGCTGACATTCGCGCCGGGCGACGGCGTGGACGGCCCGATGGCCGGCGCCGACGACCCCGACGGCACCGCAGATGGTGAGGAGAGCCAGCGATGAGCGGCGGCGTGTTCGATATGGGCGAGGAGTTCGAGCGGCGCCGGCCGGCCCGCCAGAGCAGCAGGCCACGTGCGCTGCTGCCGACGATCATCACGCTGATCCTGCTGGCGATCGCGTTCAGCGTCTTCACCGACGTGTGGACGTCGCGGCTGTGGTACAAGTCCGTCGACCTCGGCTCGGTGTTCTCCACGGTGCTCGGCACCCGGGTGTTGCTGTTCTTCGTGATCGGCTTGCTGATGGCCGCGGCGGTGGCGGCGAACATCGTGATCGCGTACCGGACCCGGCCGCGGGTCGCCCTGGCGCCGCCGCCCAGTCCGGGCTTCGAGCGGTATGGCGAGATGCTCGAGAACCACAAGAACCTGGCAGTCGGCATCGTCGCCGGGTTGATGCTGATCTTCGGCGGCTCGGCCGCTTCGGGTGAGTGGAAGGCGTTCCTCGCCTGGCGTAACCAGGTCCCGTTCGGGGTGACGGATCCGCACTTCCACAAGGACATCTCGTTCTTCGTGTTCGACTATCCGTGGTATCGGGTGCTGATCGGCTTCGGGTACTCGATCGTGCTGCTGTCGCTGGTGGCGGCGCTGATCACGCACTACCTGTACGGCGGCTTCCGTCCGTCGGCCAAGGGACAGAAGACGTCCGGCGCCGCGCAGGTCCAGATCTCGGTGCTGGTCGGGATCCTCGTTCTGCTGAAGGCCTTCAGCTACTGGCTCGACAGGTATGGGCTGACCATGTCCGATACCCGGTTGTTCACCGGTATCGGCTACACGGGCGACCACGCCGTCCTCCCCAGCAAGACGATTCTGGCCGTGATCGCCGCCCTGTGCGCGATCTTGTTCTTCGCCAACGCGGTCCGGCGAACGTGGCTGCTTCCGGGTGTCGGCCTGGTCGTGCTCGTCCTGTCGGCGATCCTGCTCGGTGCGTTGTGGCCGGCTGCTCTGCAGCAACTGCGAGTGCGGCCGAGTGAGCCGATCAAGGAAGCGCCGTACATCGAGAAGAACATCGCCTCGACCCGAGCGGCGTACGGGATAGAGACCACCAAGATCACCGACTACCGGGCGACGACCAACACGAACCCCAACCAGTTGTCGCGGGAGTCGGCGGTTCTGCCGGGTATCCGGCTGATGGACCCGAGCGTGGTCGGCCCGGCGTTCGAGCAGTTGCAGCAGGTGCGCGGTTTCTACGCTTTCCCGAGCGTGCTCGACGTCGACCGGTACAAGATCCAGAACAAGATGCGTGACACCGTCATCGCGGTCCGCGAGGTCCAGGTCGACCGGTTGCCGGCCGGACAGCACAACTGGAACAACGACCACACCGTCTATACCCACGGCTTCGGCGTCGTGGCGGCGAACGGCAATGAGAGTGACGGCGGCTCGCCGGTCTGGTCGTCCAAGGAGATTCCGCCGACCGGTGAACTCGGCACGTACGAGCCGCGGATCTACTTCGGTGAGCAGTCGCCCGACTACTCGATCGTCGGCGCGCCGGAGGGCAGCTCGCCGGTCGAGCTCGACACCCCTGAAGGCCAGTCGGGCGGCCAGCCCAACCTGTCCACCTACCAGGGCGGTGGTGGCGTCGACGTCGGCGGGTTCTTCCATCGGCTGCTGTTCGCAACCAAGTTCCGGGACGCGAACATCCTGCTGTCGGGCCGGGTGAACTCGGACTCGAAGATCCTCTACGACCGCACTCCGCGCGAGCGGGTCGAGAAGGCCGCGCCGTGGCTGACCGTCGACGGCGACCCGTACCCGGCGGTCGTCGACGGCCGGGTGAAGTGGATCGTCGACGGCTACACGACGACCTCGCACTACCCGTACTCGCAGCGTGTGTCGCTGGACGACTCCACCCGCGACACGACGACCGGTCGAGGCCAGATCGCGCAGCAGGCCAGCGAGGAGATCAACTACATCCGCAACTCGGTCAAGGCGGTCGTGGACGCCTACGACGGCTCGGTCGACCTGTACGAGTGGGACAAGTCCGACCCGCTGCTCAAGGCCTGGATGAAGGCGTTCCCCGGTTTGGTGAAGCCGCGCGAGGACATCTCGCCCGGGCTGATGGCGCACCTGCGGTACCCCGAGGACATGTTCAAGGTGCAGCGCGACATGCTCGCGAAGTACCACGTGCAGGACCCGCAGACCTGGTACCAGAACAGCGACCTGTGGCGCGTCCCGGCCGACCCGACCGTCGGCGCGGCCAGCGACGCGGTGGCCCGCAAGCAGCCGCCGTTCTACCTGTCGCTGCGGATGCCGGACCAGGCGACGCCGAACTTCTCGCTCACTTCGGTCTACGTGCCGAACGCCGAGCGGGAGAACCTGACCGGCTTCCTCGCCGTCGACGCGGAGGCGTCGTCGAAGGACTACGGCCAGATACGGATCCTTCGATTGCCCGCCAACCTGCAGATACCGGGTCCGAGCCAGGTTGCGAACAAGTTCCAGACCGACGACTCGATCCGTAGCGTGCTGCTGCCGCTGAACCAGCCGAACAGTGGCGCGCGGGCGCAGTTCGGCAACCTGCTGACCCTGCCGCTGGGTGGCGGCCTGCTGTACGTCCAGCCGGTGTACTCGGTGAAGACGGGCGGGACCGGTAGCTATCCGCTGTTGCGGTACGTGCTGGTCGGGTTCGGAGACAACGTCGCTTGGGGCCAAACTCTGCAAGAGGCGTTGGACAAGGTCTTCAAGGGCGAGTCCGGAGCGAAGACCGACGAGGATGGGAACAAGCAGAACAACAATCCACCGACGAACCAGACCGTCCAGCAGGCGCTGACCGAGGCGCAGGATGCCTTCACCCGTGCGGACGCGGCGTTGCGCAGCGGGAATCTGGCGACCTACCAGGCCGAGCTGGCGAAGGCGAGGGCGGCGATCGACCGTGCCGTCCGCGCCTCGAGCCAGACGCCGACATCGACCCCGCCGCCGACACAGAGTCCACCCACGACGCCCGGCGGCACATCGACATCGCCGCCGGCCGGCCGGTAGCACGTCAACCTCCGACCGGGCCGTGCGCGGGCACGAACCCGCGCGCGGTCCGGCGTAGCTCGTTGTCGCTGAACCGGTCGCGATCGATCACGGCCGATGCCGCGACACCGGGGGAGACCAGCCAGAAGATGCGGCCGTCGTCGCGGTAGCCGTCGTACCGGCCGACCTTGACCTGGCGCAACGCGGACTCGATCGGATCCTGCTCCAGGTACTCGGTCAGGTAGGTCCGCAATGCTTCGAGGTCACGCAGCGAGGGACCGCGCAACGTCTCGACGGTGAGGTCGACCCGGTACGCACCCTCCGGGTCCGGTCCCGTCTCCCACACCCGGCTGCGGAAGACGACGTCCTCCCACTCGTACGCAAACTCCGACTCCAGTGGACCGACCCCGTCCGGAACGTGGGTGATGACGAATCCGTGGCTCCGCTCAGTCGAGTTTCGGGCTGTGCAAAGTCAGTAGCCGATCGTGCGGTGCAGCCTCAGGAACGTCGTCCGGTATCCCAACTGTGGCCAGGTCCGCGATGACAACAGGTTCGTGACTCGCCAATCTGTCACGAGGCTCTTGAACCCGGTCTGCGCCACCCACCAGCCGACCGTCTCGCCCAGCGCCCGCCCGGCGCCCGAACCGCGCGCCTCCGGCAGGACGGCCGCGAACCCCAGGAACCCGGCGTTGTCCGGCCGCGCCGGCCCGAGGTGCAGGTTCGACGTCTCCAGCGCGCACCCGATCGCCGAACCGACCACCCGGCCGTCGATCTCGGCGACGAACGTCGCGTACGACTCGTCGTCGAAGTCCGCCTCCCATTCGGCCCGCGTCTCCTCGTACGCCGGAACCGTCCCGGCCGCGAACACCGGCGACAAGCCCTGGTGCTCGGGCAGCACCAGATCGAGCCGCGCAAGCACGTCAATGTCGTCGCGCCGCGCCCGACGTACCGTCACCTTGATGATCGGCTCCTCCGTCGGTACGTCGCGGATGGCGTGCGCGTGCTGTTGCCCGAACCCGAGCCGGAACCAGGCGTCGACGATGGCCGACTCGTGCGACGGAACGATCACGTAGTGCGTCGTACGTCCGTCAGCGACCCACCGTGCGGCGGCAACGGCGTACATGTCGCGCATCGTCTCCGGATCCTCGCCGGCGAGTCCCGCCGCCTCGACCCAGACATTGGGCCCCCAGATCGGCGAGTCCTTGGGCGACCCGAGTACGAACCCGGTCAGTCGTCGGTCCTCCTCGGCGACCGACCCCGACCCCTTGTCCAGTACGTCGCTCAGCTCCGCCCTGGCGACGGCTGGATACTCCCACCGCGCGGACAACAACGGTTCGACAAAGCGATGCCGCCGATGCCGCTCCGCCAACAGCTGCGCGGCCTCATCGAGATCCCCCGGCTCAAACGCCCTGACGCTCACTCTCCCCATGCCCGGACATTACGGCTCACGCCCGACCCCAGCCACCGGTTTGCCGCCGTGGCCTTGTAACGGGTGTGACACCTGCGACACCCAACTCCTCCGGCGGGGCCGATTTTGGTTAGCCCCCACCATCCCGTACACTCGTCTGCGGCGACGCGGGGTGGAGCAGCTCGGTAGCTCGCTGGGCTCATAACCCAGAGGTCGCAGGTTCAAATCCTGCCCCCGCTACCAACCCGAAGGCCCGGACCGTCAGGTCCGGGCCTTCGGCATGAATCGGCTTGTGATGGGGCCGGGCCCGCTGAGCACGCGGTCAGCCAGTCAGACTGGCCGATCCGCTGCGGACCGCGGCGACGACCCGGCGGAGCTCGGCGAGCACCAGGTCGGGCTGGTCGCGGGGGATGTCGTGACCGCTCCGGGTGGCGATCACGTGCCGGGACCCGGGCAGCATCGCGGCCAGCTCGTTCTGCAGCCGCATCCAGAGCTGCTCCTGCGCGTCCGGTTCGGAGCCCGGCGGGTAGTGCGGGTTGCCATGGGTGAGTACCGACAGCGGCATCGGACGCAGCGGCGCGGTGACGAGGGCCGCGCGGGTCTGGTCCTCGGCGAGGCAGATGTCCATCTGCTCCGCGTCCTCCTGGACCGGGTGCAGGCCGCACGCCGCCTGGATCAGCTCGCCCCAGTACTCGCGCGGCACGAATTTCTTCGCCACCGCGATGCTGCGCCGGTGGTACTGCGGGTGGACGCCGTCGATCAGGATCAGGCCGGCGACCTGCCGGGGATGCCGGCTCGCATACAGCAGACTGAACAGTCCGCCGTTGGAGTGACCGGCCAGGACGTAGGGTCCCGGCACCCGTGCCTTCGCGAGCAGCGCGTGCAGGTCGGCCACTCTGTCCTCGGCGTCCCGGGGTGCGGGGGCCGGGTCGCTGCGGCCCCATGGTCCGGCCATCCGTGCCGGGTCGTAGCTGCAGACCCGGGTCGTCGTGGCCAGCCGGCGCTGCAGCGCGGACCAGTCGGTGACGAGCCCGTTCTCGAACACGACCGTCGGACCTCCGCGCCCGCTGCAGCGCAGGAACATCCGCCGGCCGCCGATGTCGAACCAGCCCGACAATCGACCGTGAGGCACGATGGTGGGCGGAGCCTGGTCGAGTTCCATGACGTCGATCAACGAGCCCGCGACGCCGATCGCGAGGGCCGCCCGTTGACCGGAGCGGGCCTGCAGGATCGCGACCGCCTGGTCGCGCCGCGGCGGGTAGGCGAAGCCGGTGAACCGCAACGGGCCCCGGTCCTTCAGGTCGCCGCGCAACTGCTGGACGACCTGCTCAGCCGGTAGCAGCTCCTGGAGACCGGGCGACAGATGCGTCCGGACCTCGGCGGGAGTGAGGGTAGCGGCACCACCCGCGAACTGCCGCAGGGCCCAGCGCAGTTGGCGTCCGACTGGGCTGTCCGGCAGCCGGTGCCGGGGGCTGCAGTCCCTGATCTCGTACGCGTCGTAGCGCGGACAGTAGTGCGCCCGGGTGTGCGCCTGATTCTGGGTGGTCGCCGGCCTGGTTGCCGATGCGGTGATCGGAGTCGAGAGGGCCGCCGCGAGCGCGGTGGCGACGACTACTCGCCGGAGCCGGCGCGAAGTTTCAGCCGACATCTCGGCGCTCCGTGACGAAGATCGCCGATGCGGCGATGGCGGCGACGTATGCCGCGATCAGCAGCCCGCCCGTGGCGGCGGCGAGGGTTCCGTCCTCGACCGGGACGCCGGCCTGGACCAGCGCCCTCGAGGCGGCAGCAGGCAGGTACTTGGCCATCCCGGGCTCGCGCAGCGCGTGCGGGAGCAGGGCCTCGACCACGAACCACCAAGCGACCGCCGCAATGATCGCCAGGGTCTCGCTGCGCACCAGTGCACCCAGACCGGCTCCGGCGAGCGCGAACAGGCCGGTCGCGATCGTGACCCCGAGCCCGGTGACGGCGGCGTCGCCGGTGAGCAGGTCGACGGGAAGGTCTTTGACGAGCACCACCGTCGCGGTCGCGACGTAAGACGCGATCAGCGTGACGCCGGCGAAGGCGATGCCTACAGCGGCGGCAGCGGCGTACTTGCCGGCGAGGAACCGGGCACGCCGCGGCGTGACGAGCAGCGAGGCGGTCACGGTGTGGTGCCGGTACTCACCGGCCGACGAGAGTACGCCGAGCACGAAGGCGATACCGGCGACGAGCATGCCGGGTACCGCGAGCAGGCCACGCAGGTCCTCCCGGCCGAGCGGTGCGGAACCGTGGCTCCCGGCAACAATTGCAATGCCCGCGGTGAGACCGGCGGAAAGTGCGATCGCAATGGTCAGCATTACCCAAGTGAGGCGGAGGCCGAGGTGCTTGATCAGCTCGGCCCGGAACAGTGCGGTCATGAAGGTCTCTCAGTGGTGAGCTCGAGGAAACGGCTCTCGAGGCTGGTGGTCGCGTTGGTGAGTTCTGCCAGCGGCGCGTGCTCGACGAGCCGGCCGCGGTTGATGATGAGGACGTCGTCGACGGTGTTGGTCAGCTCGGCCAGCAGATGGCTGGAGACGAGCACCGTGCCACCGGCCGCTGCGTACGTGCGGATGAAGCCGCGCAGCCAGTGCACGCCGTGCGGGTCCAGCCCGTTGGTCGGTTCGTCGAGCACCAGGACGGCGGGTTCGCCGAGCAGGGCGGCCGCGAGCGCGAGCCGCTGCCGCATGCCGAGTGAATAGCCGCCGACGCGTCGCCCGGCGGCGGGTCCGAGCTCGACCGTGTCGAGAACAGCGTTCACCCTGGCGGCCGGCAGGCCGGCGGCCGCCGCGAGCGCTCGCAGGGCGTTGCGGCCGGACCGGGCTGGGTGGAACACGCTCGTGTCGAGGACCGCGCCGACCTGGCGGCTCGGCGCGGACAGGTCACGGTACCCGACCCCGTCGATCGTGGCGGTGCCGGAGGTGGGACGGGCCAGGCCGAGCAGCATGCGCAGGGTGGTCGTCTTGCCAGCGCCGTTGGGTCCGAGGAAGCCGGTGACCCGGCCACTTCGGATGTCGGCGCTGAGATCGTCGACGGCGAGCACGTCGCCGTACTTCTTGGTGAGGCCCCTGAGGGCGATCTCAGTCATGGCCTCGAAGATAGGAATCGGTGGCTCGCGAGTCGTCGCCCTCAGATCCGAACCTGGCCGTACGCCATCGGGACGACCACTACATCTGCGGATGTACGGCGTCAGGCGTCGCCGGGTATTACCAGGCCGCTCTCGTAGGCGAGCATCACCAGCTGGGCGCGGTCCCGTGCGGCGAGCTTGGCGAGGATGCGGCTCACGTGCGTCTTCACCGTCGCGGGACTCAGCACCAGCGCGCTCGCGATATCGGCGTTGGACAGCCCCTGCGCGATCAGGCCGAGTACGTCACGTTCGCGGTCGGTCAGCTGCGCCAGCTCGGCAGGGCGGACCCGCGGCGTCTCGGGACGGCGTACGAACTCGGCGATGAGCCGGCGGGTGACGCCGGGTGCCAGCAGCGCATCGCCCGCAGCTATCAGGCGGATCGCGGCGAACAGGTCCTCCGGCAAGCTGTCCTTGAGCAGGAATCCGCTCGCTCCTGCCCGCAACGCGGCGTACACGTATTCGTCGAGGTCGAACGTCGTCAGGATCAGCACCCGGACACCGCCGCACCGCTCGTCCCGCGTGATCCGCCTGGTGGCCTCGATACCGTCCATCACGGGCATCCTGACGTCCATCAGCAGTACGTCGGGCCGCCGGCTGCGGGCGATCTCGACGGCCTCGGCGCCGGTCGTGGCCTCGGCGACGAGGTCGATATCGTCGACCAGCGCGATCTGAGCGCGAAAGCCGTCGCGGACGAGTGGCTGATCGTCGGCCAGCGCGGCCCGAATGGTCATGGCTCGCCCTCCGCGTTGATCGGTAGCCGGGCCTCGACGCGGAAACCCCGTACTGGCCGTGGTCCGGCGGCGAACAATCCGCCCATCGCGGTCACCCGCTCCCGCATCCCGACTATGCCGAGGCCCGGGCGGCCGTCGGGCACCCGATCGCGCCCGGCGCCGTCGTCGACGATCTCCAGAACGAGCTGGTCGTCGTCGTACCGCACCAGGACCGCGGCAGCCGCCGGGTGCCCGGCGTGCTTGACGACGTTGGTCAGCGCCTCCTGGACCACCCGGTACGCGACCAGGTCGAGGCTCCTGGACAGAGGCCGGCAGCGGCCCTCCACGGTGACCGACACGTCCGCGCCCGCCTGGCGCATCGTCTCGGCGAGCTCGTCCAGGTTCGCCAGGCCGAGTGGTGGATCCAGCTCGGCGGAGCTGTCGCCGCCCTGGCGCAGCACACCCAATAGTTGCCGCATCTCGCGGCTGGCATCGCGGCTGGTCGTCTCGATCGTCGCCAGCGCCCGCATCGCGACGTCCGGGTGCTGGGGCAGGGCAAGCCGGCCGGTGCTCGACTGGATGGCGATCGTGGTGAGGCTGTGTGCGACGAGGTCGTGGAGTTCGCGCGCGATCCGCAGCCGTTCCTCGGCGGCAGCCTGGCGGGACAGCGCCTCGCGCTCGCGCTCGAGGAACTCCGCGCGATCCCGGAGCGCGGCGCTGCGGTTCCTGCGGTCCGCGACGACGAAACCCACGATGCCCACGACCAGGGTCACGACGACCATCGGCAGTGCGTCCTCCAACCGCAGGCCGTCGCGACCGACTTGGGCGAGCTCGAGCGCCGACACGAGAACGGTCGCGGCCACCGCGCCGGCCTCGGCCGTACGCCGGGTCGCGTGCACGATCGCCGAGTACAGGGCGACCCATAGCCCGAACGGCGCCGATGGCCCGAACACACCCTGAGATAGCACCCAGGCCGCGGAGACCACAGCCAGCACCACGGCGGGACGCCGTCGTCGCCACAGCAGCGGAATGCTCTGGAGGAGCACGACGCCGAACCACACCGCGCCCAGCAGGATCGACGTGCGCTGTTCCGGCTCGCCGGTACCGATCCGCGGGTTGAGCAGGTGGAGCAGCGCCACCGCCGTGACCAGCAGCCAGTCACCAAGCGGGCGGATCCGTCCGGACCGGTCCCGGTCACGGGAGCGAGCCACACCGGCAGTGTCCTGCATGACCTCATGGTGCATCCGCCTCGTCGATCGTGGTGCCGTTGGCGCTCAAGAGTTGCGCTGCGCACCGCACCGTCATTGCCGGCCGACGAATGGCCGGCCGGCACCCTGCGACGTCGTGAGTGTCGGCCAGTGTGGGTGTTGTGGCTGTTCGCGGTTGAAGGTTCGGTCGATACTCGGGCCGTGGAGCGTGCCTCGATGACCCGGACTGCAGGCGGCATGGACGGCATGGATCCGGCAGCCCGCGGGCGTCCCGCCGGATTGCCTGAGCCGTGAGTTGCGGCCAATGGCTCTCGCGGTGTGTCTGTTCCTGGACGCCCGGTCCGACCGGGCGGTGCGTAAATTATGGGACCGGCTCGAGGACCTCGGCGTACCGACGCTGCGATCGCACACGCATGGCCGGCATCTGCCGCACCTGTCTTTCGCAGCCCTCAGGCAATGGCGGCTCGACGACGTCCGGCAGGCGGTCGAGTCGTTGCCAGACGCGGGCCCGCTGGACCTGCATTTCGATGCCCTCGGCACCTTTCGGCGCGGCCGGGCATGGTTGATCCCGGCGGTCACCAGCGGCGTGCTGCGCCGTCAGGAGGAGATCGTCGCCGCTCTCGGCGGTACCGGAGCTGACCTGCACCGGAACTATGTGCCGGGCGTGTGGGTGCCGCACGTCACGGTCGCGCCGCGGGTGCCCCTCGCGGCATTGCCGGTCCTGGCCGCGGCGGTGTACGAGGTCCTGCCGCTGCGGGCGACCGCGGATCGGGCTGGACTGGTCGACAGCCGTACGGGCCAGGTCTGGCCGCTCGCCCATGTCCCGTGAGTCTCGACTGCGGGCGCTAGTCGGGCTGCGGTGATCCTGCCCCCGCTACCGATCCGAAGGCTCGGACCAGACGGTCCCGGCCCTCGGTATGTGTCGAGCGGTGACCTGCATCGCAGCTGTGTTGACTGCTCGGCGAAGATGGGGAGGATTACCGATCGGGGTCGCCTGAAGGAGGACGCGTAACTTCGTGCCCGGAACTGCCTCGTCCTTGGTCTGGACCCTGACCGTGCTCGGGCTGATCGGGATCATCGTGGCCGATCTGGCCATATTGGGACGACGGCGGCAATCGGTTTCCAGCCGCGACGCGCTCACGTGGGTTGGGATCTACGTCGGACTCGCGGTCGCGTTCGGCATCGCGCTGGCGGCATTCGCCAGCCCCGAGACGGGGCGGCAGTTCGCCGCGGGGTATGTGACCGAGTACAGCCTCAGCGTCGACAACCTGTTCGTCTTCATGGTGATCATGGCGCGCTTCGAAGTTCCCGACGTCGCGCGTGATCGGGTCTTGTTCATCGGCATCGCGTTGTCGTTGGTGTTGCGTGCGGTGTGTATCGCGGCTGGGGCGGCCGCGCTGGCCGCGTTCTCGTGGACGTTCTTCGTGTTCGGGGCGCTGCTGATCTACACCGCGGTCACCTTGCTCAGAGACTCCAACGACGAGGGGTTCGAGGAGTACGCGCTGGTGCGGGCGTTCCGGCTTGTGGTCCCGTCTGTGCCGAGCTATCACGGCACAGCGATGACGGTGCGGGTAGCGGGGAGGCGGTTGTTCACCCCGCTGGTGTTTGTGATCGCCACCATCAGCCTGGCCAACGTGCTGTTCGCGCTGGACTCGATCCCGGCGATCTTCGGGCTGACCCAGGACCCGTACGTGGTGTTTGCGGCCAATGCGTTGGCCCTGATGGGTCTGCGCCAGTTGTACTTCCTGGTCGCGGGCCTGCTCGAGCGGATCGTCTACCTCAACACCGGGCTGGCCGTGATCCTCGCCTTCATCGGGATCAAGCTGCTGCTCGAGGCGCTACACGCCGTCCATGTCGAGCACTTCGGCGCGGTCGACGTGCCGAGGGTGACCACCACCGAATCGCTGATCGTCATCGCCGGCACGCTCGCGGTCACCCTCCTTGCCAGCCACTTCGCACGACGCTCGGACGGGGAAGCCGCCTAGGGGCCGAGGGGCGGTCCTCGGCCAGCCGACGAGGGCCAACACGCCGACCGACAGATAACCCGGACCAAGCATCGCCGACACTGGCGCGAACGGCCGCGACGTACAACGCTCACTATAGGAACCAATCCGGCTGCGACGAGGTGAGAGCGATGGCAGCGACCCGGCACTGGACGGTCGACATCGTGATCGACGAGCGGGAGGACGAAAGGACCACGCATGCAGAGGCACGGCTCAGCGCCGGCGACGAGCAGCTGACCGGGCGCGGAACCGCCTACCGGCACCCCGATGACGTCGAGGTGCCCCGGATCGGCGACGAGCTCGCGGCAGCGCGGGCGCTGTCGGAGCTGGCGCACCGGTTGGTGCTGACCGCCGCCGAGGACATCGAGCAGGTGACTCACCAGCCCTCCCATCTGCGCGACTGAGCCGGACTGGGGAGCTCGCCCGGCCGAGGGTTGCGCGTAGCGTGAGCGGGTGGACCGCATCGGCTACGTGATCCTGTACGTGTCCGACCTGGACGTGTCTATCGCGTTCTACCGCGACGTGGTCGGCCTGCCATACCGATTCACCGACGCGGGGTATGCCGAGTTCGGCACCGAGGGCACCCGGTTCGCCCTGTACGAGCGACGGCGTGCCGAATGGTTGACCGAGCATCCGGTGCGGCCCGGGCCGGCCGCGGAGATCGTGCTAGTCGTGGACGACGTCGATGCCTGCGCTCATCGCCTGGCGGCCGCGGGCGCCGCTGTCCTGAGCGGTCCGGCGGACCGGCCATGGGGCCACCGGACCGTACATATCGCGGACCCGGACGGCTTCGTCGTCGAGTTCGCGCAGGAGATTCCCCGTCAGCGATCCCGGCGTATCTGATCAACGCCAAGCGGTTCAGCCAGGCTGGTTTGGGGTTCCGGCGGGTGTTGAGGACGGCGGATGAGGATGACGGCGACCAGAGCTCCCGCGAGGGCGATCAGCGCGGCGACTCGCAGACCCGCCTGGAAGCCGTTCACGAACGCAACCGGCCGTGAATCGCCCCTGGCCAGGGAGTCGGTGAGCACGTGCGCGACGATCGCACCCATCAGCGCGATGCCGACCGAGCCGCCGATCTGGCGCATCGAGTTGAGTACGGCAGACCCAACACCGGCTTTGTTCACCGGTACGGACGCCATCGCCGCCGCGGTCGTGGGTGCCATCGACATAGCCATCCCGACGCCACCGCAGAGGAGGCCAGGCAGCAGATCGGTGAACGTCGCGCCGATACCGAGTCGCGAGAACAGACCGAGCGACACCGCGACGATGGTCAGTCCGGCGCCGACGATCCACCGCGCGCCGACGGTATCCGACAGCCGGCCGGCCTGTGGCGCCACGAGGATGATCAGCACCGTCAGCGGCAGGAACGTCAGCCCGGCCTTCACCGGCGAGTAACCGAGGATCTGCTGCATGTAGAGCGAGACGAAGAAGAACACGCCGAACATCGCCAGCGCGATCAGCAGCATTGCCAGGTTCGCGCCGGTGAACGTCGGGTTGCGGAACAGGTGCAGGTCCAGCATCGGCACCCGCGAGCGCATCTCGATGACCACGAACGCCACGAGCCCGATCGCGGCGACTGCGAAGGCACCGAGGATCCGGGCCGACGTCCAGCCATACGTGTTCGCCTGGATCAGTCCGTACGTCAGCGCGAACAGGCCGACTCCGGACGAGACCAGCCCCGGTACGTCGACTCGCTGCTCCTCGGATTCGTCGCGCGACTCGTCGATGAACAGGTAGCTCGCCACGACGGCCAGCACACCCACCGGCACGTTGATGAAGAAGATCCAGCCCCAGCCGACATGCTCGGTCAGCAGGCCGCCGATCAGCGGGCCGAGCGCCAGAGCGAGCGCCGACACCCCGGCCCACAGGCCGATCGCCCGGCCGCGTTCGCGAGGCGGGAAGGCCGCCGCGATGATACTCAGCGTCGCCGGGTTCATCATCGCCGCGCCGACGCCCTGCAGGATCCGCCAGGCGATCAGCAGCCCAGGCGAACTGGCCAGTCCGCACAGCAGCGACGAGACGGTGAACACGACGAGCCCGGCCACGAAGATCCGCCGCCGCCCGAGCAGGTCGGCGAGCTTGCCGCCTGTCAGCATGAACGCCGCGAACGTCAGCGCGTAACCGGTCACGACCCACTCGAGCTCCTCCAGCGAGAGCCCGAGCTCGCGCTGGATCGTGGGCAGCGCCACGTTCACGACGGTGTTGTCGAGCATGATCATGAACAGCCCGAATGACACCGCTCCGAGCGTCCACCACTTCCGGTTCTCGCCGCCGAAGTGACTGAGCTGTGCCTTCTGGAACACGGTGGGTACCTGCATGTCCGATTCCTCCCCGGCGTCTGGACCGCCGCGTCTCAACGGTCCCAGGCTCCGCGCTCCACGGTAGCCCTGCCCATGGACAAATCGTCAGCGAGTTCCATCAGCCCCATCGCCCGAGGAGATCGCACAACGTGGCAACGATCAGGGAAGCCCCGCCAGGATCCGTTTCGCGTGGTCTCCGAGCGCATCTCCGGTGCGTTCGGCAACCTCATCTGCTCCCGGCGCACCGGCGACTGTGGTCAGCGCCTCCGCGAACGCCACGGGAAAGTCAGTCGCGAGCTGGGCTGCCCGGGCGCACAGAGCTTCGTCGGGCAGCCCAAGTGTCTTGGCGGCCCTGGCCCATTGGCGTGGCCCGATTCGTGACACGCGACGTTGGCCTCCTACCGACAGGGCGATGCTCCGGTCGACGTCTGCCGGGCCGTACACGAGACCGGTGGCAAGGTCGTAGAGCGGTGCGATCCACGTTCTTTCGGGCGTACGAAGCATGGAGATGTTCTTGGCATGCCCGTCAGGGGCTCCTGCGACGAGATTGATGATGAGGAAATCCGCCAGAGCGAGGCGGTCATCATCGAGGCTGGTGGACTGCTGGCGCACGAGTCGCGTCATGTCTGCGAGAGATGGTCCGCCACGTGACTCGTACTTGTTCTGCGGCAGTCGGCCCAACGCTTGACACATATCCTCTTGGTGGAATCTGTGAACTGTTCCGTCCAGTTCCGAAAGGTGGCGATCGAAGCGGTCTATCACTATCGCCCAATGGTCGTCGAACTGCATGAGCCGAGTCGTTGCGACATCCACCCCGACGGCCGCCGCAGCAGTCATCGTGACGTGTTCGACAAGCGCTTGATGGTGAAGGCGCCGGATGCCTGGCTTGAGGATATGAGTCGTCGCTGCTGCGCCGTGCGCTTCGTGCCAACCGTCATCACGCCATGCCAGCGCGAACTTCTCCTGCTGCCCGCCCAGTGACCAGTGCTCGTTCGGCATGGTCCAAGAAGCGGGTTCGTTGATCAGCAGCCGGAGGCGTGCAGCGATGTCGGGATCGGACATGGGCCTGTAATCGCCGGCACGGTCAAGGAGCGATGCGATCTCCTCCGGTCGGCAGAACTGGACTGCCCCTGGGCATTCCCAACCCATGGCAGCGAGCATCCCGAAGGCGTCGTCGGGAGGAGTGTTCAAGCGCTGCGCCCACAGATCCCGGGTCTCGTTGTTCTCCGGTAATAGCCCCTGAAGGTACGGGGCGACTCGTTCCGGAGGAAACGTCCTGGTTTGTAGGGGCATTCGTGCCGAGAGCGCGACCGCTCCTTCGTCGACGTAAGTACGGTCATAGGTGAATGACGGATCATCGGACTCGTCGACGCGCTCGAGATGTCCGATGACCTGGCCGTACAGCACGACCAACAGGCGCTCCGTCATGAGTCCCCCATCGAGGCGTCCGCGGTCGCGGCTGGGTCTTCGCTCCCACGATCGTGTCGGTCGGCGGCATGCCTCCACGCCCTTCGGCGTGCCTCGGCGGTGGATTCGTGGGCCGACAGGAGGGCGCTCAGGCCCGCTCGCCGAGCAGCCGCGGCGGCGCGACCCGTTGGCTTCGTGGTCCGGTCTTCGTCCGTACTCGACGCCGGCCGCGCTCGCTCGTCCGCGTCTGTGACGGTCAGGGTCAGGTCGAGCGCATTCAGGAGTCGAAGGATCTGTTCCAGTTCGGCCCCGCGGTGACCGGCTTCAAGTCGTGCCAACCATGACCGCGACACGCCCGCCCGCTCTGCAAGCTCGTGCTGGCTCCACCCATGGCGAGCGCGCGCATCGCGAACCGCTGAACCGAGCTTGGTCCAGTGATTGATGCTCGTCTCACTCACGATCTCGCCTTTCAGGAGTCCTCGTTCGTAGACATTCTCCTACTGTCTACGAACGAAGACAAGATCTGGATGTCCTTGATCAAAGACAATGTGCCGGTGTCTCTGATCGAAGACAATCCTTAACGAAGGTCCGTCCCCCATAGACGTGGTCAGCCGCCGATGCTGGTGTGTGGGGGCTTGGACGTGTTGGGTCAGGGAGAGGGTGTTGCCGTCACGGCAGCGCCCGGCCAGAACGGCGCACGGCAGCTGCTTGCCGGGTTGAACCGATCCGGCCTGCCGTCACGTATCTGCCGTGACAGAAGGGACGACGCTGCGAATCGGCGCTTGAAGACTCGATTCCGGCGACCCAGGCAAAGCGATCAACAGCCGGCCGATTGACGGCCGGCTGCTCTGTGTGGGAGGAACGATGAATGCAGTACGCACGGGCAACTGGCGACGTGTAGGGCGCTGGGTGCTCGGCGGTACGGCTCTCGGTGCCGGGGTGGTCCTCGGCACAAGTTTGCCGGCCAGCGCGGCGACGACCGCGACATTCTCCAACGGGATGCTGACCGTACTCGGCGACAACACCAACAACACCATCGCCATCAGCCGCGACGCGGCCGGCGCGATTCTCGTGAACGGCGGCGCGGTCAGCGTCGTCGGCGGCACCCCGACGGTCGCCAACACCGCGCTGATCCAGGTCTACGGCCAGGCTGGCAACGACGTGATCACGCTCAACGAGGCCGCCGGTGCGCTGCCGCGAGCGAACCTGTTCGGCGGGGCGGGCAACGACACTCTCACCGGCGGCTCGGGCAACGACCAGATCTTCGGGCAGGCCGGCGACGACAGCCTTCTGGGCCGTGGCGGCAATGACTTCCTGTTCGGCGGCGGCGAAAACGACACCCTCACCGGCGGCGACGCCGACGACCAGGTGTTCGGTGAGAGTGGCAACGACCGGATGATCTGGAGCCCGGGCGACGACACCGACCTCAACGAAGGCGCTGCCGGCACCGACACGGTCGAGGTCAACGGCGGCAACGGCACCGAGGAGTTCACGGCCACCGCCAACGGGACGCGAGTTCGGTTCGACCGTCTCAACCCGGCTCCGTTCACGATCGACATCGGTACGTCCGAGAACCTCGTCGTCAACGCCAACGGCGGCGACGACCAGTTCTCCGCCACCGGGAACCTGGCCGCGCTCATCAAGATCACCGTCGACGGCGGCGCTGGCAACGATACGATCCTCGGCAGCAACGGGGCCGACCGCCTGCTCGGCGGCGATGGCAACGACGTCGTCGACGGCAACCAGGGCAACGACACCGCCCTGCTCGGCGCAGGCGACGACACGTTCCAGTGGGATCCGGGCGACGGCAGCGACGTGGTCGAAGGACAGACCGACACCGACCGGATGCTCTTCAACGGCAGTGCCGTCAACGAGAGGTTCGAAGCCACCGCCAACGGCGCGCGCCTACGCTTCACCCGCGACATCGGCACCATCGTGATGGACGCCGACGGCGTCGAGGTCGTCGACCTGAACGCGCTGGGCGGCACCGATACCATCACCGTGAACGACTTGTCCGGGACAGACGTGGTCAGGCTCGACACTGATCTGTCCGGCACGCTCGGCGGCACCACCGGAGACGCCCAGCCCGACACCGTCGTCGTGAACGCGACCAACGGCAACGACATCGTCGACATCGTGGGTGGCGGCACGTCGGCCTCCGTGATCGGGCTGCACGCCCAGGTGAACATCACCAACTCCGAGGGCGCCAACGACAGCCTGGCCGTGAACACGCTCGGCGGCGACGACTCCGTGACTGCGACCACCCTGCCGGCCGGGATCGTCAAGTTGACGGTCGACGGCGGCGCCGGCGACGACACGCTGCTCGGATCGCAGGGCGCCGACGTCTTCCGCGGCGGCGACGGCCACGACTCCATCTTGGGTGACAACGGCGACGACCAGGCGTTCATGGGCGCCGGCGACGACGTGTTCCAGTGGAACCCTGGTGACGGCGACGACATCCTGGAGGGTCAGGACGGCTCCGACAAGATGTTGTTCTTCGGTGCCAACATCGCCGAGAACATCGACATCTCCGCCAACGGCGGGCGGGTGCGATTCTTCCGCGACATCGCCTCGGTCACGATGGACCTCGACGACGTCGAGAGCATCGACTTCCGCGCGCTCGGCGGCGCCGACAACGTCGTCCTCGGGGATCTGAGCGGAACCGATCTGACCGCGGCCGGCCTCGACCTGCGCGGGCCCAACGGCGGTGGCGACGGCGCCGCCGACACCGTCACGGTCAACGGCACCCAGGGCAGCGACGTGTTCGGAGCCGCCGGCGATGCGGGCGGGGTCAACGTCTTCGGGCTGCACACCGCGGTCAACGTCGTCTTGCAGGAGCAGGCCAACGACCGGCTGGTGCTCAACGGTCTCGGTGGCGACGACACCGTGGACGCCAGCTCGCTCGAGGCCGACGCCATCCAGCTGACCGAAGACGGTGGCCTCGGCGTCGACGCTCTGCGCGGCGGCGCGGGCGACGATCTGATCAACGGCGGCGACGGCGACGACCTCGCCCTGATGGGTGCGGGTGACGACGTCTTCGTCTGGAGACCCGGCGACGACAACGACACGATCGAAGGCCAGGCGGGATTCGACCGGATGCAGTTCAACGGCGCCAACATCGCCGAGAACATCGACATCAGCGCCAACGGCGGGCGGGTGCGGTTCATCCGTGACATCGCGGCGGTCACGATGGATCTCGACGATGTCGAGGGCATCGACTTCCGGGCCTTGGGCAGCGCCGACGTCGTCGTGGTCAACGATCTCAGCGGGACTGATCTGACCGAGGTGAACACCGACCTGGCCGCGGTCGGCGGTGGCGGCGATGTCTCGCCCGACAATGTCGTCGTCAGCGGCACCAGCGGTGACGACGTCGTCGTCGCTGCCGGCGACGCCTCCGGCATGGCCGTGCTCGGACTGTCCGCTCGAGTGAACATCACCGGCGCCGAGGCCGCCGGCGACAGGCTGACAGTCAACACGATGGCGGGCGACGACGTGGTCGACGCATCCGGCCTGGCAGCCGGGTCGATCCAGCTCACGGCCGACGGCGGCGACGGTGACGACGTCCTCATCGGCGGAGACGGCAACGACACGCTGCGCGGCGGACCGGGTGACGACGTGCTCATCGGCGGCCCGGGCAACGACACGCTCGACGGAGGGGACGGCTCCAACATCATCCTCGACTCCTTCGTCGCCGACACCTTCAACTCGGCAACGACCGCCGCGAAGGACTGGTTGGAGACACATGCCCGCGTCGTCGGCGGCAGGACGGTGCTCGACGTCGGCGGCAAGGAGCGGACACTTCCCCGGGCCGAGCTGTCGCAGCTCGTCCAGGGCGTGACCGCGTCCTGACTCCACAACAACTGCCTGCGCCAGAACCAAACCGGTTCTGGCGCAGGCCTCGGATCACAGCTCAGAAGCCGCGGAGGGTGAGGACGACTCCGCCGTGATCGGAGGGCCACAGCCCGGTCGCCGGATCGCGGTCGCTCACGCTGGTACCTGTGACCTGGCCGTCGGTGACGCGGATGTTCCCGCCGCGGGTGAAGACCATGTCGATGCGGTGGTCGAAGCCGGCTGCGGTCGGGTCGTTCACCAGTTCGGACAGACCCGAGGTCCAACCTTCTTCGGCCGGCTTGAACTGGAGCCACTCGTCGGTGAACCCACCCGGGCCGGTGATCAGGTCGTACGGGGCCTTGTGCGGGACGTGGTCGATCGGCTTGATCGAGTTGTTCAGCGGGTCGGAGTTGCAGTCGCAGACGAAGATCGTCGGGCGATCGGCGGCCGGTGCGTTCGCCAGGAGTTCCTGGGCCTGGGCCAGCGCCAGGTCGGAGCTGAACGCCTCGAGGTGGGTGTTGACGAACCGGAACCGGTCAACGCCGGCCTTGACGTCGACCCACTGGTAACCGCGGTCGAAGTTCAGCGTGGTGCCGAGGATGCTGATCGTCAGGTTGTGGCTGTAGATCGCGCCGCCGGAGTCGAGGGCTTTGAAGCCGCGCCGGGTGTTCATCAGCACGACGTCGCGCATGGTCAGTCGTACGTCGCGGGCGTCGGCGCCGATGGTCCCGTTGAACGGGCTGCCGGTGAAGCTGGGCGCCTCGACGTCGGCCCGGTTGCCGATCGAGACCGGTATGTACTGCTGCCCACGTGCCGCCAGTTCCTTCAGCAGGATCTCGAGGAAGTCGTAGTCGACGGTCGCCGCGTTCGGTACGCCGACCTGGTTCAACTGCAGCGGACCCGACCGCCACAACGCGACCTCCTGCAGGCCGATCAGGTCCGGCTCGGTGCGGTCGATCTCGCCGGCGAGCAGCTCGGCCCGGACCGGGAAGTTGGTCTGGTCGACGATCGCGCGGGTCACGTGCGTCGCGTTGCCGAGCGCGACCAGGATGTCCTGCGGGGGCCTGCCCTGTGCCTGCGCGGTGAGCGCGGCCACGACCGCACGGTTGATGTCCGCGCCGAGATAGAGGTTGCGGGTCATCACCGTCACGGGCTTGCCATGGCTCGGCTCCGCGCCCGCGGTTCCTCCTACGAGTGACATGGTGGCCAGCCCGAGTGCGGTCGCGGCGGCCAAGACACGAGCACGACGGTTCATGATTTCCCTCCCGGAGGCGTCGCACCATCCTGGCCGCGCCGAGCCCGGTTGTCCATGGACTCGCCCCGTACCACCCGCGGGGCGCGGGTAAACCGATTGTTCCCAGCGGCGGCGGGTACGAGGACAAGCGACACACCGCCCTCATGTTCGGAGGAACCATGCTCGCCATCCTCGCGGCCATCGTGTTCGGGTTCGCGCTGCTACTCGACCTGTTCAACACGAACCTGGGTGCACCCGACCTGTTCAACTGGTACACGCTCGTCCTGATCGGGCTGCTCTGCCTGGCGCTATACCTTGCGGGGGTCGGCCGGGGTACCGGTGGAGGCCGCTGGTACCGCGGTCGCCGTCCGGGCCGCGGCTGACAGGCACACGCGCCGGAGCCTCGGGCAGGTGCCCGGGGCTCCGGCGTGCTCAGGTGCAGGGCCCGACGGTAGAGATGATGCCGCGGTGGTCCGACGCCGGCACCTTGTACCGGCCGCTGTCGTCGGCGCACCACCCGGGCTTCACGAACATGTGGTCGATCCGTACCAGGAACAACGACCAGTTCCCGATCTGTGACGGCCGGCCCCAGGTGTCGAGCATCGCGTCGTCCATGTGCCTGGTCAGCACCCGGTAGTCGCGGCCGCGGTCG
>JBKPSJ010000152.1:0-35173 GCA_046765875.1 Actinomycetota bacterium
GGACAGGTCCGCGCCCGAGCAGAACGACCCGCCCTCACCCCACAGCACCGCCACCGCGGCGTCGGCATCGGCCTCGAACGACCGGAACGCGTCCGCCAGCGCGCTCGCCGTCGGCCCGTCGACGGCGTTGCGCACCCCCGGGCGCGACAGCACCACGGTCGTCACCGAGCCGTTCCGCTCACTTCGCACCGTCATGCGCCCACGCTAGAGCAGTCCATGACCCTGCCGGTCAGTCTCCCGACGGCTTGCCCTTCGCCGCGGGGGTCATCCCGATCGGCAGCCGCAGGCGTTTCAGCGTCTGGTCGGTGTACAAGCCTGCGAGGGCACCCGTGGTCACCAGCACGGCGACCCCAGCGGTCGACGTCGTCTGGTCGCCGATGCTGATCAGCCCGGTGTTGACCGAGATCACTGCGACCGCGCCCAGGAGTGCGGACCACACCGGCCGGAGGACGTAACACAAGACGTGGTCGCACTTGAGGTGCTCGTGACGCGCTCGTGCGTACACCACGCCCTGATGGACGATGCTGCCGACGGCACCCGCCACCGCACCGACGATCAACAGGCTCATGTTGAGCGTTACGCCGATGTGTAGCGCCGGCAACCCGACCGACCGGGTCGCGAGCGTTCCCTTGGTGGCCAGCTCCTGTGCCGCCACGAGGTGCTCGGCCAGCCCGTACGCCCAGACGAGTCAACCGAAGGCGATGACCGCCTCGACGACGTTGACCACGCCGATCAGCTGCCTGGCATTCGTGCTCGTCGACGTGCCTGTCGACATCGCCGAGCCGATCGTGGTCCGTTCCACACCGACTGCCTCGCTCATCGGCGTTCGCCCCCTGAGTGTTGTTCCCCCTATCTCGCGGAACCACGAAAGGGCCGCGGAAATACATCGAATGCCGATGTCAGGTATGACGATCGCCGCCATCCACCAGCTGGAGCGCCGTCAACCTGGGCGGGCGCATGCCCAGATTGATGCGGACGATTGTTCGGGTTTGCGCTTCCGGCAGGGGTTCGCACCCCCGCACAACGGGGTGCGAACCCTGATGGCGGGCGTAAACCCTCCGGGCAGGTGCTATGGCCGAGTCCCGCGGCGCGCGAGCTCCGGGCGGCGGTGCTGGCTGCCGCCGAGGCCGGGGCGCGACCGGACCGCGGAGATCAGCGCACCGGCCTCAGCCCGCCCAGATGCCGCGAACATGGTTGATGTGCCGCGTCATCAGGTCGTTCACGGCCGCGGGGTCACCGGCCACGAGCAGATCGAGAAGCTCGACGTGTTCATTGGCGGAGGAAACGAGTTCGCCGAGGTCGAGATCGGCCAGTCCGGTCAAGCGGCTGCGCGCCCGTAGGTTGCCGACGATGCCGACCAGGGTTTCGTTGCCGGCCAGCGCCAGCAGGGACAGGTGGAACGTGCGGTCGAGGTCGACGAAGCCGACCACGTCGCGCTTTTCAGCCAGCCGGACCAGTCGCCGCGCGGTCGGGTACAGCCTGTCGATCTCGCCACGGATCCGGTCGTCGGGCGAAGCGGCCAGCGACGCCGTGGTCGGGACCTCGAGCAGGAGCCGGGTGGCGGTGATCTCGTCGAGCAGCGTGTCGGACAGTTCGGTGACCCGGAAGCCTTTGTTGCGTACGGGTTCGACGAGTCCCTCGGCGACCAGGTCGAGCATCGCCTCGCGGACCGGGGTCGCGGAGACGCCGAACCGCCGTGCCAATGCGGGCGCCGAGTACACGACGCCGGATCGCATCCGGCCGGCGATGACCGAGGCGCGCAGCACAGCACCGATCTGCTGGCGCAGATTCGGCCTGCCACCCAGACGCGGTACCTCGATCATCTGAGCACAAACCCAGTGCCGACCGGATCGCGCGGATCGAGGGTGAACGTCGCCGTGCCGGTCAGGTATGCCGACCCCACGACCTCGGTCAGCACACCGGACTCGACCTGATCGAGCACCCGGCCGAGGAATCTCGTACCGACGATCGAGTCGTGTGTCAGCGTCTGCCCGGTCGTGATCAGGCCTTCGTCGGCCAGCAGCGCGAGCCGGGCCGACGTACCCGATCCGCAGGGGGATCGGTCGACCTCGCCGTCGGCGAACACCGTCACGTTGCGCTGGCGCAGCCCGTCCCCGGTCCGGCCCAGGTCGTCGTACAGGATCGTGGCGTAGATGCCGTCGAGCCTGCTGTCGGTGGGGTGCCTGGCCCACTCGGTGTCGTTCAGCGCCCACTTGATCTCACGGCCGATCGCGATCAGATCCGCGTAGTCCTCCGGCCGGACGGCCAGCCCGACCGACGATGCTGCAACCGACGCGTAGAGCGCGCCGCCGTAGCTGATGCCGGCACGGACCGAGCCGCGTTTCGTCGGGACCTCGGCGTCGCGCGCGACCACGTACGACGGAATGTTGCGGAACGACACGTGACTGACCCGGCCCTCGACACAGGTCACCCGGGCGACCACCCGGCCGGACGGTACGTCGATCGTGACGTCGGTGATGCCGCTGTCCTCGGCAATGACCCGGCCGGTCTCGACCGCCCATGTGCCGAGCGCGATCGTGCCGTGCCCGCACGCGGTCGAGTAGCCGTCCCTGTGCCAGAACAGCACGCCGAAGTCGGCGCCGTCGTCACTGGCCGGTACGACGAACCCGCCGTACATGTCGGCATGGCCGCGCGGCTCGTTGACCAGCAGTTGCCGTACCGCGTCGACGTCGTCAGAGTTCTGCGCGAAGGTACGCCGGTCGAGCACGGTCGCGCCGGGGATCTCCGGAAGGCCGTCAGTGACGATCCGGAACGGCTCTCCGGCTGTGTGGTAGTCGGTCACGGCCACGCGCATGACGCCTCCGACAGAGCGAGTGGGATTCCAGTGGAATGTAATATATTACTGAGGTCATGAGGCTGCCCCACATCGACGCCGCCGAGCTGGGCTCGCTCGTCTCCTGGACGGATGCGATCGACGCCATTGGGCGCGCCGTCGCCGAACGGGATCGCGGTGGGCCGCCACGGACCGCCGTACCGGTCGAGGGCGGCGAGTTGCTGGTGATGCCGGCGACAACCGCGCGGTCGGCCGGGGTGAAGCTGGCCGGGGTCGCGCCGGGCAATCCGGCGGCCGGGCTGCCCCGGATCCAGGCGGTGTACGTGCTCTTCGATGCCGCCACGCTGACGCCGCGGGCACTGATCGACGGCACCGCGCTCACCACGTTGCGGACGCCGGCTCAGTCGGCCTTCGCCGCCCGCGCGCTCACGGCACCGCAGGCCGAGCGGCTGGTCGTCTTCGGCACCGGACCGCAGGCCTGGGGCCATGTCCACGCGCTCAGTACGGTCCGCCCGATCCGGTCGGTCGTCGTGGTCGGCCGCACGCCGGCACACGTCGACGACCTCGTCGGCCGGCTTCGAAGCGAGGGCATCGACGCCCGTCCGGGCAACTCCGGTGCAGTCAGTGGCGCGGACCTGGTCGTATGCGCGACGACGGCGCGAGCGCCGGTTTTCGACGGCCGACTGCTGGCCGACCACGCCTGCGTCGTCGCGGTGGGCTCACACGAGCCCGAAGCGCGCGAACTCGATGACGTCGTGTTCCAGCGGGCCACGCAGGTCGTCGTCGAGGACCGGGCGACCGCGCTTCGCGAGGCCGGCGACGTCGTCCAGGCGATCGCGTCCGGCGTGCTGGCCGAGGACCGGATCACCGAGTTGGCCGACGTACGCCGGACCACCGGGATCTCGGTGTTCAAGAGTGTCGGGATGGGCTGGCAGGACCTTGCCGTCGCCGAGGCGGCATACATGGCGTGGTTGCGTCACGGCCACGACGACTAGGCTCCACGGCGGCACGCACTACGATCCGAAGCGTGACCGGGTACCGGCTGGGCGTGCTGGACGGTGACGGCATCGGCCCCGAGATCGTGCCCGCCGCCATCCGGGTCCTCGACGCCGCACGACAGAAGGTCGGCGCGATAACGATCGAGTGGGTCCGGCTGCCGGTCGGCGCGAGCGCCATCGAGACGCACGGCACTGCCATCCCGGACACCACATTGGCCACACTCGCCGAGCTGGACGGCTGGCTGCTCGGACCGCACGACAGTGCGTCGTACCCCGCGCAGCAGAAGGCACTGCTGAACCCGAGCGGCACGATCCGCAAGCACTTCGGCCTGTTCGCCAATCTCAGACCGGCGAAGGCCATCGAGGGCGTACCCGCGGTCGTACCCGACCTCGACCTGCTCATCGTGCGGGAGAACACCGAAGGCTTCTACGCCGACCGCAGCACCTATCGCGGGACCGGCGAGTTCATGCCGACCGGGGACGTCGCGATCGCGATGGGCATCTTCACCCGGACCGCGATCGAGCGGATCGCACGGCAGGCGTTCGAACTGGCCCGGCGACGGCGCAAGCACGTCACCGTCGTGCACAAGGCGAACGTGTTGGCGACCACCAGTGGCTTCTTCCTGGACATCTGTCGCGAGGTCGCCGAAGGCTACCCGGATGTCGAGGTCGACGACTTCCACATCGACGCGGTGACGGTGCACCTGGTCCGCCGCGGCGGTGCGTTCGACGTTCTCGTCACCGAGAACATGTTCGGCGACATCCTCTCCGACCTGGCCGGCGAACTGGCGGGGTCACTCGGTGTCGCACCGGCGATCAACGCATCGCACGCGCGCGCGATGGCGCAGGCCGTGCACGGCTCCGCGCCTGACATCGCGGGCAAGAACCTGGCGAACCCGGCCGCGATGATCGCGTCCGGCGGGATGCTGCTGGACTGGCTCGGCGACCGGCACGACGATCCCGCCGCCCGGGGAGCGGCGGACGTGGTCGACAGGGCGTTGAGGGCAACGATCCGCTCTGGCACTCGGACCGCCGACCTCGGTGGCAGTGCGGGTACGGCGGAGTTCGCCGAGGCGGTGGCCGCGGAGATCGGCAGATGACAGGGTTGGGGTGGCACGCCATGAACGAGTCGTTGTCGCCGGCAATCATCGCGGCCGGCTCTGCCGAGCTGGCGCCGCGGCTGGGCCTGCCGGTCACGCCTCTGGTGCGGTTCGGCGCGTTCTCCGAGGAACTCGGCGCCGAAGTGCTGGTCAAGTGCGAGCACCAACAGCGGACCGGCTCGTTCAAGGCGCGCGGCGCGATGGCGAAGATGCTCACACTGACGCCGGACCGGCGCGAGCGCGGCGTGGTCACGGCATCGACAGGGAACCACGGCCTCGGCGTCGGCAACGCGCTAGCCACGCTCGGCGGCCGCGGGATCGTGTTCGTCCCGGAGAATGCATCGGAGTCCAAGGTCGCCGCGCTGCGCCGACTCGGCCTGGAGATCCGGACCCAGGGCAGAGACTCCGGCGTACTCGAACCGCTCGCCCGCAGGTACGCCGACGAGAACGGCATGGCGTACGTCTCGCCGTACAACGATCCCGATGTGATCGCCGGGCAGGGCACGATCGGGGTCGAGATTCTCGCCCAACTCGGGGACGGCTCGCTGGACGCGATCGTCGTCGCCGTCGGGGGCGGCGGACTGGTCAGCGGGATCGCTTCGGTGCTGAAGCAGCACCTGCCGCGGATCACCGTGTACGGCGCTTCGCCGGCCGCGGACGCCGCGATGGCGGCCTCGGTCGGCGCGGGCGAGATCGTCGCCGTCGACGCGAAGGAGACGTTGTCGGACGGTACGGCGGGCAGCGTCGAGGAGGGCAGCGTTACCTTCGCGCTGTGCCGGTCGCTGGTCGACGACTGGGTACTGCCCGGCGAGGACGAGATCCGCGCCGCGCTGCGCATGGTGATCGATACCGAGCACCAGCTCGTCGAGGGCTCCGCGGCGATGGCGTTCGCGGCCGCGCGGGCCCGCGGCTCCGAACTGAGGGGAAAACGCGTGGCGATCGTGAGCTGCGGGGCAAACATCTCCGCGAAGACGCTGGCCGCCGCGCTGACCTGAACAGCCCGAGCCGGAGCGTCCCCTGGTGTGTTGTCAGCCTCCGGACTTCTGCCGTACGTCGATCGCGAGGGAGACGGCGAACGCGATCATCACCAGGGCGGCACCGATCAGCGTCAGTGCGGTATCGCTGAACACGCCGGTCGCCAGCAGGACCAGCTCGATGGCCAGCGCGGTCACCACGGCGGCCGCGATCTTCCAGTCGTCGCCGATGATGAAGTCGTACCAGAACCGGCCGAACGCTTTGAGGAACCTCACTTCGCGACCTCCTCGACGCGTGTGTCGGATGTGGCCCGCGAGGACGCCGGCCTGCGCAGCACCGCGATGAAGACCCGGCTCAGGATCAGCCAGGCTGCGAGCAGGCCGAGGATCGCGGCGTCGTGACCCGGCCACTCGAGACTCTCACGTCCGTTTCGGAAGATGCCGAGGCCTTCGATGGCCCAGAACGTGCCGAACGACGCGAGCATCAGCCCGACGGCGTACTTGAGCAGATTCTCGTTGATCATCGCCAGCGGGCGGCGGACCGCGACCGCAAGCCCGATCACGACGATCACCGCGGCAACGGCGCCGACCGACGCGACAGGAATGTTGTCCGCGTTCAGCCCGAAGGTGATGACGATGAACACGACCTCCATGCCTTCGAGGAACACGCCCTTGAACGAGACCATGAACGAGAACATGTCGAGCGCGCCGCCACCCCGTCCGGCTGCCTTGGCCGCCTCGACCTCCTCGCGGTAGATCGCGTCCTCGTCGTGGACGGCCTTGCGCCCGGACGAGCGCAGGATCGCCTTGCGCAGCCATTGCAGGCCGAAGATCAGCAGCAGGCTGCCGATGACCAGTTGCAACGCGGACTCCGGTAGCCATCGGGTCAGTGCATAGCCGGCCGCGAGGGTGACGACGGCGAGCACGCCGAGCGCCGCCAGCGTGCCGGCGATCGCCGAGCGCCAACTTCGGGTGAAGCCCATCGCCATGACGATCGTGGTCGCCTCGACCATCTCGACGAAGCAGGCCACGAACGTTGCGATCAGCAGGCCCCAGGTTGCGGCATCCACGGGCCACTCCTCTCTCTCGCCGAGGAGTGACCTCGACTGGCGAAATGCAGCAGATGTTTCATCTCAACGGTAGTTACTTGCATCAACCGTTGTCAATCCTCAGGTCGGTTGTTGGTAGCGTTGGTGCATGCCACCGCGCGCCCGCAAGAAGACCGCAACCGCCGAGGACGGGCCGTGGTTGTTGCTGATCTACCGGGTACCCAGCGACTCGTCGCGGGCCCGGGTCGCGGTCTGGCGCGACCTCAAGCGGCTCGGCGGGCTGTATGTCCAGCAGGCCGTCTGCGTGCTGCCGGACCGCGAGGACACCCGGTCCGGGATGGAGCGGGTACGGACCCGGGTCGACGAGCTCGGCGGGTCGAGCATCTTCCTGACTCTGACCGACGTCGACGCCGACGCGCGGGCCCAGTTCGTCGAGGGGTTCCGCAGCCAGTCGGCCAAGGAGTACGCCGAGATCGTCGAGGAGTGCGACACCAAGTTCGTCAAGGAGATCGAGTTCGAGCGCTTCCGCGAGAACTACACGTTCGAGGAGGCCGAGGAGATCCGGCAGGACCTGGAGAAGCTGCGCCGCTGGCTGGACAAGGTCGAGGCCCGCGACTGGATGGGTGCCGACGGCAAGGAACTGGCGCACAAGAAGGTCGATGAGTGCGAGGCGCTGCTGGAGGCGTTCGAGGCCGACGTCTTCGAACGCACCGGAGGCTCCGCGGGCCTCGGCTAGCCGCCGACCAGCGGGGCCAGCAGCCGGGCGATCCGGGACTCGCGGCGGGTCAGCCGCTCCTCGGTGTCGGCCAGCGCCATCGCCCGCAGCCCGGCGTTGATCCCGAGCCAGCGCAACGGCTCCGGTTCCCACCGCCGCGACCGGTGCCCGACCCACGGCAGCCGGACCAGGTCGGTTTCACGTTTCAGCACCAGGTCGGCCAGCGTCCGCCCGGCCAGGTTGGTGGTGCTCACGCCGTCCCCGACGTACCCGCCGGCCCAGCCGAGGCCGGTCCCGCGGTCCAGCCCGACCGAGGCGCACCAATCCCGGGTGATCCCGAGCGGACCACCCCAGGAGTGCGTGAACTCGACGTCGTCCAGCTCGCCGAACAACCCGCGCAGCGTCCGGCGCAGCGCCTCGAACACCCGCGGTTCGGCGTCGTACGAAGGCCTCACCCGGGACCGGAAGTGGTACGGCGCGCCGCGCCCGCCGAGCGCGATCCGCCCTTCGGCGGTGCGCTGGCCGTAGATGATCAGGTGCCGGTGGTCGCTGAACGTCGGCCGTCCGGCCAGTCCGATCCGGTCCCAGGTGACGTCGTCGAGCGGTTCGGTGGCGACCATCAGCGAGTACACCGGCGCCACCGCCCGGCGCGCACCTGGCAGCCGTGGTGTGAACGCCTCGGTCGCGCGGAGCACCACCTGGCCCCGCACCGTCCCGTACGGCGTCACCGTCAGGCCCGGCTCGATCGCGAGCACCGGCGTGCTCTCGTAGATCGTTGCGCCGAGCCCGGCAACCACCCCGGCCAGCCCGCGCGCGAGCTTGAGCGGGTGGATCGCCGCACACCACGGTGTGTACGTCGACCCCAGCACGCCGTTCGCCCGGACCAGCCCGGCGGTCTCGTCCGGGTCGAGCAGCCGTAGGTCCTCGTCGCCCCAGGACCGCGCCGCGGCGACCTCGGCGCGGGCCCGGGCGAGCTGGACCGGGGTCCGGGCCAGCACCACCGTCCCGGCCTTGGCGTAGTCGCAGTCAATGCTCTCGGCAACCGCGACGCGGCCGACCTCGTCGACGCTGCCGCGCATCGCCCGGTGCATCGCGATCGCGGCCTCGCGGCCCGAGCCGGGCAGGCGGGCCAGCTTCGCCGCCGAGGCCGGGAACAGCGCCGAGCACCACCCGCCGTTGCGCCCGGACGCGCCGAACCCGGCCTGCTCGGCCTCCAGCACCGCGACCCGCAGGGCCGGATCGGACCGGATCAGGTAGTACGCCGTCCACAACCCGGTGAACCCGGCGCCGACGATGACCACGTCGGCATCGCGGTCACCCGGCAACGGCGGCCGGCGAGCCCCGCCGGGGCAGGTTGCCGACCACAACGACTCGGTCAGCGCACACCCCAGGAGTAGGTCTGCTTGACCAGCTTCAGGTAGACGAATGTCTCGGTGACCTTGACGCCCTCGATCGCGCGGATCCGGTCCGACAGCACCCGGAGCAGGTGCTCGTCGCTCTCGCACAGCACCTCGGCGAGCAGGTCGAACGAGCCGGCGGTGATCACGACGTACTCGACCTCGTCCATCGCCTTGAGCTCCTCGGCGATCGGCTCGAGCGCACCCTCGGCCTTGATCCCGATCATCGCCTGCCGGGCGAAGCCGAGCTCGAGCGGATCGGTGACGGCCACGACCTGCATCACGCCGGCGTCGATCAGTCGCTGGACCCGTTGCCGCACGGCAGCCTCGGAAAGCCCGACCGCCTTCCCGATCCCGGCGTACGAGCGGCGGCCGTCGAGTTGCAGTTGCTCGATGATCGCCTTGGAGATCTCGTCGAGATGGCCGCTGTTCCGTTCCGGGTTGCCCGTTCGTACTGCCACCCGCGCATCCTTTCAGGGGCTACGTGGCGTGATCAAGGTCCGACAAAGGATTCCGTTGCAAAATGATGCTCAGGCTACGGAATCGCTTGTCTTAGCCGAAGGTCTTTGACAGTATCCCCGCGAAGCCGAGTGCAGGAGGTACTCCGATGAGCCAACGTCCGTCGCGCGCGGTGAGCCGCCGCACCATCCTGCGGGGGATGTCGGTCCTGGGGCTTGGCGGTACCGGTCTGCTGACCGCCTGCGGTACCCCGGCCGCCAAGCAGACAGAGCAGCAGTGCGTGAGCACCGACGTGTCCGCGAACGAGAAGGTGCTGCGGTTCTCGAACTGGCCCAGCTATATGGACGAGGCCGACAAGAAGGTCAACGGCAAGACGGTGCTGCCGACGCTGGCCGGCTTCGAGAGGAAGTCCGGCATCACGGTCACCTACACCACCGACATCAACGACAACGCCGAGTTCTACGCGAAGGTCAAGGACCAGCTCGGCGGCTGCCAGCCGACCGGCAGGGACATCATCGTGCTGACCGACTGGATGGCAGCGCGGATGATCAGCCTGGGCTGGATTCAGAAGCTCGACCACGCGAACATCCCGAACGTCGACAAGAACCTGCTCGCCAACCTGAAGGCGCCGTCGTGGGACAAGAACCGCGACCACGCCGTTCCGTGGCAGAGCGGGCTGACCGGGATCGCCTACAACGCGAAGGCGACCAAAGAGGTCAAGAACTTCACCGACCTGCTGTCGCGGCCCGATCTCAAGGGCAAGGTGACGCTGCTGTCGGAGATGCGCGACACGATGCTGTTCATGCTCAAGCTCGTCGGCGCGGACCCGTCGAACTTCGACGACGCGGCTTGGAGCAAGGCGATCGAGAAGCTCGAGGGCTACGTCGCCTCCAGCCACATCCGGCGGTTCACCGGCAACGACTACATCCAGGACCTCAACGCCGGCAACATTCACGCATGTGAGGCCTGGTCCGGTGACGTCATCGCGCTGCAGGCCGACAACCCGAACATCAAGTTCGTGGTGCCCGAGGAGGGCCTGTCGCTGTGGTCGGACAACGTGATGGTGCCGAACAAGGCGTCCCACAAGGCCAACGCCGAGGCGTTGCTGAACTACTACTACGACCCGCAGGTGGCCGCGACGCTCGCGGCGTGGGTCAACTACATCTGCCCGGTACAGGGCGCGCAGCAAGCCATGGAGAAGATCGACTCCGACCTGGTCGACAGCCCGCTGATCTTCCCCGATGACACCATGCTGTCCAAGACGGTCAGCTTCATGCCGCTCGACGAGGCCAAGGCCAGACGGTACGAGTCCGACTTCAACAAGGCGATCGGCGGCTGAACCGATGGCCGGCGACCTCGTCCTGCGCGGTCTCAGCAAGCGGTTCGGTTCGATCACCGCGGTGCAGGACCTCGACTTGACGGTCGCCGCGGGCTCGTTCTTCGCGCTCCTCGGTCCGTCCGGCTGTGGCAAGACCACCACGCTGCGGATGATCGCGGGCCTGGAGGAGCCGTCGGCCGGAACGATCGCACTCGGCGAGCGCGACATCACCGCGTTGCGGCCGTACCGGCGGCCGGTCAACACGGTGTTCCAGAACTACGCCCTCTTCCCGCACCTGGACATCTTCGAGAACGTCGCGTTCGGGCTTCGCCGCCGCGGTGTGAAACAGATCCGCGGCCAGGTCGAGAAGATGCTCGGGCTGGTCGAGCTCGCCGGCTTCGACAAGCGCCGTCCCGCGCAGTTGTCGGGTGGCCAGCAGCAACGGGTCGCGCTGGCCCGGGCGCTGATCAACCAGCCGGAGGTGTTGTTACTCGACGAGCCGCTCGGCGCGCTCGACCTCAAGCTGCGCCGGCAGATGCAGATCGAGCTGAAGCGGATCCAGACCGAGGTCGGCATCACGTTCATCCACGTCACACACGACCAGGAGGAGGCCATGACGATGGCCGACACCATCGCGGTGATGAACGCCGGGGTGATCGAGCAACTCGGGACGCCCGCGGAGCTGTACGACCTGCCGGCCACGACGTTCGTGGCGAACTTCCTCGGTCAGTCGAACCTGATCGGCGGCCGGATCTCCGGGCGGTCCGACGACGATCTGCAGGTCGACCTGCACGGCATCACGCACACGGTGCCGGTGGACCGGGCACGGGCCGCAGTCGGTGACGTATGGGTCGGCATCCGGCCCGAGAAGGTCTTCCTGGCGCCGGCGGGCGCTGAGGCGGTCAACGGTGGGAACACGCTGCGAGGAGGGGTCGTCAGTGATGTCAGCTACTGCGGGGTCAGCACCCAGTACCTGGTCCGGATGCCCTGGAACCAGGAGCTGACCGTCTTCGAGCAGAACACCGGCGCCAGGCAGACCCTCACGGTCGGCGGTGCGGTCGACCTGTACTGGCAGCCGTCGCACGCGTTCGTACTGGACGCCGGCCAGGACGCGCTCGCGGGGGTGGATGACCAGATCGCAGCGCCGGCCGGCGTCGCCGGAGTGGCCGGATGAGCGCACTCGGCCAGTTCGGCGCCACCGCGCCGGGGGCCGCCGAGCCAGTGCCGCAGGCGCGCCGCGGCCGGCGGCTGACGGCGTACCTGTTGTTGTTGCCGGGTGGGTTGTGGCTGATCTTGTTCTTCCTCGTGCCGCTGGTGTCGCTGATCAGCGCCAGCCTGTACGACCCGTCGGGCTCGGTCGAGACCGGTTACACGGTGACCGGGCACTGGCAGAACTACGTCGACGCGATCCGCGACTACGCCCGGCCGTTCGGGCGTTCGCTGTGGTACGCCGGGCTGTCGACCGCCTTCTGCCTGCTGCTCGGGTACCCCTTGGCGTACGCGATCGCGTTCAAGTCCGGCAGGTGGAGGAACCTGATGCTGGCGCTGGTGATCGCGCCGTTCTTCACCAGCTTCCTGGTGCGCACGCTGTCGTGGAAGCTGCTGCTCGGTGACGACGGCTTCGTCGTCAACACGCTCCAGTGGCTGCGTATCCTCGGTCAGGACGGGCGGTTGCTCGCGACGACGGCCGCGGTCGTGACCGGGCTGACCTACAACTTCCTGCCGTTCATGGTGCTGCCGCTGTACGCGAGCCTGGAGAAGATCGACCACAGGCTGATCGAGGCCGGCGGCGACCTGTTCGCCGGCCCGTTCACGACGTTCCGTACGGTGACGCTGCCGCTGTCGATGCCCGGTGTCGTGGCCGGCACGCTGCTGACGTTCATCCCGGCAGCCGGCGACTACATCAACGCCGAACTGCTCGGCACGCCGAAGCAGCGCATGATCGGCAACGACATCCAGCGCCTGTTCAGCGCCGGCGCGTACCCGACGGCCGCGGCGCTTTCGGTCACGTTGATGGCCGTGATCGTCGTGCTGGTGCTGTTCTACATCCGTCGTGCCGGGACGGAGGACCTCGTATGACCCGGGTGGGCCGGTGGTTCAGCCGGCACCTGATCATGTTCGTTGCGATCGCGGTGCTGCTGTACCTGTTCGCGCCGATCTTCGTCGTGGTGCTGATGTCGTTCAACGACCCGACCAGCCGGCTGGTCTACGAGTTCGACGGCTTCACATGGCAGAACTGGCTGCACCCGTGCCGGCCGTTCGGCCTGTGTGACGCGCTCAGCACCAGCATTCGGATCGGGCTGCTGGCCACAGTGGTGGCGACCGTGCTCGGCACGTTGATGTCGTTCGCGATGGCGCGGCACCGGTTCCGCGGCCGGTCGGCGACGAACCTGTTCATCTTCCTGCCGATGGCCTCGCCGGAGATCGTGCTCGGTTCATCGTTGCTGGCGCTGTTCGTCTCGTCGGGGTTCGGTGGCCGGCTCGGGTTCTGGACGATCTTCATCGCGCACGTGATGTTCTGCCTGTCGTTCGTCGTGGTCACCGTCAAGGCACGGCTGGCCGGGATGGACTCACGGCTGGAACAGGCGGCGATGGATCTGTACGCGAACGAGTGGCAGACGTACTGGCGGATCACGTTCCCGCTGGTGTTCCCGGGGATCCTCGCCGCGGCGCTGCTCAGCTTCTCGCTGTCGTTCGACGACTTCATCATCACCAACCTGAACGCGGGCCGGACGGTCACCTTCCCGATGTACGTCTGGGGCTCGGCACAGCGCGACATACCACCGCAGATCAACGTCGTCGGCACGGCGATGTTCCTGATCGCGGTGCTGCTGGTCGGGGTCGCGGAACTCGGCCGGCGCCGGCGGAGCAGGTCGCTGAGGTGACCTGGCGTCCGCGCGCGCTCGCGGACGCCGAGCCCACCGTCTTCTGGCTCGACGACCCCGCCGCGCCGGTGCCGGCCGAGCCGTACACCGGTACGTCGATCGCCGACCTTGCCGTCGTCGGCGGCGGCTACACCGGGTTGTGGACCGCGCTGCTGGCCAAGGAGCGTGACCCGGGCCGCGATGTCGTGGTGCTGGAGTCGGAGACGTGCGGCGGGGCCGCCAGCGGCCGCAACGGGGGGTTCTGCGATGCCAGCCTGACCCACGGGTTCGGCAACGGCCTGGCCCGGTGGCCCGACGAGCTCGCCGAGCTGGACCGGATCGGTGCGGCGAATCTGGACGCGATCGGGTCGGCGGTCGCCCGGTACGGCATCGACTGCGACTGGCAGCGCGCCGGCCAGCTCACCGTGGCCACCGCGCAGCACCACCTCGCCGAGCTCGCCGAACTGGCCCGGCAGATGAAGGCCGGCGGGTATGACGTCGAGCTGCTCGACCGGTCCGGCGTACGGGCCGAGCTGGACTCGCCGACGTACCTGGGCGGCTTGCTCGAGCGCTCCGGTACCGCATTGGTGGAGCCGGCCCGGCTGGCCTGGGGACTGCGTCGCGCATGCCTCGACGCCGGCGTGCGGATCCACGAGCACAGCCCGGTGGTCGGGTTGCACTCCGATGGCCGGGCGATGCGGTTGTCCGCGACCTACGGCGCGCTCCGGGCCGGCCGGGTCGCGCTGGCGACCAACGCGTTCCCGCCGCTGCTCAAACGGTTGCGCTGGGCAACGGTACCGGTCTACGACCTGGTCCTTGCGACCGAGCCGCTGACATCGGCGCAACTTGCCTCGCTGGGCTGGAAGAGCCGGGCGGGTGTCGGCGATGCGTCCAACCTGTTCCACTACTACCGGCTGACCCGCGACGACCGGATCGTGTGGGGCGGGTACGACGCGCTGTACCACTACGGCAGCCGGATCGACGACGGACTGGAGCAGCGAGACGCGACGCACGGGATGCTCGCCCGGCACTTCTTCGAGACCTTCCCGCAGCTCGACAGGGTACGGTTCACGCACCGCTGGGGTGGCGTGATCGACACCAGCACGCGCTTCTGCGCGTTCTTCGGTACGGCGTTCTCCGGCCGGGTGGCGTACGCGCTGGGCTACACCGGCCTCGGCGTCGGCGCGAGCCGGTTCGGTGCGGACGTGATGCTCGACCTGCTGGCCGGCGCGCCGACCGAGCGGACCCGGCTGCGGATGGTGCGCGAGCGGCCGGTGCCGTTCCCGCCCGAGCCGCTGCGGTACGCCGGTATCCAGCTGACCCGCTGGTCGCTGGCCAGGGCCGACCGCAACGACGGCCGCCGGAACGCCTGGCTGCGCACCCTCGATCGGTTCGGCCTAGGCTTCGACTCCTAACGAATCTCGAGGTCGAGGTGGACGAGCAGGCCTTCGCCGCGCTGACAGAGCAGCACCGCGGTGAGCTCAGGGCGCACTGCTACCGGCTGCTCGGCTCGTTCGACGAGGCCGAGGACCTGGTGCAGGAGACGTACCTGCGGGCCTGGAAGAAGCTGGACACGTTCGAGGGCCGCTCGACGGTTCGAGCCTGGCTGTACCGGATCGCGACCAACGCCTGTCTGGACTTCCTCGACGGCGCCGCCCGGCGGGTCCTGCCGAGCGACCTGTTCGCTCCGGCCGGGCCGGACGCGTCGCTGGTCGCCCGGACCGACATCGCCTGGCTGCAGCCGTATCCGCACCAGCCCGACGACGCCGTCGTCGAACGCGAGACGATCGAGCTGGCGTTCCTGGCCGCGATCCAGCACCTGCCGCCGCGGCAGCGAGCCGTGCTCATCCTGCGCGACGTGGTCGGCTGGCCGGCCCGGGCGGTCGCGGAGCTGCTCGACGGGACCGTGGCCTCGGTCAACAGCGCCCTGCAGCGCGCCAGGGCGACGCTGAAGGAACGGCTGCCGCAGCGCCGGCTGGACTGGTCCGCACCGGCGGAGCCGACGCCGGACGAGATGGCGGTGCTGCGTCGCTACATGGACGCCGTCGAACGGGCCGACCTCGGCGCCGTGGCCGACCTACTGGCCGAGGACGTCCGCGCCACCATGCCTCCGTACGACTTGTGGTTCGCCAACCGGGTCGCGGTGCTGGAAGCTCTGTCCACAAGCTGGGATCCGGACTCCGAGGCGTACGTCGGACGGTTCCAGATGGTGCCGGTCCGGGCGAACGGGCAGCCCGGCGTGGCGACGTACCTGCGCGGACCGGCGGAGCAGACCTTCACGGCGTTCGCGATCGGGGTGGTGCGGATCGAGGGCGGCCGGATCGCCGAGATGACCGCGTTCCACGATCCCGGTCTCTTCGCGGCGTTCGGCTTGCCGCCGCACCGATGACTTTCCCGCCGGTACGTCGTCTCAGCAGCACCACATTGTCGAGACGGAGGTAGATCGTGGCGAAGCTGCTGTACGGGGCGACGATGTCGCTGGACGGATTCATCGCGGGACCGGGTGGGGATATGTCCTGGCTGACCGAGTACCTGGGACCGAACGAAGTCGGCGACGCGCTCGTCGGCCGGATCGGTTCGCTGCTCATCGGGCGGACCACGTTCGACGGCGACGACCCGAACAAGGGGACCGACAAGGAGGGTGCGTTCGGCGGCGCGTGGTCGGGTCCGCAGGTCGTGCTCACCCACAACCCGCCGGCCGATCCGGTGCCGGACGTGACGTTCGTGACCGACTTGGCCGAGGCTGTCCGGCTCGCGAAGGACGCGGCGGGGGACAAGGACGTCTGCATCATCGGGGCCGACGTGGCCCGGCAATGCCTGGAGGCCGGCGAAGTGGACGAGGTGCTTGCGTTCGTCGCTCCGGTCCTGCTCGGCGACGGCACCCGGTTCTTCGAGCACGCGGGCGGCCGTACCGTCCGGCTCGAGCGAATGCTGCAGTCCGAGGCGCCGCAGGCCGCTAACCTCTGGTACCGCGTGCTCAGATGAGCGACTCGGCCTCGATCAGCACCGACCGGATGATCTGCTCCATCGCCTCGAAGTGCGAGCGGTCGCAGATCAGCGGCGGAGAGAGCTGGATCACCGGGTCGCCGCGGTCGTCGGCGCGGCAGTAGAGCCCGGCGTCGAACAGCGCCTTGGACAGGAAGCCACGCAGCAGCCGTTCGCACTCGTCGTCGTCGAAAGTCTCCTTGGTCGCCTTGTCCTTGACCAGTTCGATGCCGTAGAAGTAGCCGTCACCGCGCACGTCGCCGACCAGCGGCAGGTCGAGCAGTCTCTCGAGCGTCGTCCGGAACTCCCCCTCCGTGTCCCGGACGTGCTCGTTGATGCCCTCGCGCTCGAAGATCTCGAGGTTGGCCAGCGCGACGGCGGTCGACACCGGGTGGCCGCCGAATGTGTAGCCGTGCACGAAGGTGGTGTTCCCGGTCAGGAACGGCTCGATCAGCCGCTCGGTCGCGATCATCGCGCCGAGCGGTGCGTACCCCGAGGTGAGCCCCTTGGCGCAGGTGATGATGTCGGGCTGGAAGCCGTACCGGACCGAGCCGAACCACTCGCCCAGCCGGCCGAACCCGCAGATCACCTCGTCGCTGACCAGCAACACGTCGTACTCGTCGCAGATCTCCCGGACCCGCTCGAAGTACCCCGGCGGCGGGGGGAAGCAGCCGCCGGAGTTCTGCACCGGCTCCAGGAACACCGCCGCGACGGTGGCGGGGCCCTCGTTCAGGATCGCGACCTCGATCTGGTCGGCGGCCCAGCGGCCGAACGCCACCGGGTCGTCGCCGTGGATCGGGGCGCGGTAGATGTTGGTGTTCGGCACCCGGAACGTCGACGGCACCAGCGGCTCGAACGGCGCCTTCAGATCGGGCAGCCCGGTGATCGACACCGCGCCGTGGGTGGTGCCGTGGTACGCGATCGCCCGGCTGATCACCTTGTGCTTGCCCGGCTTGCCGGTGAGCTTGAAGTACTGTTTGGCCAGCTTCCACGCCGACTCGACGGCCTCGCCACCGCCACTGGTGAAGAACACCCGGTTCAGGTCGCCCGGTGCGTAGCCGGCGATCCGCTCCGCCAGCTCGATCGCCTTGGGATGCGCATACGACCACAGCGGGAAGTACGCCAGTTCGGAGGCCTGCTTGGCGGCCGCCTCGGCCAACTCGGTCCGCCCATGTCCGAGCTGGCTGACGAACAACCCGGCCAGACCGTCCAGGTACCGCTTGCCGGCGAGGTCGTACAGGTACGGGCCGTCACCGCGCACGATCACCGGTACGTCGGCGTGCTGGTAGCTCGACATCCGGGTGAAGTGCATCCACAGGTGGTCCCGCGCGATCTGCTGCAGGTCGGACGACATATCGGATCCTCAGGTCTGGGGCTTCTGTCCCGCTGCACGACGATGTCCGGGGCTGTCCCGTCGCGAGCAATCCTGCCCGCCAAACTTGTGCCGAGCAAGTGATTTCGTGTCGCAGGATGCGTTATCGTACGCATGTCGTCATAGATATGCCGCTGTCACAACGGATTCCGTAACGACACTCTGTGGAGGGCAGATTGCCGGACACCGTGTTCGTCAACGGTTCGGTCTTCGACGGGCGGCGACATCACTACCACCGGGGGGTGGTGGTCCGGTCCGGCCGCATCGTTGCGGCCGGACCGGACGCGGACCAGGCCGCGGCCCCCGGCGCCGAGGTGGTCGACCTGGCCGGCGGGCTGCTCCTGCCCGGCTTCACCGACGCACACGTGCACCCGGTCCAGGGCGGGCTCGAGCGGATGCACTGCGACCTGTCCGGCTCGGCCGATCGGGAGGACTGCCTGCGCACGATCGCCGAGTACGCGGCGGCGCACCCGGACGCGGCATGGATCCTCGGCGGCGGCTGGCACCAGCCGCACTTCCCGGGTGGTACGCCGACCGCGGCCGAGCTCGACGCGGTGACAGGCGACCGGCCGGCGTTCCTGGTCAACTCCGCACACCACGACGCCTGGGCGAACAGCCGGGCGCTCGCGCTCGCCGGCATCGACTCCACCGCGCCGGATCCGCCGGACGGCCGGATCGAACGTGATCC
The DNA here is from genome assembly GCA_046765875.1 of Actinomycetota bacterium. Lineage (GTDB taxonomy): Bacteria > Actinomycetota > Actinomycetes > Propionibacteriales > Kribbellaceae > DASRHY01. The sequence goes on from JBKPSJ010000152.1 coordinate 18,714, forward strand.
GCTCGGTGCCCTGCACGAGGGTGCGATGGACCTGGTCGGCCGGCTGGTGCCGGACCAGACCCACGACGAACTGGTCGCCGCGCTGCTCGAGGCCCAGGCGTACCTGCACTCGTTCGGCATCACCGGCTGGCAGGACGCGATCATCGGCAGGTACGCGAACATGACCGACGCCGGACCGGCGTACCTGGACGCGGCCCGGCGCGGGCTGCTGACCGCACGGGTGAACGGGGCACTGTGGTGGGAGCGTGATCGCGGCGCCGAGCAGATCCCCGAGCTGGTCGAGCGACGCGCGGAGCTACGCCACGACGGGCACTTCCGCGCCGACAGCGTGAAGATCATGCAGGACGGTGTGCCGGAGAGCTACACCGCCGCGATGCTCGACCCGTACCTCGATGCCGAGGGCAACGTCACCGGCAACAGCGGGCTGTCGTACGTCGACCCGCGCGAGCTGCCCGGGTACGTCACCGAGCTGGATGCGGCCGGGTTCCAGGTGCACGTCCACGCGATCGGCGACCGCGCGGCGCGCGAGGCGCTGGACGCGTTCGCCGCCGCCCGGGACAGGAACGGTCCTGCTGATCACCGGCACCACATCGCGCACCTGCAGGTGATCCATCCCGACGACGTACCCCGGTTCGGCGAGCTCGGCGTGACCGCGAACATGCAGCCGCTGTGGGCGGTGTACGACCCGCAGATGACCGACCTGACCATCCCGTTCATCGGCCCGGAGCGGACCGGATGGCAGTACCCGTTCGCGCGGCTGGCGCGCACCGGCGCGCCGCTGGCGGCCGGGTCGGACTGGCCGGTGTCGAGCCCGGACCCGCTGGCCGGGATCCACGTCGCGGTGAACCGCCGCGCCCCTTTCGACACCGAGTACGAGGCGTTCCTGCCCGAGCAGGCGCTGGACCTGACGACCGCGCTGGCGGCGTACACGTCCGGCAGCGCCTGGGTCAACCACGAGGACGAGGCGGGCCGGATCGAGCCGGGCGCGCTGGCGGACCTGGTGGTGCTCGACCGCGACCCGTTCGCGCACCCGGCCGACGAGATCGCGGCGGCCCGGGTGCGGACTACGTACGTCGGTGGTGAAGTGGTCTATACGAATGGAGACGGCAATGGCTGACCTGACGACGTTCGGCAACCTGATCGGCGGCGAGTCCACCGGTGCACTGAGCGGGTCGACGTACGACATCGTCAACCCGGCGACCGGCGAGGTGTACGCGCAGGCGCCGATGTCCGGTCCGGAGGACGTCGACCGGGCGATGACCGCGGCCACGGACGCGTTCGAGACCTGGCGCGACAGCACACCGGCGGACCGGCAGCGCATGATGCTTCGGATCGCGGACGCGCTGGAGCAGCGTGCCGACGAGTTCACCCGGGTCGAGTGCGAGAACACCGGCAAGCCGCTCGGGCTGACCGCGAGCGAGGAACTGGTGCCGTGCGTCGACCAGGTCCGCTTCTTCGCCGGCGCCGCCCGGCTGCTCGAGGGCAGGTCCGCGGGGGAGTACATGGCCGGGCACACGTCGTTCGTACGGCGCGAGCCGATCGGCGTCGTCGCCCAGGTCACGCCGTGGAACTACCCGCTGATGATGGCGATCTGGAAGATCGGGCCAGCGCTCGCCGCGGGCAATACCATCGTCCTCAAACCGAGCGACACCACGCCGGCCTCGACCGTGCTGCTCGGCGAACTGTGCAACGAGTTCCTGCCGCCAGGTGTGCTGAACGTCGTGTGCGGCGACCGCGACACCGGCCGGGCGCTCGTCGACCACCCGACCCCTCGACTGGTGGCGATCACCGGCTCCGTACGCGCCGGGATGGAGGTCGCCGGTTCGGCGGCCCGCGACCTCAAGCGCACCCACCTCGAACTCGGTGGCAAGGCGCCGGTGGTCGTGTTCGACGATGCCGACCTGGAGAACGCGGCCGAGGCGATCGCCGGCGCCGGGTACTTCAACGCCGGGCAGGACTGCACCGCGGCGACCCGGGTGCTGGCCGGGCCACGGATCCACGACGACTTCGTCGACGCGCTGACCGAGCAGGCCAGGTCGACCAGGACCGGCATGCCGGACAACGAGGACGCCGCCTACGGCGCGCTCAACAACGCCAACCAGCTCAACCGGGTCAGCGGCTTCGTCGACCGGCTGCCGGACCACGCGTCGCTGCGCACCGGCGGTACGGCTCTGGGCGACCGCGGCTACTTCTACGCGCCGACGGTGATCTCGGGGCTGAAGCAGGACGACGAGGCGATCCAGAACGAGGTGTTCGGCCCGGTCATCACGGTGCAGCGGTTCTCCGACGAGGACGAGGCGCTGCGCTGGGCGAACGGCGTCGAGTACGGACTCGCGTCGTCGGTATTCACCAAGGACCACGGCCGGGCGATGCGGATGGCGCGCCGGCTCGACTTCGGCTGCGTGTGGATCAACACCCACATCCCGATCGTGGCCGAGATGCCGCACGGCGGCTTCAAGCACTCCGGGTACGGCAAGGACCTGTCGATGTACGGCCTGGAGGACTACACCAGGATCAAGCACGTGATGTCGAACATCGAGGTGTGAACGATGACCGTCGAGCAACGCCGCAAGCTGGTGACCGAGATCCCCGGCCCGCGCTCGATCGAGCTGCACGCGCGCAAGACCGCCGCGGTGTCCGGCGGTCTCGGCACCGCCTTGCCGGTGTACGTCGAACGCGCCGGCGGTGGAATCCTTGTCGATGCCGACGGCAACCACCTGATCGACTTCGGCTCCGGGATCGCCGTGACGACGGTGGGCAACGCCGCACCCCGGGTGGTGGACAGTGTCTCGGCTCAGGTGGCCGACTTCACCCACACCTGCTTCATGATCACGCCGTACGAGGAGTACATACAGGTCTGCGAGGCGCTGAACGAACTCACGCCGGGGGAGTTCGAGAAGCGATCGGCGTTGTTCAACTCCGGTGCCGAGGCGGTGGAGAATGCGGTCAAGGTCGCCCGCACGTACTCGGGCCGGCCGGCGGTGGTGGCGTTCGACCACGCCTATCACGGCCGGACCAACCTGACGATGGCGATGACGGCCAAGACGATGCCGTACAAGCAGGGGTTCGGCCCGTTCGCCGGTGAGGTGTACCGGGTGCCGATGGCGTACCCATACCGGTGGCCGACCGGCCCTGAGCACTGCGCGGAGGAGGCGTTCGAGACCTTCGCCACCTTGGTTCATACCCAGGTCGGTGAGCCGAACGTGGCCGCGGTGGTGATCGAACCGATCCAGGGCGAGGGCGGCCTCGTCGTCCCACCACCCGGCTGGCTCTCGAAGGTCGCGGAGTGGTGTGCCGCGCACGAGATCCTGCTGGTCGCCGACGAGATCCAGACCGGGTTATGCCGTACCGGTGACTGGTTCGCCTGCGAGCACGAGGGCGTCACGCCGGACCTGATCACGACCGCGAAGGGGATCGCCGGCGGGCTGCCGCTGGCCGGGGTGACCGGCCGCGCCGACGTGATGGACTCGGTGCACGCCGGTGGTCTGGGTGGTACGTACGGCGGGAACCCGGTCGCGTGCGCGGCCGCGCTCGGCGCTATCGAGACCATGCGCGCCGACGACCTGTGCGGCCGGGCCCGGCAGATCGAGGCGTTGTTCCTGCCCCGGTTGCAGGCGCTGGCCGGTAAGTACGAGGCGATCGGCGACATCCGCGGCCGCGGCGCCATGCTCGCGATCGAGCTTGTGAAGGCGGGCAAGGAGCCGGACCCGGCACTCACCACGGCGGTCAACGCCTTCTGCCACAAGCAGGGCGTGGTCACATTGACCGCCGGCACGTTCGGCAACGTCCTGCGCTTCCTGCCGCCTCTCGCGTCGACCGACGAACTGCTGACCGAAGGACTTGACGTTCTGGAGCAGGCCTTCGCAGCAAGTGCATGAACCACGGGTTCGGCGCGGTGTCGCTTGCTCGGCCTCGCGGACTCGCTGAACGTCGCCCTGAGCGCCGGTCTGCTGCTGTTCGAGGCCCGGGCCGGCTGGTCGGCTGGTGAGTTGAATTCGGCCCTGCCGCGACGTTCGATGGAAGTTGTAGATGTGTCCACAATTTCATCGGTCCCCGTAAGGGGTGGAGAGAAGCGCGTCTTATGGCAACTGTCTCGTTCAAGCGGGCTACCCGCATCTATCCAGGCAACCCGATCCCTGCTGTGGACAAGCTCGATCTCGAGATCACCGACAGCGAATTCATGGTGCTGGTCGGCCCGTCCGGATCGGGCAAGTCCACGGCATTGCGGATGCTGGCCGGCCTCGAGGAGGTCAACGAGGGGACGATCTTCATCGGAGATCGCGACGTGACCCATCGTCCGCCGAAGGAGCGGGACATCGCGATGGTGTTCCAGAACTACGCGCTCTACCCCCACATGACCGTCGCGGACAATATGGGCTTCGCGCTCAAGATGCAGGGTGTGCACAAGGACGAGCGGATCAGGCGGGTACAGGAGGCGGCCAAGCTGCTCAGCCTCGAGGAGTACCTGGACCGCAAGCCGAAGGCGCTGTCCGGCGGCCAGCGCCAGCGCGTGGCGATGGGCCGTGCGATCGTCCGCGAGCCGCAGGTCTTCCTGATGGACGAGCCGCTGTCGAACCTGGACGCCAAGCTGCGGGTCGCCACACGGACGCAGATCGCGGAGCTCCAGCACCGCCTCGGCGTGACGACGGTGTATGTGACCCACGACCAGGTCGAGGCCATGACGATGGGTGACCGGGTGGCGGTGCTGAAGGACGGTCAGCTGCAGCAGGTCGACACCCCGCTCAACCTGTACGACGGGCCGGAGAACAAGTTCGTCGCCGGCTTCATCGGTTCGCCCGCGATGAACCTGCTGGACGTGCCGATCACGGACGGCGGCGTGCTGATCGGCGATTACCTGCTGCCGATCTCGCGCGACGTCCTCGCCAAGGCGGGCGACGACAAGACCGTCACGGTCGGGATCCGGCCGGAGGCGTTCACCGTCGCGGGCGACGGCCTGCCGGTGCGGGTGGTCGTCGTCGAGGAGCTCGGCGCGGACGCGTTCCTGTACGGCACCGCCGAGCACGACAACAGCGGCCAGCAGATCATCGCCCGCATCGACGCCCGGATGCACTGCGAGAAGGGGTCGATACTGCACCTCGCGGCCAAGCCGGACCGGGTGCACGTCTTCTCCACCACGACCGAAGAGCGGCTGTCGGACTGACCGGCGTACCGCGACGAGATCTGTAGTCTTCGCTCCATGACCGGGCCGCGTGAGCTGGACGCGGAGGAGGCGGCCGTCTGGCAGGCGTACCTCGACCTCTTCCGCGGGCTCCGCAGCGCACTGGACAACCAGTTGCTGCGGGACTGCGGCCTGTCCGCGGCTGACTACGCGCTGCTTGCGCCGCTGTCGGAGACCGACGGCGGCGTACTGCGGGCGCGTGACCTCGGCCGGCTGGTCGGCTGGGAGCGCAGCCGGCTGTCGCACCAGATCACCAGGATGGAGACCCGCGGGCTGGTGTGCCGGGAGCGGTGCGGGGACGACCAGCGCGGGTACATGGTCCGGCTGACCCGGGCCGGCCGGACCGCGGTCGAGACGGCCCGGCCACAACACCTGGAGACCGTGCGCCGGTATTTTTTCGAGCCGTTGACCCGCCGCGACCAGCAGAGGCTGCGCCGGATCCTCGAGATGATGATCACCCGCCTCGACGACGAAGAGACTCGCTAGCTGATCATGCGCTGGCGAGGATGGCGACAAGGGCTCCCGCGAGCATGAACGGTCCAAAGCTGATGGCGTGCTGGACCGAGATCCGGCGTGCGGCCAGCAGTGCGAGACTGACCACTCCCATCAGAAGGAACCCCAGGGTCGCCCCCACGAACAGTGTGGGCCACCCCAGCCAGCCGAGCGCGATGCCAAGTCCGCCTGCGAGCTTGACATCACCGCCGCCGAGCTGCCCCCGGCTCACGAGCGCCAGTGCCAGATAACCGCCGCCGAGTACTACTCCGCCGATCAGCGCGCGTAACAAGTCTGCCGGATGCCGGTTGATCACCGTCGCGAGTCCGAACAGGGCGATCAGACCTGGATACAGCGGCAGCGTCAGCCGGTCGGGCAGCCGCTTGACGGCAACATCGATTGCCGCCAATGCCACGCCCAGCGCTCCGAGGAAGACGAATGCGGCCGCGTCGGGAAGACCGGCAAACCGGCCCAGTAGCAGGGCAAGGACCGTGGCGGTGACCAGTTCGAGAACGAGTGGCGTACCGAACCAACCGTGACACTCCGCGCACCGGATCCGGAGATAGGCGCGTCCGCTGATGGTTGTGGCGCAGCGCGAGCACATCGCGCGGGCAGGTTCGCCGGACGCCACCGACAGCCGGAACACGCTCAAGCGCAGCAGCATGCCCGCGGCGAAGCCGATCACGGCCCCGGCGCCTGCCCACGCGATGTGCACGCCGGCCAAGCTACAGACGTCCGTGTTGTTGACAGAACCGCGCGGCCTCAGAACTGACCGACCGGCGCAGGATGACGACTGTTCACCCGGCATTGTCGGCCAACCGCCCGACAGGCGCGTCCTCCAGTGCGTACCGGCGTCAGCCGATCGGTGTCCTGTCCCGCCCGGATCCCGGACTTTGTCCGCCGGTCGGCGAGGTTTTTGACCGGTTGACCGATGCCGGGCCGGCGCACCGATCCAGCACGGTTTCGGCACCGAGCGGCAGAGGGTCGTTCGATCAGTTGGCGGGGCTCACGCCCGCCACCGAAGGAGGAGTTCCAAATGCACAACGACCTGCTCGCCTACGTGCGGACCTTCACCAAGCAGCTGCGTCGCGACGACCGTGGCGCGACGATGGTGGAATACGGCCTGATGGTGGCCCTGATCGCCGTCGTGGTCATTCCGGCGCTCATCGTCCTGGGCCCCGCCATCGCCGCCCTGTTCACCGGTATCGCCGGCAACCTCTGATCGCTCAGGTGCGGTCTGCCCCCACTCAGTTCGATCGCGTGGGTGGTGCGGCCCGGCGACATCGGCCGGGCCGCCACCGCTCCAGTCTGATAGGGATTCCGATGCTCAAGTTCGCGGGGTTGGTCAAAGCACTTCCCGGGTCGCTGCGTCGCGACGACCGTGGCGCGACCATGGTGGAGTACGGCCTGCTGGTCGTGATGATCGCGATCGTCGTGATTCCCGCTCTCATCGTCCTGGGCCCGATCGTCGCAAGTTGGTACACGGGCGTTATCGGCAGCCTCTGACTCCTGTCTGAATGCATTGTCTGAACTCATTGTCTGACTCATTCTCTGACCGATTCCACGGAGCTGATTGCGGTATCGGCTGCCATGAATGACGTCTCATGAACCGGGAGAGCTCATGTATCCGAGACGAGGGGCCCGCGGCGGGAAAACCCACCACGGCCGCGCATCTCGCAGCCGGCTCGCGGCACGGGTACGCCGCATCCTTCCCTCGTCGGTACATGGGGGCAGCAGCGCGGACCGCGGCGCCGCCGCTGTGGAGTTCGCGCTCCTGCTTCCCCTGTTGCTGCTGATCGTGCTGGGCATCGTCGACTTCGGCCGGATTCTCAACGCCCAGGTGACTCTGACCCAGGCAGCGCGAGAGGGTGCTCGCCTCGTCGCACTCGGGCAGCCGAACGTACCGGGCCGCACACAGGCCGCCGCGACACCGCTCAGCCCGGTAGGCGTGTCGATCCAGTCGGCCTGTGCCGCCGGCGCTGGTCCGGCCAGCAACGGTGTTGTTCAAACCAGTTACAGCTTCACGTTCACGCCCGGGCTGGGCTACATCGTCAGCCTTTTCGGTGGCACCGGCTTGAGTGGCCAGATCACGTTGACCGCCACGGGGGTCATGCCATGCGAAACCTAGTCCCGCGGTGCGTCCGGCCGATGATGCGGTTGCTCGGCGCCGACGACCGAGGTGCCGTCGGCATCCTGGTCGGGATGCTCCTCGCGATGGGCGTGCTGCTCGGCATGGCCGCGCTGACCATCGACGTCGGTATGTTGTACAAGGAACGCGCCGAGTTGCAGAACGGTGCCGACGCCGGCTCGATCGCTGTCGCCAAGACCTGCGCCGTTGCTAGCTGTGCACCCGGTACCGCTGCCAACTACGCCAATCTCAATGCCAAGGACGGCGTGTCGGCGGTAACCCTGGTGTGCGGTCACGACCCCAGCGGTGCTCTGGCAGGTTGCCCGGCGTCCTCGGGCGCAATGGTCGACTGCCCGAGCGCCCCATCGGCCGGCGCGAACTACGTCGACGTGCACACCGCCACCAGGACCACGGGCGGCTCGTCGCTGCTACCGCCGGTGTTCTCTCGCGCGCTGGCAGGAAACTCCGGCTATCAGGGCAGCACGGTTCTCGCCTGTGCCCGTGCGATGTGGGGACCTGCCGTACAGAGCTCGAACTCGCTGGCGATGACGCTGTCATTGTGTGCGTGGCAGCAGGCTACCGGCGGAACTCCGCCCACCTTCGGAGTCGATGTCAGGATCTTCGTGCGAGACGCCCCCAATGCGCCCACCTGCGACGGCTTGAGCGCGCCCGGTGAATTCGGATGGTTGACCGACATCGGCGGATGTACTGCTGCGATCGACCTCACGCAGAACGGATATGCCAGCGGCAGCGACCCGGGCAAGAACTTATCCAAGGCGTGTCAAGATGCGTTGCTCTCGTACGTTGCGAACAGGACCCCGATCTACATTCCGATCTTCGATACGACGACGGGGACCGGCAGCGGCGCCAGTTATCACCTCGTCGGGCTGGCCGCGTTCATCCTCACCGGGTACGCAAACATGAACCCGCTGAAGAACGCTGTCCCCTCGCCGTTCACCACAGCTGACTGCCCGAATGGGAAGACGACACCGTCGTGCATATTCGGGCATTTCACCCAGGCGCTGGTGCCTGTGTCCACCACCATCGGTGGCGGCACCTACTTCGGTGCCACCGCCATCAAGCTCGCCGGTTAGTACCACCAGCAGAGAAGAGAGAGCAATGAAACGTCGAGTTTTGACCATCGTGCTGGCGGTGACGTTGGCCGTGCTTGGAACGGTTGTCGTGCTGGTCTATGTCAATCAGGCCGACGCCCGCGCTGTGGAAGGACAGAAGGCGGTGACCGTTCTGGTGGCCGCCAAGACGATCCCGTCCGGAACCACAGCCGGCGAAGCGAAGAAGTCCCTGCGCGAGGAAACGCTGCCGGCTTCCTCGGTGTCGTCCGATGCCGTCGCGGAGATAACGCCCGACCAGGAATCCCTGGTCATGTCGACTCATCTCGACCGGGGCCAACTGCTCCTGAAGTCGATGCTGGTGTCCGCTGCGCAGGCCACCGGCGGACTGGCGATCCCCGACGGCAAGGTGGCGGTCACCATCACGCTCTGCAGCCCGGAGGCAGTCGCCGGCAACGTGCGGGTGGGGTCCGAGGTCGCGGTGTTCGGCACCCTCGTCGCCGGCAGCACCGGCGATACCACCGCACAGCCGAACTGCACCGGTCAGCACAAGCAGCAGGTCGGCAAGGGAATTGGCAACACCCGCGTCGTGATACCCAAGGTGCGAGTGCTCGCGATCGGCCCGGCAGCGTCGGCCACGCCGGAGGCCGATGCCAATGCCACCAACAGCGCGTTCTCGCAGGGAGCTACCTCAGCCCGCAACGACATGACGCTGGTGACCGTCGCCGTCAATCAGGACGACGCCGAGCGTTTGATCCTGCTGACGCAGACCGGGCTGCCGTACCTGGCGTTGCTCGGCCCGTCCGCCGAGATCAAGCCCGATACTCACGTCGTCCCCCAGTTCGCACCGTCGAAGTAAGGACAATCGCGATGCCTATCGTTTGCCAACTGGCCGCTTGGCCGGACGAGATGACCGCGAGCATCGTCGGTCCGGTGCGCCCCGTCGAGGACCTCAGCGCCGCGGGCCGCGCCCTGCTCGACGACCCCGCCGAGGACCTGGTCGTTGTCGGCCCGGATGTCGAAACCGGCGAGGCGTTCAGGTTCACCGCGCACCTGCGTCTGGAGCGACCGACCGCGGGCGTCATCCTTGTGCGCCGGCAGGTTGATGTCGCGCTGCTCACCGAGGCGCTGCGAGCCGGCGTGCGGGAAGTGGTCACAGCCGGAGACGACGCGGCCTTGGCGGCCGCGTGCGAGCGCTCCCGTGCGCTGTCGGGACAGGTGCGTGTCGAAGTGCGTGCCGACGACGAGCCGGCACCGACGCATCAGGGCAAGGTAATCACCGTGTTCTCCGCCAAGGGCGGTTGCGGCAAGACCACCTTCGCGACCAACCTTGCCGCGGCGCTGGCCGCGGACGGCATCCATCGGGTGTGCGCAGTCGACCTCGACCTCGCATTCGGCGATCTGGCGATCAGTGTTCAGCTCGACCCGGTGCGCACCTTCAGCGACGCGCTGACCATGGCCGGCCATGTCGACACCACAGGCGCGGCCTCGTTGCTGACGTCCTACCGCCCCGGGCTGGACATGCTGCTGGCGCCGGTCACGCCGGGCGATGCCGAGAGGGTGCCTGCCACCCTGGTCGGCGAGTTGCTCGTAGTGCTGCGCGGAATGTTCGACTTCCTCGTGATCGACACGCCTGCACAGTTCAGCGAGCACGTGCTCACCGCGATGGATATCTCCGACCACCACGTGTTGCTGACCACGCCTGACACACCGGCGCTCAAGAACCTGCGGATCACGCTGGACATGCTTGACCTCCTGTCCTACTCGCGCGACATCCGCTCGGTGGTGCTCAATCGCTCCGACTCGAAGGTCGGACTGTCGTCAAGCGATGTCGAGCGCGTGGTGCGCAGCCCGATCAGCGCCCAGGTTCCGTCCAGCCGCGCCGTGCCCGTCTCCATCAACAAGGGGACCCCGATCGTCATCGCTACGCCGAACCATCCGGTCAGTCAGGCGATCACCCGGTTCAGCCGAGAACATCTGCTGAGCCAATCCGCGCCTGTGCGGCACAAGATCTCCGCAGTCCGTGCTGCGCGGAGGCGATGATGAACCTGTCTGAAAGGCTGGCCCAGCTGCAGCCACGCACGGGACAGGATCTCCAGGCGGCCCGACCCACGCCCGTGAGTGCCCCGGGTCCGCGTGCGAGCGCTGACATACCCCGCCACGCGGCGCGGAATGCCGACCCCTTCGCCGCCGTGAAGCGCAGCGTGCACCAGGGTCTGCTGGAGACATTGGGCCCCAAGCTGTACGACGCTCATCTCGACCAGCGAGAACTCGAACAGAAGGTCACGCAAACCCTGCAGGCCGTCTTGCAGACCGACGACACCCCGATGACCGCCGCGGACCGCGCGCGCGTCGCGCAGGAGGTCGCCGACGAGATCCTCGGTCACGGCCCACTCGAGCCCTACCTGCGCGACCCCGGCGTCTCCGAGATCATGGTCAACGGCCACGACCAGATCTACATCGAACGCGACGGGCGGCTGGTCCCTGTCGACGCGACGTTCACCGACGAGAGTCACCTTCGCCGCACCATCGACAAGGTGGTTTCCCGGGTCGGCCGGCGGGTCGACGACGCCAGCCCCATGGTGGATGCCCGTTTGCCCGACGGCAGCCGGGTGAATGCCGTCGTTCCGCCGATCGCGCTGGACGGGTCCCTGCTCACGATCCGGAAGTTCGCCGCCGACCCGTTCACGGTCAACGACCTGATCTCGTTCGGCACCCTGACCGCGCCGGTCGCCGAGTTGCTCAAGGCGTGCGTTCGTGGCCGGCTGAACATCCTGATCGGCGGCGGCACCGGTTCCGGCAAGACGACGACGCTGAACGTGCTGTCGTCGTTCCTGCCCGATGACGAGCGCATCGTCACGATCGAGGACGCCGCCGAGCTTCAGTTGCGGCAGGAACACGTGCTTCGCCTCGAGTCGCGTCCCGCCAATGTCGAGGCGCGAGGCGAGATCGCGATCCGGGACCTCGTGCGCAACTCGTTGCGCATGCGTCCCGACCGCATCATCATCGGCGAGGTTCGCGACGGCGCCGCGCTGGACATGTTGCAGGCCATGAACACCGGCCACGACGGCTCCATCACGACCGTCCACTCCAACACCCCGCGCGACTCGCTGTCCCGCCTGGAGACCATGGTGCTGATGGCCGGCGTGGACCTGCCCCAGCGGGCGATCCGCGAGCAGATGGCCTCCGCGATCGACCTCATCGTGCACCAGTCGCGGCTCAAGGACGGGACGCGCCGGATCACCCACATCACCGAGGTCAGCGGCATGGAGGGCGAGGTCATCACCCTGCAGGACCTGTTCTTGTTCGACTTCCATGCGGGCCTCGACGAGCACGGGCAGTTCCGCGGCACGCTGCGATCGACAGGCCTGCGTCCGGGCTTCCTCAAACGGCTCGCTGACAGAGGCATCTATCTGCCGCCGCGAACGTTCGGGCTCGAGGAGGTCGCCAGATGACGATCTCGCGACGCGACCGGCTGCGCGCCGTCACAGGCACCGTGGTCGTGGGCCTGGCGGTGGTCCTGCCGAGCGCGGCGTACGCGGACGGTAAGCCGTCTGCTCGGATCGACTCTGTGCAGGTCAGCCCGGGTCAGGCCAGCTTCGTGCTGACCACCGCCAACGTGCCGGGAATATTGGACTCGAGCACCGTTCATGTCTACGCCGACCGCACGGCGTTGCCCGTGCGCGTGACGCCCGTCGGCAGGGCGACGACGGCAGCGGCCCCGCCGCGCGCGGTGATGATCATGATGGACACTAGCGGCTCGATGGCCGTCTCCGGGATCGCGGCGGCGCGTCAGGCCGCGCTGAGTTACCTCGCCGATCTGCCGAGCGACGTTCAGGCGGGCTTGCTCACCTTCTCTGATCGGCCCCGGCTGGTCGTCAGCCCCACCACGAACCGCGCTCCGCTACGCCGGGCACTCGCTGGTGTGCAGGCCAGTGGAGACACGGCACTGTATGACGCGGTCCGCTCAGCCGCTTCGGCGCTCGATGCCGCCCGGCTCGGCCCGTCGGCCCAGCGCAGGCTGTTAGTGCTGTCCGACGGTGTGGACACGTCCAGCGCAGCCGCGCTCAGGTCGGTCACCGACAACCTTGCTGCCGATCAGATCCCGGCTGACGTGGTCGCGTTCCGGTACGGCAACGGTGACAAGTCTGCTGTACAGCGCATCGCGTCGGCCGCGGGCGGGCGGGTGTTGACCGCCCAGAACGCGAGTGAGTTGACGGCGGCGTTCGCCGCGGTAGCGCGAAACTTCACCGCGCGCGCAAAGGTGGACGTCGACGTGCCTGAATCGCTGGCAGGCCACCGCGCGACGCTGCGCATCGCCATCGGTTCGGTCAGCGCGAGGACCTCGGTGACCTTTGCCCCAGTCACGCCGGCCTCGAACGCTGCACAGCCTGCCGGCCCGCACCGGGTGGTCTGGTCTTGGCAGCTCCTCGCCCTGCTCGCCGGGGTCTTCGCCGTGGTCTTCCTCGTCGTGATACTCCTGCGCCGGCAGGGTGGCCACCAAGCCAGAGCGAGCCGGCTGGTCCAGCAGGTCAGTCAGTACGGACCTCGTCACGAAGCATCCGAGGCGAGGCCCTCCGAGGGCGCCGCCGCACGGACGGCGGTCGGATTCGTCGGCCGGGCCCTGCGCTCCAGCGGCGCCGAGCAAGGCCTTGCCGACCGGCTTGATCTCGCCGACGTGAACCGTAAGCCAGCCGAATGGACGTTGCTGGTCCTCTGCGGCAGCGCGGCTGTAGCGATCGGGTTGACCCTGGCCGGCATCAACGCCCTGGTGGCCGTGCCGGCCGGGCTCGTCGCCGGCTGGCTCGTTCAGCATGTGTATCTCGGGTTTCGCATCGGGCGGCGCCGCGCAGCGTTCGGTGAGCAGCTCCCGGACGTGCTGCAGCTGATTGTCGGATCGCTTCGGTCTGGGTTCTCGCTGGCGCAGGCCATCGATGCCGTCGTGCGCGACGGTACGCAACCCGTGGCAGACGAGTTCTCTCGCGCGCTTGCGGAGACCAGGATCGGAGTCGAGCTCGAGGACGGACTCAACCGCGTCGCGGACCGGATGGAATGCAATGACCTGCGCTGGGTCGTGATGGCCACCAGGATCCAGCGGGAGGTCGGCGGCAACCTGGCCGAGGTTCTGGAGAACACGGTCGACACCATGCGCGAACGTGCGCAAACCCGCCGCCACGTCCGTGCCCTCAGTGCTGAAGGCCGGTTGTCCGGCTTCATCATTGTCGGTCTGCCGATTGTGCTCGGCGCCTGGCTGACATTCAGCAAACCGCAGTACATGAGTCCGCTGTTCAACTCACCGCTCGGCATCATGATGATCGCCGGCGGTGTCGGGCTGATCGTCGTGGGCGCGCTCTGGATCCGCGCCCTGGTCAAGGTGGAGGCATGAGATGACCGCGACCGTGCTCTTGATCGGCGGACTTGCCGCCCTCGGTCTCGCCATTGCGCTGGCAGTACTCAGCATCTTCGCGCGGCCCGCTGAGGGCGGCGTAGCCAGAGCGCTCACGACGATCGACAACCACTACACGCAGCGCGCGCCGGTCGACGTCGAGCCCAAGCGCGATCCATTCGCGGCGCTCCCTGGGTGGCTGCGGGCGTTGGCGGTGCGCCTGTCGCCATCGGGCATCAGCACGACGCTGCAGCGCCGACTCGACCTCGCGGGCAACCCATCGGGTTGGACGCCCGACCGGATCCTGGCCGCGAAGGGTCTGGGCTTGTTCATCCTCGGTGGCCTCGGCGGTCTGTACGGGTTGCGCACGATCGGCCTGCTCGTCGTGGGTACCGCAGTGGCCGCGGCTGCGGGATTCTTCCTGCCCGACGTCCTGCTTTACAACGCAGGTGTCAAGCGCCAGGACAAGATCCAGAAGGCCTTGCCCGACGCGCTTGACATGCTCACGGTCTGTGTCGAGGCCGGGCTCGGGTTCGACGCGGCGCTGGCACAGGTCGCCCGCAACACCGCCGGCCCATTGGCCGCAGAGTTCTCGAGGGTGCTCCAGGAGATCCAGATCGGCAAATCCCGTACGCAGGCTCTGCGCGCGATGACGAATCGGACGACTGTGCCCGAGCTGCGAGCATTCGTCTCGGCGCTTGTGCAGGCCAGCGAGTTGGGCATCGCGATCGCGGACGTGCTGCGCGAACAGGCGAAGGAGATGCGGTTGCGGCGCAGGCAGCGCGCCGAGGAGAAAGCGCAGAAGGTACCCGTCAAGATCCTCTTTCCGCTCGTATTCTGCCTGTTCCCGTCGATGTTCATCGTCATTATCGGACCCGGCGTGATCAGCATCGCGCACGTTCTGTTCGGAAAGTAGCCGACCATGACCATCGCCAACAGCACCACTACGCCGGTGGCCACACCTAGACCTGCGCGCCACAAGCTGGACGTCGGCCGACTGATCATGGTGCCCGCTGCCACGATGATGCTGATCGCCGACTGCATCGCTCTGGTTCACTCACACGGCGACGGATTCGCGGGCACGCTGCGCTGGATCGGAACCTTCCTGGTCGCGGCCTTCTATGCCTTGATCATCTGGGCGTATCTGCGACGTGGGCCGGCGCGGGCGACGACCACATCGATCACTGCTCGCGCAGCGGCGATCATCGCGACCCTGATCCCGTTCAGCTTCCCCATGCTTACCGGCAGTACCGGAAGCCCAGGGCGAGAGCTGGTCGCGGACATCCTTCTGGTCACCGGCACGGCATGGTCGGTCTGGTCGCTGCGCAGTCTGGGCAGGAACCTGTCGGTCATCGCCCAGGCCCGCGCAGTCGCTCAGAACGGCCCATACCGGTGGGTTCGGCATCCGCTCTACACCGGCGAAATCGTGTCCTCCCTCGGGCTCGCCATCGTTGCGGGCACCATCGCCGCGGCCGGTCTGTGGATCACGCTCGTCGCGCTGCAGGTCTACCGTGCGCGCCGGGAGGAGCAGGTCCTGATCGGTGCGTTGCCGGCATATGCCGCGTACCGCGCGCGGACAGCCGCCCTGCTGCCCGGTCTTTTCTGACGCGATTTTGATGCGATCCGGTCATTTTTAACGGGATTTCCTGACGGGATTTTCTGACGGGATTTGATCCGATTTTGACTGCCGGGCAACCATAGCCCGGAGTAGCGCGACCGCCACGACCGGGATCTGCAACGATAGTCATTACTGCATATGGATGTGACTTAGGTCGCAAAAGGATCACATTTGCGTTGAATGGCGTAATGAGGGTCTCTCACGTTCGATCTCAAGGTCAGAGCGACTGCTTTGAAACCAGTGGCACTCTGTCACTGAAGTAGTTGAGGGGGCCTGGGGACCGCATGACCGAGACGTTTGACCACACGACGGCGCCGATCCGGGTCGTTGCCATCGACGGGCACACGATGACCCGCTACGGGCTCGCGCAGCTGCTGGGCAGCCATTCCGACCTGGAGATGGTCGCCGAAGTCGCGCGGGCTGCCGACGCCGCCCGGGTCGTGGCGACCATGCGACCCAATGTGGTCACTCTGGACGTCACGCTGCCGGACGGCGATGGCCTGCAGCTGGCCCGCGAACTGCGTGACCGGTACCCGGATCTCGGGATCGTGCTGCTCACCTCGGATGGCCAGGACGACATATTGTTC
>JBKPSJ010000153.1:0-3203 GCA_046765875.1 Actinomycetota bacterium
GGCGGGTCCTGGTCAGGCGGAGCGGACCAGGTGGGGGCGCGGTGCGGGGTCGGCGAGGGTGAGCAGGGCCAGGCCGGCCACGCTGTAGCGCAGCAGCACCAGCCGGGCGATCTCCGCGCTCGCCCCGAGCGGCCGCGACACCGCGACCGCACCGGCGCGCCGCGCGTTCTGCTCGGCCCGGTCCGGCAGCACGCCCGGGGCCAGGAAGAACGAGCCGACCGCCACGTGCCGGCGGCCCTCCAGCCGCCACTGCATCACCGCTTCGGCCGGCGTGGGCGACGCTGCGGCCGCGTACGCCGCCACGACCGGCAGCTTGTGGCGCTGACCCCACAGCCGGGCGAGCCGGGCGACTGCCGCGTTGGCCTGGCTGTCGCTGGATCCGGCCGACGCCAGCACCAGCGCGTCGAGTTCGCGCACCCGGCTCGCCGCCAGCGCGTCGCGCATCCGCCGGTCGAGTACGTCGAGCAGCGAGTCGTCGTACCCGAGGACGTCGGACGCGATCAGCTTGAGCTCCGGGTACCGCGACCGTGCCTCGTCGACGACCGCCGGTACGTCGACCCGGGCGTGGTAGGCGCTGGTCAGCAGCAGCGGTACGACGACGGCCTCCTCGACGCCGTCGGCGACCAACTTGTCGAACACCTGGAACGGGCTGGGCGGGCAGTGGTCGAGGAACGACGACTCGATTCGCAGGTCGTCCCGCAGCTCGCGCAGATGCGTCGCGAGCGCGTGGATGGTGGCAGCAGAGCGCGGATCGCGGCTGCCGTGCGCGAGGATCACGAGTGCCGGAGCAGTCATAGCAGTTCCCCTTGTTCGTCGTCGATCATCCCGGCCGCGAGCGTCCACCCGTCGTGCGCGTCGATCAGTAGGAACGACCCGGTGATGGTGTTCTCCGAGTACGGGTCGGCGGCCAGCGGCGCGGCGATCTTGAGCTGCACCCGGCCGATGTCGTTGAGAGCCAGCTCGGCGGCGTCGATGACGTCCAGGCTGTCCAGGTCGAGGGCGCCCTCGATCCTGGTGACGATCGCCTGCGCCGTGGTGGTGGTGTGCTTGATCATCACCCTGGCGCCGACGGTCAGCGGCCGGTCGCCCAGCCAGCACACCGTCGCGGCCATCTCCCGGCGGGTGCAGGGGGAATGGTCCGCGGCGACGATCACCGAGCCGCGCGCGGCGTCGAGGTCGTCGGCGAGCCGAAGCGTTACCGCCTGGCCGGCGGTCGCGCGCGCCTGTTCGGCGACGGCCGGTGCCGTACCGCTGACCGCACCACGGTCGATCCCGGCGATCTCCGTGCGCCGTCCCGCCGGCAGCACGATCACCTTGTCCCCGACCTTGACGTTGCCCGAGGCAACCGTGCCGGCGTACCCGCGGTAGTCGCGGTACTGCTCGGTCTCTGCTGCAGAACCGGGCCGGATGACGTACTGCACCGGGAACCGGAACGGACGGGCCGAGACGTCGTCGCGACCGGTCGCGTTCTCCAGGTACTCCAGCAGGGTCGGCCCCTCGTACCAGCGGGTCTGCTCCGACGGCTCCACCACGTTGTCTCCGAGCAGCGCGGAGACCGGGATCGCCTGGACGCCGCCGGTGATGCCGAGCTGGTCGGCCAACTCGTCGACATCCTTGACGATGCCCTTGAACACGGCCTCGTCGTAGTCGACGAGGTCGATCTTGTTCACCGCGAGGACGACGTGCGGCACCCGCAGCAGCGCCGACACGGCGAGGTGCCGCCGGGTCTGCTCGAGTACGCCGTGCCGCGCGTCGACCAGGATGATCACCACGTCCGCGGTGGACGCGCCGGTGACCGTGTTACGGGTGTACTGCACATGGCCCGGGCAGTCGGCCAGCACGAAGCTGCGCCGCTCGGTCGCGAAGTACCGGTACGCGACGTCGATCGTGATGCCCTGCTCGCGTTCGGCGCGCAGGCCGTCGGTGAGCAGCGCGAAGTCGAAGTCACCGCCACGAGCCTCGGACACCGACTGCACGTGTGCGATCTGGTCGGCGAGGATCGCCTTGCAGTCGTGCAGCAGCCGTCCGACGAGGGTGGACTTGCCGTCGTCGACCGAGCCGGCCGTCGCCAGCCGAAGCAGTGTGCTCATCAGAAGTAGCCCTCCCGCTTGCGGTCCTCCATCGCGGCCTCGCTGACCCGGTCGTCGGCGCGGGTGGCGCCACGCTCGGTCAGCTCGCTGGCTGCTACCTCGACGATCACCTCGGCCGGAATGGCGGCGTCGCTGCGTACGGCGCCGGTGCAGGACATGTCGCCCACGGTCCGGTACCGGACCTGCTGGACCGACACGGTCTCGCCCGACCGCGGCTGCGAATAGGGGCCGACCGCAAGCAACATCCCGTCGCGCTCGAAGACCTCCCGGCTGTGCGCGTAGTAGATGCTCGGCAGCTCGATGCGCTCACGCTCGATGTAGTGCCACACATCCAGCTCAGTCCAGTTCGACAGCGGGAACACCCGGACGTGCTCGCCCGGACGGTGCCGGCCGTTGTACAGCGACCACAGCTCGGGGCGCTGGTTGCGCGGGTCCCACTGACCGAACTCGTCGCGCAGGCTGAAGATCCGCTCCTTCGCCCGGGCCCGCTCCTCGTCGCGCCGCCCGCCGCCGAACACCGCGTCGAACCGGTTGCCGTTGATCGCGTCCAGCAGCGGCACGGTCTGCAGCGGGTTGCGGGTCCCGTCGGCGCGCTCGCGCAGCCGGCCGTCGGCGATGTACTCCTCGACCGACGCGACCTCCAGCCGCAACCCGAGCTCGGCAACCACCCGGTCGCGGTAGGCCAGCACCTCGGGGAAGTTATGCCCGGTGTCGACGTGCAACAGCGTTACCGGCGGCCGTGCCGGTGCGAACGCCTTGCGTGCCAGGTGCAGCATGGCGATCGAGTCCTTGCCGCCGGAGAACAACAACGCCGCGCGGTCGAACTCTGCGGCCACCTCGCGGAACACGAACAACGACTCGCTCTCGAGCGCGTCCAGCTCTGAAACCCTCGTCGTCGTCATACGTGCAACCCGCATTCGGTCTTGGCGCGACCGGCCCAGCGGCCGCTGCGCGGATCCTCGCCCGGGGCCACCCGCTGGGTGCACGGCTCGCACCCGATCGACGGGTACCCGTCGTACTGCAGCGGGTTCACCAGCACGCCGTTGTCGGCGATGTAGCCGTCCAGGTCGTCCTGCGTCCACGGCGCGATCGGGTTCAGCTTCACCATGTTCC
>JBKPSJ010000154.1:0-5358 GCA_046765875.1 Actinomycetota bacterium
GCCTTGCGCTTCGCCTCAGCTGCCGCCTTCTGCCGGGCCAGCTCCTCGAGCCCGCGCTGGCGCTGCAGGGCCACCTGGTACGACGTGTTGCGAAGCGTTGCGAGCTGGCTGATCAGCCGGTGCCGCTCGGCACCCATCGACGACACAGCGGCGGACTGGGCCGCGACCGCCGCCTCTGCCCTGCGTTTGGCATCGGCCGCGGCGTCTGTCGCCCTCTTGACCGCGGCGAGCGCCCTATCGGCCTGCAGCCGGAAGGCGTTCGCCACGACCTTCGAGGCCGTGTACCGCAGGTAGGCACCCTGCATCGCCGCCGACACCGAGCTCGCCGTACCGGCCCGGTCGAGCAGCGACTGCGGGCCGTCGGCGGTGAACAGCGGTCCGAGCTGCGCGAGCTGCCCGCCACTCTGGTACGTCGCGGCGGCGAACCGGCCGATCTGGCGGGCCTGCTCGTCGACCGTGGCCTGCGCCTTCGCCGCCCGGACGGTGGCCGCGGCGGCATCGGCCTTGGCCTGCTGCAGCCGGTAAAGGGCGCCGTTGTACGCCTCGGCGGCACGGCCGGCGGCCACGCCGAGCGCCTCGAGCCGGGCGTTCGCTGCGGCGAGCTGGTTCTCGATCGCGGCCACCTCGCCGGCCTTGTCGCCGACCGCCTTACGGGCCGCGTCGACCTCGGACTGGGACGGGATGACCGGTGGCTTCGGCGGACTGGGATCCGCCGCGGCATGACCTGAGGACAGGGCGACCGACCCGGTCAGCGAGGCGGCGAGCACACCGGCGAGCAAGGCCTTGCCCGTCCTCGTCGCGTTCGCGTTCCGGCTGCCAGGTGTCGCCCCCGTGAGCGTCGGCACGGCTGGTTCCTTCCCGCAGGGCCACGAACCCCTTCCCCAGGGTTCGTGACAACGGTTTCTCACGCGTGACAGTAGTGCTCATCAACCCCAAAGGGAACAGTTTTCACAGAAATAACACCCGTCACACGGCGCGTCGTCTTGACAAACTACGTTGATGTAATTCAAGAAATCGGGCCGCCGGAGTTACCTCCGACGGCCCGAGACGGGATGTCCGCAGTTTCAGGTCAGGCGCGCGATCCGTCCGCCGATGCCAGATGCCCAGCAGCCGCCGCCCGCGCACTCGACGCTGTCGAAGCTGCCGCTGTCGAACTGCGTCCAGGACCAGCCGGCGTCGAAGCTCACGTCGCTGCCGGACGGGCCTACCGCAAAGACCGTCTGCGACCCGTGCGCGAGGAACGCCGACCCCGACCGGTAGCCCTTCGGGGCCTGCGCCGACGGCACCAGCGTCCAGGTCCGGCCGCCGTCGCGGGTCACCGAGGCCGCGTCCACGGCCTGGTCCGGCTGCAGGAAGTCACCGCCGACGGCGACACCCAGCCGGCCGTCGCGGAACGCCAGCGAGAAGATGCCGGCCGCCGCGCCGCTGGCCATCGGCGAGTCGACCACGCTCCAGTGCTTGCCACCGTCGTGGGTACGGAACACCCGCGGCCGGTCGTCGCCACCGCTGGCGAACCAGGCGGTCTTGCCAGGACCCGCGACCAGGCAGGTGCCGGACGCGGCGAACGCGAACTCGTTGGGCAACGCGTCCGGCATCCCGGCGGTGGACTGGACCTGCCAGGTCCGGCCGCCGTCGTGCGTGGCGAGGATCCGGAACTTGCCGCCCACCGGGTCGCTCAGCGCCAGCCCATTGCGGTGATCGAAGAAGTCCATGCAGTCGTAGAACGCGTTCGGGTCCGGGTTGCGGAACGTCTCGGTCCAGGTCGCGCCGCCATCCGAGGTCAGGTACACGCGGGACGCATCGCCCGGGCCGATCGCGAGCGCAACAGCCCGGCTGCTGTCGAACGCCTCGATGTCGCGGAACAGCATGGTCCCGGCACCGGCCGGGCTGACGTTGCGCCAGTGCCGGCCGCCGTCGGTCGTACGTAGCACTTGACCGGCACTGCCGGCGACCCAGGCGACGTCGCGGCTGACCGCGGCAAGACCACGCAACTGCGAGGTGCTGCCGGTCGGGGTCAGCGTCCACTCGTACGACGGCGGGTGGTGGTCGGAGCCGGCCAGGGCCGGCTGAAGGAACGCGGCGGGAGTGATGAGTCCGGCCGCGAGGGCGGCGGCGGCACGCAAGGTCCTCATGACCTGAAAACCTATGCCAGCCGACCGTCTGCCGCCGGGTCCCGCGGTGCGTCATGCTGAGACCGTGCCGTTACTGAGCTTGCCGACCGTTTCCGTCCGGGACTCGTACCTCGCCGGCGAGACAGCGAATGCCATCGCGCTAGGCCTGCCGCGGGACTGGATCAACCAAGCCGCGAAGGACTTCCCGGCGTACGTCACCAGCAAGCGCGCACTGCGCCACTCCGACGGGGTCCCAGCCAAGGAGTACTGGTTCGTCGACGGGCCGACTTACTACGGCTCACTGCTGCTGCGGATGCGGCTGACCAGGGAACTGGAGGACGTCAGCGGACACCTGCTCACCAGGGTGATGCCGGCGTACCAGGGCCAGGGGTACGAGTTCGCCATGCAGACCCAGGCGCTGGTGATCTGTCGCGCCCACGGCCTGCAGCGCGTACTGGTGCAGGGCACGCCGACCGGCGACGGCCGCTGGTGGCTCGACGCCACAGTCGCCCCCACCGACATCAACGTACCGATCGACCCGGACTCGCCGTGACCGAGACGCCGACCAGTACGCCGACCGGCACGCCGCAGGATCTGGTCGAACGGGCCCGGCAGATCGCGATGGCCGCACACGAGAACCAGCTCGACCGGGCCGGCGCGGCGTACATCACCCATCCGGAACGAGTGGCGCAGCGAGTCGCCGGGGACCCGGGGGCGGAGATGGTCGCCTGGCTGCACGACGTGGTCGAGGACACCCCGATAACACTGGACGATCTGGCCACGGAGTTTCCGGCCGAGGTGGTGGCGGCGGTCGACGCGATCTCCAAGCGGGAGGGCGAGGGCGACGTTTACTACCACCGGGTGGCGGCCAACCCGCTCGCGCTCAAGGTCAAGTACGCCGACCTCGACGACAACTCGTCACCGCACCGGCTCGCCCGCCTGGATCCGGCGCTGCAGGAGCGGCTGCGGGCGAAGTACGCGCACGCCCGCGAGGTGCTCAGCGAAGTCGCTCCTCGATCCGCTCCACCTTCGCGCTGAGCTGACCGGCGTGCCCGGGCCGGATGTCGGCCTTGAGCACCAGTCCGACCCGCGGCGACCGCGCGGCGACGACGTCCACGGCCTGCTTGATCACGGCCATCACCTCGTCCCACTCGCCCTCGATGTTGGTGAACATCGCGTTGGTCTCGTTCGGCAGCCCGGACTCGCGGACGACCCGGACCGCTTCGGCGACGGCCTCGCTCACGCCGCCCGACTCGTCCGAGACTCCAGGGCTGATGCTGAAAGCAACGATCATGTGGCCACTGTGCCAGGCTCGGCCCATGGGGAATGACCGCCGCCTGGTCGGGCCGAGGGATGCGCGGATCCGCTTCCTGCGTACCGCCGCGGAGACCGAGGGCGCTCTGGTCGAACTGGAGACCGTACTCCCGCCGGGGACCAAGGGACCACCCCTGCATATACACCTGCGCGAGCGCGAGTCGTTCTGGGTCATGGATGGCGAACTGGCGATCCGGTCCGACCGGGACTGGCGGCTGTACGGCGCGGGCGAGTCCGCGGTGGTCGAGCCCGGAACGCCGCACACCTTCGCCAACAACTCCGGCGCGCCCGCGACCTTCGTCGTACGGATCGAGCCGCCGGACCCGTTCGAGACGATGATCCGGATCGGGCTGGCGTCGAAGACGATGCCGCTGCTCAGGCTTGCCGAGGTCCACCACGGCGACGACGCCACGCTGATGCTGGCCAAGGCTCCGGTCTTCGCCCAGCGGATGGTCTGGAACGGCCTGGCCGGAATCGCGCGCATCGTACACAGGCAGTGAGCCGGCTCACGCGAGATATGTGACCAGCACCATCCGTAAACAGCCCAGGCCGTCTGGGCCGGTTCTCCGGCGGTGCGATCGCTGAAGTGAGGCTGATTCCGCACCGCTTCTTCGGACGCGACTGCTCCCGAACGCGGGCTACTGTCGGCGGCATGGACGAACTCGTGCTCGATGCCCCGATCGTCGCCGTCGCGGTGTACCCGGACCGGGCCCGCATCACCCGTCGCGGCCGGATCACCGTCCCGGCCGGAGACCAGACCGTGTACGTCGAACCGCTGCCGCTGGGGTTGCAGAGCGACTCCGTCCGGGTGGCCGGGCGTGGTCCGGCCACCGTGCTCGGCGTGGATGTCGCGATGCGGCACCACCCGCAGGCGCCGGACCAGACCGTGGCCGAGCTCGAGCGGCAGCGCCGCGAGGCCGAGGCCGAGGTCGGCACGATCGCCGACGCCGACGAGGTGCAGGCCCAGCTCGACACCTTCCTCGAGCAACTCGCCCACCGGGCCGGCAAGAGCTTCGCCCGCGCGCTGGCCTCGGGGGACGGCAGCGCCGATGTCTCCGGCTTCACCGAGTCGCTGACCACCCGGCTGGCCGGCGTACGGTCCCGGCGCCGCGAGCTCGCCGAGCAGCGGATCGAGGCCGAGGAACGGCTGGCAGCAGCCGAGCGCCGGCTGGCCGCGATCGCGCAGCAGCGCGTGCCGGACCGGCAGTCGGCCGCGGTCGCGCTCGAGGTCGAGACCGATGCCGAGGTCGAGATCGAGCTCTCCTACGTCGTCGCCGGCGCCGGCTGGACCTCCTCGTACGACGTCCGGCTGACCGGCGAGCGGATGACGCTGAACTGGTACGGCCTGGTCACCCAGCACACCGGCGAGGACTGGCCCGAGTGCGAGCTGACCCTGTCGACCGCCCGGCCGGCCGCGGCGGAGAGGGTGCCCGAGCTGGAGCCCTGGTACCTGGACCGGTACCGCCCGCCGGTGCCGATGCCACCGCCCGCCGCTGCACCGAGGGGCCGGGCAGCGCCCCTCGGCGCGATGGCGATGGACAGCGCGCGTGAGTCCGAGGTGGCGCTCGCCGCCGCGCCGATGGTCGAGGCTCAGGCGACGGTCGAGCAGGGTATGGCCGCCGCGTCGTACACCCCGACCCGGCCGGTCGCGGTCCCGGCCGACGGCGCCGCACACCGGGCGACGATCGCGGCGATCGGCCTCGACGCTGAGCTCGACTACATCACCGCACCTGTGCGGTCGACCGATGTTCATCTGCGCGCGACCGTGGTCAACTCGTCGCAGCACGCCCTCCCGGCCGGCAAGGCCTCGGTCTTTCATGAGGCCGACTTCGTCGGGTCGGCGGCCCTGCCGGTGTGGGCGCCGGGCGAGGACGTCGAGCTCGCCCTGGGCCTGGACGACCGGGTACGGGTCGAGCGCAAGCTGGTACGCCGC
>JBKPSJ010000155.1:0-32028 GCA_046765875.1 Actinomycetota bacterium
CGGCAGGTCGTCGCCGACCTTCACACCGCCGGGCAGCAGGACCTGCGTCACGCCCGGGTGGTCCTCGCTGACGTGCTGGATATAGCTGGCGATCGAACCCGGGTGCGCCCACTCCCGGCCGACGAAGAACGCGATGTTCTCCGCCTGGTACCGGACCTGAGCAAGCGCGTCGTTCTCGGCGGCCTGCCGCAGCAGCAACACCAGCGGTATGGCGAAGGCGAGCACCACCAGCGTGGTCAGCCCGACCGTGAGTACGAGGATCCGGCGCCGCATGTCACGGCTCCGGAACGGCCAGTTTGACGCCGACGCCGCGGACGCTGTGCAGGTACCGCGGCTCGGCCGCGCTCTCGCCGAGCTTGCGTCGCAGCCAGGACAGGTGCACATCAACCGTCCGGTCACCACCGCCCCACGGCAACTGCCACACCTCGGCGAGAAGTTCGCGCTTCGTGACGACCTGCCCGGCCTTGCGGGCCAGCGCCAATAGCAGGTCGAATTCCTTGCGGGTCAGATCGACCGACTGACCGTCGACGGTCACCTCGCGACTGCGCGGGTCGATCCGGAGCCCGCCGACGGCGAGGGCGGGCTCGGCCCGGTCCGGCGCGCCCGTACGCCGAAGTACCGCGCGGATCCGGGCGTCCAGGTGCGAGGCGGTGAACGGCTTGACCACATAGTCGTCGGCGCCCGCGTCGAGCAACCGGACCACGCTCGGGTCGTCGTCGCGGGCCGTCACCACGATCACGGGTACGTCGCTGACCGAGCGCACCATCGCCAGCACGTCGCGCCCGTCCAGGTCGGGCAGGCCGAGATCGAGCAGCACGACCTCCGGCTGCTCCTTGGCAGCCACCGAGATCCCGTCCAGACCGGAGCCGACGGCGGTGACAGCATGGCCGGCCGCACCGAGGGCGCGCGTCAGCGACGCGCGGATCGCGTCGTCGTCCTCGACCAGTACCACCCGGGCCATGCGTCGAGCGTAGATCCCCTTGCCTTGTCTGCGGGATCCTGGCCTCGCCGCGGGGCGCCGCGCCGGATACGGCCTACGACCTGGGTGGCGGTTTCAGCCCGGTCGCGCGGAGCTCGAGTGTGGCCAGTTCGTCGATCACGACGGCGTCGCCGTTCTG
Organism: Actinomycetota bacterium; assembly: GCA_046765875.1. GTDB lineage: Bacteria > Actinomycetota > Actinomycetes > Propionibacteriales > Kribbellaceae > DASRHY01. The sequence goes on from JBKPSJ010000155.1 coordinate 1,119, forward strand.
CCACGCGCCGACCGGATCGTCGCTGATCTTGGCCAGCCGGTGCATCGGCTGGTTGGCCATCGCCCGCAGCGCGAACAGCCGAAGGTCCGCCGCTGAGTCGATGTACTTCTGCGCCGCGGTCGCCCGCCGGGTGAAGCGGATCCGCCGCGGTAGCCAGATCAGCGCGGCGAACAGGATCGGCAACCCGGCGGTCACCAGCGCGAGCACGATCGCGAGTTGCTCGACCGCGTGTGCCTGATCCCGTCCGGCCTGCGCCAGCCGGTCGGCGGCACCGGCCGCACCGTCGATCGGCGCCCGGAGCTTGTCACCGACGGCCGGTACATCACCGGCCGGGTCGGCCAGGTCGCGCAACCCGCCGGCCAGGCTGTCACCGGCCGCGGCGGCCTTGCGGCCCGGCGTACCGAGCGCGTCGGTGAACCGGTACACGACCAGACCGAGCGAGACGCACACCACCACCCAGCACCCGAGCATCACGTCGCCGATGAACTGCCCGAACCGCTGCCCGGCCGAATCGCTGTAGACCTTCACGCCTCCGAGTGCATCAGAGTCCGGCCGCCGTTGCCGCCCGCGCGGCGTGCCCGATTCCAGGCCCGACTGTCCCCTGGCGTGGCCGCGCTCGACCCCTGGTTCGGCGAACATGCCGCACAGCTGAGCTCGCACGCACTACAGGGTCTGCGCGACCGCATTCAGGTGATCGCTACCGGACAGCGCGTGCACGAGAAGATGGTCGGCGGTCAGTCTGGGCCCGGTTCGGCGACGGGGGCCTTGCAGGACGCGCTGTCGCGGTGAGCCGTCAGAGGGTGGTGCGGATGTCCCAGAGGAGGGGGTAGTAGCGCAGGCCGAGCCGGCTGCGCAGGTAATGCGCGCCGGAGGAACCGCCCGTACCGGGCTTGGTGCCGATCATCCGCTCGACCATCACGACGTGCCGGGCCCGCCACTCCGCGGCCAGCTCGTCGTGTTGGAGTAGCGCCTCGGCGAGCTCCCAGATCTCGGCGTACTCCGAGCGATTGTGTGCGACCTTGCGCAGCGCCTCGCGGATCTCCTCGTCGGTGCCGGTGCCGAACCCGGCCGCAGCGATGACGCCGACGAACTGGTCCCACAACGTCGGCTCGGCCAGCCGGCGGTCGAGCCGGGCTCGTTCCGCATCGGTCAGCCCACGAAAACGGCGTACGAATGACGGGTCCTTCGCGCCGGAGACGAACTCGATCTCGCGGAACTGCACCGACTGGAATCCACTCGCCGGCGCCAGCCGCTGCCGGAACTCGCCGAAGTCCTGCGGGGTCATCGTCTCGAGGATGTCGACCTGCTCGATCAGCACGCGTTCGATCACGTGCACCCGGCGCAGCAGGTGCTGCGCCCACCACAGCTCGCCGCTGCCCATCGCGGTACGGGCGGTAGTCAGTTCGTGCAGGATCTGCTTGAACCACAACTCGTACGCCTGGTGGATCGTGATGAACAGCAGCTCGTCGTGCGCCGGCGGATCCGACTCCGGTCGCTGCTGGTCCAGCAGGTCGGAAAGCCGGAGGTAGCTGCCATACGTCAGCCGGCCGCCCTCCTCGCCGAACCGCATGTCGACGCCGTCCCACTGGGCCGCCACCTGTGCGGGCGTCGGCTCCGGTCCGCTCAGCGTGCTCACGCGCCGAGGATAACCACCGGATGGTGAGTACGCCCCACCCGTGACCGGACCGGTCGGCTGAGCGGTGGTGCATGATGTCGGCCATGGATCTCAAGCTCTCCACCACGTACGACGCATCCCCGAACGAGGTCTTCACGATCATGTCCGACCCTGCGTTCCGGGAGGCCGCCTGCAAGGCGACGCACGCAGTCTCGTACGACGTGAGCGTGACCGAGTCGGGCAGCGACGTGGTCGTACGGGTCGAGCGCGAACTGGCCACCGACCGGTTCCCGGACTTCGCCAAGAGGTTCGTCGGCGCAACCACCACCGTCGTCCAGACCGAGACCTGGCACGCACCGGCCACGGACGGCAGCCGGACCGCCGACGTACGCGGCGAGATCCGCGGCACCCCAGCCTCCTTCACCGGTACGGCGGCTCTGACCCCGACCGGCGGCGGCACCCTGCAGACGGCTGACCTCGACGTCAAGGTCGCGGTACCGCTGATCGGCAGGAAGGTCGAGCCCTACCTCGCCGAGGCGATCGAATCGTCCATGGTCAAGGAGCAGGAGATCGCCCAGTCCTGGCACGACACCAAGTCCTAGGCCGTGAACAGTCTGTTGCTGCTCTGAACACGGTCTGCGGTGTTCAACGCAGCAACAGGTTGTTCAACGCCGTGTCGCTGACGGCTTCGCCGACCTGTGGATGGGACGCTGAGGCGAAGAGGTGTCACCTCAGGGAGGTATCTCCGTGCGAAGAACACATCGCACCCGGGACCTGCAGGCGCTGGTCGGCGAGGACGCCCGGTATTGCGCGTTGTGCGAGACCGTGATGCTGTTCGAACAGATCGACGCGGACACCGACGAGCCCGGCGAATGGATCTGCGTGACCTGCGGCTCCGCCGTCTTCGTCGACCCGCCTGTCCAGGTCACGCGCAGCGCCTGATCCACGTTCGCTGGCTCCACACGCTGGGTTCAGCTCCGACCTGCGGCGCTCGAGGTCGTCCGCCCCCGGATCCGGCACCACCTGAAGACGCCGTATCCGGACGGGGAGAGCTGGGCGCCCGCTTCCTCGGCGACCTAGCGCTGTGCTGGCCGGGTCGCCGGGTGCTGGTCATCGGTCACGTCGCCACCCGGTGGGCGCTCGACATCCCTCTGGGCGGACGGCAGCTTGCCGACCTCGCGTCCAACGACTTCGGCTGTCAGGAAGGCTGCCTCTGCCGGCTCTGATCCGGCAGAGGCAACGGCCCTTGACCGTGTGATCGAACATATGTTCGACTATAGCCATGCCTGATCTGACCGCGCAACAGCTCCCGGAAGGACAGTATCGAGCCCCACTGACCGATCGCATCTTCGCCGCCTTCCGCTGGCACCTCGCCACCCTCCTCGCCCGCACCGCCCCACCACATCGCCCGCCGGCACCGGGTGATCAACCGGCAGGTACCGGCCCGACCGACGGCCAGCCTCTCGTGCGCTTGGGCGCCGGGGATGGCGAGCGGGTGCGGGTGGGTCAGCCGGTGTGAGATGGACGCGGGCGAGCTCGGGTCGCGACCGCGGCCCTCGCCCGCCGCGGTGACGCGGGTCTTCCGGCTCGGCTCCGAGGTGGTCTCGATGCGGGTCGTCGCCGGCGCCTGGTCGAACAGCGTGTTCCGGCTGGCCACCGACACCGGGGAGTACGCCGTCAAGCAACTGCTCGACCCATGGCGCGACCCACGCTGGCGGGACTGGCTCGACGAGGCATGGAGGTTCGAGCAGATCGCGTATGCCGCCGGTGTGCCGATGCCGCAACCGGTCGCGAATCCACTCGATGGCAGTTGGCTCGGCTGGGTCGATCCGGCCCGCCGTACCGGCATCAGAGATCGCAGCGAGCCGGTGCGGTCCGAGCAGCTCGTACCGGTCCGCGTCCATCGCTGGGTGCACGGCAGGCGACCTCCTCCAGGACCTGTCAGCGCATCCGTGGCCCGTTGGGCCGGGCGAGTCCTGGCCACCCTGCACGGCCTGCGCGTACCGACGTCGGATCGCACCCTCTTCCCCGGCCATGACACCGTCACCGCCGACCGATGGCCCGAACTGGTCGAGCAGTCCGAGCGGCTCGGCGCCTCCTGGAGCAGCCAATTGGCCGAGGCAAGCGACACCGTCGCGGCCATGGCCGACCTGGCCAGGACAACTGTTCCGCGACCGGAGGCGGAGGTGATGAGCCACGGCGACCTTGACCAGACGAACGTGATCGTCGCGGCCGGCGGTCCGGTGCTGTGCGATTGGGACGTTTGTGCTCCGCAGGTTCCGGTACGCGAACTCGCCGACGTCGCGCTCTCGATGGCGGACTGGACGCGCTTCGACATCGCCCGCGCTGTTGTCGGCAGCTATCGCGCGGCCGGCGGTACAGATGCCACGATCGAACCCGCCGACCTCGGGCCACAGCTGATGGCGGGCCTGGACTGGATCGCGTTCAACGCCGAGCGGGCACTCGGGATCCGCCCGGCCACCGCCCAGGAAGTAGCTCTGGGCAACCATCTCGTCCCCGGCCTGGTCGCGCGCCTGCCTGAGCGCATGACGGTAGCCGGCCGGCTCCCCGACCTGCTGAGCCAGGGCGTGTCCTAGGCGCTCTTGCGGGCGCTGGACGCCTTCTTCGCCGCGGTCTTCTTTGCCGGCGCCTTCTTGGCGGCCTTCTTCGCCGTTGCCTTGGCCGCTGTCTTCTTCGCCGCGGCCTTCTTCGCGGGCGCCTTCTTGGCCGGCTTCTCCTCCGCGGCCCCACCACCGCCGGCCCGGCGCTTCTTGGCCGCCTCGACCGAGGCGCGCAGCGCCGCGACCAGGTCGACCACCTGGGCGGTGTCGGCTTCCTCTTCCTCGACCTCCGGCAGCGGCATCCCGCCGGCCTTGGCCTCGACCACCTGCTCCAGCGCCTCGCGGTACGCGTCGGTGTACTGCGACGGGTCGAAGTCGCCACGCAGGGTGTCGATGTACGACTCGGCCATCGCCTTCTCCTGCGGCCGGACGTCGACGTCCTCGTCCGGCGCGGCGAACGACGCATCGCGGATCTCGTCCGGCCACAGCATCACCTGTAGCACGAGCACGTCGTCCACAGATCGCAACAGGCCCAGCGATTCCCGCGACCGCAGCGCTACCTTCACCAGTGCGTACAGTTCCGAGCCGGACAGGGCGTCGCGGAGCAACACGTACGGCTTGGCACCCGGACCACCGTCCGCGGCCAGGTAGTACGCCTTGCCCAGATAGAGCGGATCGACCTGGTCGGTGGGCACGAACTCCAGTACGTCGATGACCTTCTTCGTCGACAGCGGCAGGTCGGCGAAGTCCTCCGGCTCGAGCACCACCATTCGCCCGTCCGGCATCTCGTACCCCTTGCCGATGTCGGAGTACGGGACCTCCTTCCCGCACTCCTGGCAGACCCGCTTGTACCGGATCCGCCCGCCGTCGGCGACGTGCACCTGGCGGAAGGAGATGTCCTTCTCCTCCGTAGCGGAGTACACCTTGATCGGGATCGTCACCATCCCGAACGAGATGGCCCCCTTCCAGATCGCCTGCATCGCCATCAGCTCCTCTGTGTCGGACCGTCGACGCGTACACCGACCTCGGTCAACAGGTCGGGCACCTCCTGGGTCGCGTACCAGAGCAATTCTTCGCCCTCGCACACCTCGACCGCGAACACCGCGTCCTCGTCGCCGTCGCGGGCCGCGTCCAAGACCGCCAGCGCGGCCTCGATCACCTCGGTCGCCTCGAGCGCGTCGACGTGGACGGCGGCCACCCTCGGCCACGGCACCGGGTCGGTCAGCGTCACCTCAGCGTCACCCAGCTCGGCCGCCGTCCGCAGCGGCTCGGCGTCGACCGCCAGCACCACCCGTCTGGCCGGCCCGGGCGCGCCGTCGGCCGCGAGCAGGTCCAGCGAGGCACGGGCGGCCCGGGTGAGGGCTGCGTACTCAAGCTCCTCGTCCGAGCCGTCGGCGTACCACTCACGCAGCGCGGGTGTGACCGCGTACGCGGGACCGGGCGGGACCGATCCGGAGCCGAGCAAGGACGCGAGCCGCGGCAGTGTGGACGGGACGTAGACCCTCATGTCCTCGTCTTCCGCTCGCTCCGCCGGCCACGTGCCGCCCGGCTCCGGCTGCCCGTGGTGGTGTCGACCAGTTCGTCAAGCGCGTCCCGCAGGCATTGGGCGAGCACCGCCAGGTCCGGCATCGCGGTGCGGTCGGCGTTCAGTCCGAAGAACAGCTGCCCGTCATACGACGTCGCGCCGATCGCGAGCGCCTGTCCGTTGCTGAGCGGGACCACCGGGTACGACGCCTTCATCGGCGCGCCCGCCGCGTAGAGCGGGAACTGCGGACCGGGCACGTTGGAGATCACCACGTCGTCGGTGGGCCGCACGCTCGACGTCGCCACCCGCGCGGCGAGCGCGTGCAGGGTGGTCGGCGCGAACCCGGCGATATCGACCAGGGCCCGGGCTCCGACGGCCCGGCCGGTGTCCTTGTGCACCTTGGTCTGGTACGAGATCTGGTGCAGCCGCATCACCGGCGAGTTCTCCCCCAACGGCAACGTCACCGCCGAGGCGATCACCTGCGTGCCGAGTGAGGTCGGCTCGCCGTCGGCGTCCCGGATGCTCATCGGCACCATCGCGCGAACCGCGCGGGTCGCGGTGACGCTCTCGCCGCGAGTCATCATCCAGGCCCGCAACCCGCCCGCGACCACGGCCAGGACGACGTCGTTGATCGTGCCGCCGTGCATCGCCCGGACCGCGCGGTAGTCCTTCAGCGGCGTGTCCAGAGTGAGGAACCGGCGTTGCCCGGTGGTCCGCACCCGCAGCGCGCTCTCCTGCACCCGCCGCTGCGCGACCAGCGAGCCGACCACGTCGTCGACCACCTCGCGCACCGAGGTCGAGCCGGTCAGCGAGGCCATCTCGGCGCGGGCCATCTCGAGTACGGCCGTCGGCGAGCGCATCGCGTCCGCGAACACCCCCGCGAGCAACTCGAGCGCGGACGGCGGATGCTGCGGCTGCCAGGAATCCGGCGGCGTCTCGCGTGGGTGCGCGGTCGAATCGAGCACGACCTGGCCGATGTCGACCGTGCCGCTGCCGTCGACCAGCGCCTGGTGCGACTTCGCCACCACCGCGAACCGGCCGCCCCGGAGCCCCTCGACGAGGTACATCTCCCACAGCGGACGATCCCGGTCCAGCCGGCGCGACATGATCCGCGACACCAGCTCGAGCAGTTGTTCGTGCGTCCCCGGCCGCGGCAGCGCCGAGCGGCGGACGTGGAAGGTGATGTCGAACTCCTCGTCGTCCACCCACACCGGGCCGGCGAACCGGCCCGGCACCTGCTGCACCCGCTGCCGGTACCGCGGCACGAAGGCGATCCGGTCCCGGATCAGGGCCACCAGGCTCTCGTAGTCGAACCCCTCGCCCGGCGGCTCGAAGATGTCGACCGTGCCGACGTGCATCGGCGTCTCGGCGCTCTCCGCGGCCAGGAAGGTCAGGTCCAGTGAGGACAACCGGTCCGGCATCGGCCACCTTCCTGCTCGGGATCGAGGTGTTCAACGAGTGTCCCAGACAGCTGTGACATTAGCCGGGAACAAGCCCGCGGACGTGTTCGTATGGAACTGATGGGCAGCCCTTTGCCCACCGTGTGAGCCGCGGCACAGAGCGCGCTCCTCCCGGCGGCGACCCGGTACGACGATGCGGTACGTCCTCTGAAAGGCTCGGTCCATGCGTTTTGCCCGCGGTAGGGCGTCCGTCCTGCTCCCGGCCCTGGCCCTGCTCGCGCTGGCCGGCTGCGGCGGTGACGATCAGCCGGTGTCCGGCGGCACTCCGACCACCCTCGCGAGCCAGGCGCCATCGTCCCCGCCGGTCAGCCCGAGCGGACCGGCCAGCACCGCCGCTCAGGCCGACGTGGTGATCACCGCGACGGTTGCCGGCGGCAAGATCACGCCGAACACGCAGACGGTCAAGGCCAAGCAGGGCCAGAGTGTGATGGTCACCGTGACCAGTGACGAGGCCGACGAGCTGCACATTCACGGGTACGACAAGGAGGTCGAGCTGCAGCCCGGCAAGCCCGGCAGCGTGACCTTCACCGCCGACACCAAGGGCACCTTCGAGATCGAGACGCACGAGAGCGGCAAGCTCGTCGCCAAGCTGATCGTCTCGTGACCACTCAGACCGCCCGGTTGGTCCTCATACCGCTGCACGGCATCGGCGGGCGCCAGGACCTGCCGATCCCGTTCGGCCTGGCCGTCGCGGGTGCCGCGGCGGCGATCGCGCTGTCGTTCCTGATCCTCGGCCTGGCCTGGCGCGAGCCGAAGTATCGCGGCGACGCATCCGGGGCCGCGCTGCCGCGGGCGGTGACCCGTGCCGTCGACTCGGCATGGTTTCGGTGGCTGGTCCGACTGCTCGGCCTGGCCATCGCCCTGTACGCGGGGATGGCGCTGCTGTTCGGCGTCGACCGGCTGACGAACCCGATCTTCGGGATCGTGTACATCCTGGTCTGGGTCGGGCTGGTTCCGATCTCGCTGCTGTTCGGTCCGGTCTGGCGGACGCTGAACCCGCTACGCACCCTGCACCTGCTCGCCTGCAAGCTGCTCCGGCACGATCCCGCCGAAGGCCTGCTGACGCTGTCGCCGAAGGTCGGCATCTGGCCCGCGGTCGCCGGGATCTACGCGTTCACCTGGCTGGAACTGGTTGAGCCGGACCGGGCAACGCTGCCGGTGCTGCAGGCCTGGCTGGCGCTGTACGTCGTGATCCAGTTGTTCGGGTCGGTGTTGTTCGGTAACCGCTGGTTCGCCGCGGCCGACCCGTTCGAGGCGTACGCCACGCTGATAGCGCGGCTGTCGCCGTTCGGCCGGCGTATCGACGGTGCCCTGGTGGTACGCCGTCCGCTGGAGAACCTCGACGGGCTCAAGCCGGTGGCCGGGCTGGTCGGCATGGTAGCCGCGCTGCTCGGGTCCACGGCGTACGACGGGTTCAGCAACTCGACGGCCTGGATCTCGTGGGCGCAGAACTCCGGCTACTCGATGACCCTGCTCGGCACGGTCGCGCTGCTCGGCTTCATGCTCGTCGTGTTCCTGACGTTCTCCGGCGCGACGCTGCTGGCGGGACGGTTGTCGCGCAGTTCGCGTACGCATCTGCCGGGCCTGTTCGCGCACTCGGTCGTACCGATCGCCTGCGGGTACGTCGTGGCGCACTACCTGACGCTGTTCATCCTCGAAGGACAGCGCACCATCATCCTGCTCAGCGATCCGCTCAGCAGGGGCTGGAACGTGTTCGGCACCGGCCTGCTCGGGCTGAACACGGAGATCACCACCCATAGCACGGCGATCGCCACGACACAGGTGGCCGCCGTGGTGACCGGGCACGTGCTCGGTGTCGTGTCGGCCCACGACCGTGCCGTGAAACTGTTCCCGCGCCGTACCGCGCTGGCAGGCCAGGTCCCGCTGTTGATTGTGATGGTCGGCTACACCATCGGCGGGTTGCTGCTGCTCTTCGCGGCCTGAAGCTCGTCGGCCTCGGGAGGTCGTCGTGCCGGGCTGGCCCAGCCGAGTACCGCGAGGGCGGCCAACCCGGCGATCAGGTACGCGTTGCCCGAAACGGCCTGCCAGAACGTCCAATCAAGCTCCCGGCCGTTCCGGTTCGGCGGCCACCAGATCGGCCCGATCTCGAACATGGCGAACCACAGCCCGCCCGCGATCGCCGCCGGGCGCCAGGATCCAGTGCGCCGGCGCAGCACGGCAATAAGGGCGACGCCGATCGGCATCACCCACACCCAGTGATGACTCCACGAGACAGGCGAGGCGAACAGGGCACCCAGAGCGCAGACCGAGACGGCAGTCAGCCGGTCCCCGGCGTACCAGTAGCGTCGTGCGATCCACAACGTGAGCAGGGCGATCGCGGAGGCGATCACGAACCACAACGGCTTCAGCGCCGGCGAGTCCGTACCGATCAGCCTGGACACGAACCCCGTCACCGATTGGTTCGACGCGAATTCGGGGTTGCCGATCCGGCCCGAGTCCGCGACCACGTGGGTCCAGTAGTCCCAGGACTGGTTCGGCACCACCACGAAGCCGATCGCCACGGCGGCTGCGAACCCGAGTACAGCGTTACGCAGCAACCGCCACTGACGGGTGACCACCAGCAGCACCATGAACAGCACGGGCGTGAGCTTGAGCGCGGTCGCGACCCCGACCAGTGCACCGGCCCATCGCCCCCGCGGCCGGGCGACCAGGTCGGTCAGGATCATCGCCACGAGGAGCAGGTTGATCTGCGCGAACAGGAGGGTCTCGCGTACCGGCTCCAGCGGCAGCGACAACAAGGTGACAACGATCAGCAAGGCGGCGCGCCTGCGCGCGCTCCAGGTCCGCAGCCCCGGCCACGCGGAGTAGAGGGAGACGCGCCAGATCTGGGCCAGGCATAGCACCGCGATGGCGGTCCAGACCACGCCGGAGAGGATCCAGGGCATCGCCGCGAACGGAATCATCGCGATCGCCGCGAACGGCGGATAGGTGAACGGCAGGCCGAAGCCGGGCAGCCGGGCGCCGTACAGGGAGTCGCCGTGCAGGAGTGCCGACCCGCCCATCCGGTACACCTTGAGGTCGATCATCCCGTGTGCGTCGGCGGTGATCAGCCCGGCGCCGCTGAGCACGACCGCCAGCACGACGGCGGCGATCCACAACCAGCGGCTCGGCGCTTGCGGGGTCGTTGCCCGGTCGGTCGTCGACGTCACGTACCGGCATCCTTGCTCTACGGGTCCGAGGGCGGGGCACAGAGCCCGGGCGGTCGTGCCGTAGCGGGGTCCGCGTGCTCGCGCTCTCGTTCGCGGCGACCTTACCAGGGGTGCCGCCGGCTCAGCGCAGGTCCAACCCGAACAGCGTCTCCAGTTCGCGGCGGGTGTCCTCGTACCCGATGTGGTGGATCCCGCGCATGCCGACCGCCTGCGCGCCGGCGACGTTGCGCCGCATGTCGTCGACGAACACGCACTGGTTCGGCACCAGCCCGACCGCCTCCGCGGCGTACCGGTAGATATCCGGTTCCGGCTTGCGCATCCCGATCTCTCCGGAGATGACGATCGCGTCGAACATGCCGTCCCAGGTGTCGCGCGGGTACCGGTTGCCCCACGAGTTCGACAGCAGCGCGGTACGGATCCCGGCGGTCCGGGCCCGCCGTACCAGCGCCGACATCTGCGGCTGGTGCTGGAAATGCGCGAACATCCGCCCGATCAGACCCTCGGCCGGCACCGGTCCGCCGTCCGCCCGGCGCAGCACGGCGGCGAGTTTGCGCTCGAAGTCGGGTACTGCGATCTGGCCGCGCTCCAACGCGTGGATCGGGTTCAGCTCGGCCTCGAGCATGCCGGTCTCGAGCCAGTCGGTGACCGCGGTGTAGTACGCGTCGTAGTCGATCCCGTCGGCCTCGGCCCAGGCGCGCATCGCATCCGGCAGCCCGGATGTGAGCACGCCACCCCAGTCGACCAGCAGCCCGCGCGGCTTTTCCTCCATGCGGGTCATTCCAGCAGATCGCTTACTTCAGCAAGTCGGCCGCTACACCTGCGGCGAACTGCTGCAGCGCCTTGCGCAGCTTGCTCGACCGAGCCGCCTCGACCAGCGTGCTTCCGCGGGTGAGTGCCGTGTCGCAGGCTGCCTGGTCGAACGGGAGCAAGACGGCGGGTTGCACCCCGGCGTACCGGCTCAGGGCCTCGGCGGCGGATTCGGCGGGCGACCGGCCGAGCGGGCCGGAGCGGACCCGGTTCACCACCACCCTGGTGGCGACCGATGGCACCACCACGCGCAGCTCGTGGATCGCACGGATCAGCCTGGTCAGACCCACGGGGTCGGCGGCACCGACGACCACCACCTCGTCGGCCTGCTCGAGCGTGACCAGGGTGGCGCCGTTGCGGCGCGGCGCCACCGTGTCGAACGAGATCTCCTCGTCGCTCTCGAGGCAGAACCCGATGTCGGCCACCGTGCACGGCGCCAGCGACCGGGCGACCGACCAGACCGACTCGATCGCCGTCGGCCGAAGTTCGGTCCAGCGGTCGGCGCGGCTCAGCCCGGTGAGGACGAGCAGGTGCGGGTTGATCTGGCGGGACTGCCGGGCCAGCACCGCTACGTCGAGTGAGCCGCCGCCCGCGGATCTGGCCGCGGCGGCCAGCCCGGACGTCTCGTCGAGCATGCCGAGCGACTGGGCGACGGTGCCGCCGTACACGTCGGCGTCGGCCAGTAGCGTCGACATGCCAAGCGCGGCTAGTTCGGAGGCCAGCCCGATCGCGACCGTGGTACGTCCGGGCGCCCCGGTCGGACCCCACACCGCAATCAGCCGCCCGGTGCCGGGCGGGTCCTCACCGGTCTCGGCGTCAGGTGGTGCCGAACCCGTCTGCGGCACGAACCCGCCGGCGAAGTGCGTGGTGGCCGGCGATGGTCCGAACTCGACCGCGTCAGCGATCGCCCGGGCCAGGTCCTCGGCGGCCACATCGGCGGGCAGGATCCGCTCGATCCCGATCCGTGCCAGCCGGTCCTCGCCGGCCGGCGCGTCCGGGTCGACCAGCGCGAGGACTGCGATCCGGCGGGCGTGCAACATCGCGACCGCGTCCGCGGTCAGCCTCGGCAGGTCCTCGGCCAGCACGACCGCCCGGGCCTGCCCGGTCGTCGCCGCGGCGAGCAGATCGGGTACGTCGACGCAGCGGCGCACCACCCGGACGTTCGGCGCCCGCTCCGCGCGGCGGACCACGTCGGCCTCCCAGGGCGCACCGGTGACGGCGAGAAGCACCGGCACGGCCATCAGTGTGCCCGCCTGACCAGCAGCGGCTCGCCCGCGCCGATCCGCTGGAGCCCGGTGGCCAGCGAACCGGTCTGCTTCGGGTCCAGCCCGATCAGGACCTGCCGCTGCGCGGACGACACCGAACCCTTCGGCGCCTCCACCGAGATCACCTGTACGTCGCGCCACACGGCCGCGGCGGCCTGGTCGTCCGGTTCCCTGGACTGCTGCTTCGTCACCACCCAGACGTCGACGAGGTCGGCGGGCGCGAGGTCGGCCGGGATCCGCCCGGCGGCCACCGCCAGCGGCACCTCCAGCCGGTCCGCGTCCCGGTTCGCCGCCGTCGCGGCCTGCGGCACCAACTCGCCCGCGCCGATCGTGCGCAGGGCGATCCGCCCGTCGAGCCGGACGCTCGTCGTCAGGTAGCGCTCGGACACGTCGCCGGGGAATCTGACCCGCGCGGTGGTCAGGTCGTTCTCGTCCAACTCGGTCCCGGCCGCGATCGGCCGCTTGGCGACCCAGACCGCGCTGGTGTCGTCGGCGGTGGCGAGCAGCCGGCTGCCGATCAGCGCGCAGACCGCCACCAGCAGTACGCCGAGCACCAGCCGTCCATCCCGCCAGCGGGCCCGCCGGGTGCGGCGGCTCGGCACAGACGGTGCTGCGAACGGTTGCGACCCGGAGCTGACACGTGCGGTCAACCCGCCCTCCCTCTGCGTCACCACCGGTGAACCATAGCGGCTCGGATGGACCAGTCCCGGCGGTTATCCACAGATCCGGCACCTGGGGACAGTGGGGCCCTACCGGAGGCGAATCGTGGCAAACTCAAGTCGACGGAATCATCGGACCGGAAGGTCGCGCTCTTCATGTCCACGCCCCGCTTCCTGCAGCTGGCCGACGTCGCCGAGGTGCTCAACGTGTCGGCCAACCAGGTGTACGCGCTGGTCCGCTCCGGCGACCTGCCCGCGATCAAGGTCGGCGGCCGCGGTCAGTGGCGGGTGGAGGCGACCGAGCTGGAGAAGTACATCGAGCGGCTGTACACCGAGACCCGTGAGTTCATCCAGGCCCACCCGTACGGCGAGGACGAGACCGAGGCACCCTAGCGGCGCCGTACCGCGACCAATGCCGTGAGCGGGACCAGCCTGACGTTTGAGACGTCGCCTCTGCGCCTCGGTACGTCGAGTGGATGCTCGGCCAGTTCGAGGAAGTCTGCGCCGACCCGGTCGATCGTCCCTGACGCCGCCTGCTCGGCGCTGGCGCAGAACACGGTGACTGGTGAACGGTCCCTGGCGATTCCGCGCAGCAAGTGGTTGAGACCGAGCCGGCCGGAGACCGCGCCGTCGCCCTGATCGGCCCAGGGACCGAGCCCGTGCACAGCGGTCACGGCGGCAAGCGGTACCAGCCACTCCTCCGCCCGGCCGGACGCGATCAGCAGGCAGTCCTTGCCGACCCGGACGAGTTCGCCTTCCACCCGCCGGCCACCGTCGAGATCGAATCGGACGACCGTGCCGAGCGCACCGCGCAGCCGGTCGAGCACCGCGATCCGGCCCATCTCCGCGCGGATCCGGTCGGCGACCTCGCCGTACAGGTCGCTGTCCTGCATCGCCGCGAACTGCGACTCGAGGTCGGCGAACAAGGCATCCCACCGCACCGGGCGAACCTACTCCGCTGCGTGGTTCATCAGTGATAACCAGTCGATCGGGGTCTTGCCAAACTGTCGCCAGATGGCGTTATAGTGCCTGAATCGAAGTAAACCAAAGCAAAAGAATGGATCCGGGATGAAAACGGTCGTTCGCAGCGGGTTGATGGCCGGTGCGCTGGTCGTGCTCGGTGTCGTGCTCCGCTGGGCGTCGGCCGGCACGCTCGATCACCTGTCGGCGGACGACTTCGGCTCGCTATCGGGTCTGATCGCGGCCGGCGTGGCCTGGTCGGCGTACGCCTGGCTGGCGATGGCGATCGTCCTGACGGCGCTCGAGCGGCTGCCGGGAACGCTCGGACGAGCGGCCGCGATACTGACCCGGACCATCACATCCGAGGGCTCGCGCGTCCTGCTCCGCTCTGCTCTCGGCCTCGCTGTATGGACGCCGCTCACGATCGGCATCGCCCACGCCGCGCCCGGCGACGGGGCCGGCTCGGTCCGCTGGGGCGTGGTCGAGAAGCCATCGTCGGTTCCGGCGCCGCGAGCGTCGCCGAGCGGCGATCGGCTGGCGATCCCGGACCGGCCGACGGTCGGTGCGGAGACGCGGTACACGCCGGTCCGGCCGGCGTCGTCGGTGCGGGTACGGCGCGGAGACTCGCTGTGGGCGATCGCCGCGCGCGAGATCGGCCCGGACGCGTCCGATGCCGCCATCGCTCGTCGTTGGCCCCAGTGGTACGCCGCCAACGCCGGGCGCATCGGTCCAGATTCCGACCTCATCCATCCCGGCGAAGTCCTCAACCGGCCGGCATCAACGAAACCGACCCAGGGAGAGGTGAGATGAGCTCGACCGCGCAGCTCGTCGCAATGCCCGCGCTCGAACCCGCCGCGACCACCGACGGCGCGCTCGCCCTTCAAATGGAGCCGGATCCCCCGCCGGACCAGGATCGGCAGCCGACTCCCGCGCTCCGGCTCGTACGCCGTGAGGACACCACCCCGGACCCCACAGAGGATTGGCCGGATGTACAGGGCTGGTCGATCCGGCTGGTCCAGGCGCTCGCCGAGGTCGTCGCCGGCGATCGGCCGATCGGCCAGCTGATCCGGTGGACCGACGGAACCGTGTACGCCGAACTCAACCGCCGGGTCCGGCTGCTCGGCCTGACCACGACCGCCGGCACCCGCAGCAACTCCGACCGCGCGCAGATCCGCTCGGTACACGTCACCCAACCCGCGCCAGGGGTCGCCGAGGTGGCCGCGCACATCCGGCACGGCGGCCGGTCCCGCGCGCTCGCGCTACGGCTCGAGGTCCACCGGGACCGCTGGATCTGCACCGCCCTCCAGCTTGGCTGACCCACCCCGAGCGGCGCAGCGCCGGACGGTGCCGGCCTCGTACCGGCACCGCCCGGCGGTTTCGGACGGACTCAGTCCACGGCCACTACGGCCGCCATCGGGCGGGACCGCAGCGTCAGCCAGGCCGGGACCATCGTCGCGCCGAGCGTGAGGACGGTGGCCGAGCCGACCACCACCAGGTAGAGCCAGATCGGACCGGTGGGCCTGCCCGAGTCCGAGACCTTCGCGCCGAACGGCAGCAGCGTCAGTAGCGCGGCCACCGTGCCGAGCACTACACCGGCGAGCGTCACGAGAACGCCCTCGCCGAACATCATCCGCAGAATCTGCGACGGCGTACTGCCGGTGAGCCGCTGTAGCCCGAACTCACGCCGACGCCGGGCCGTGGACGCCGCCAGCGTATTGATCACCGACACCGCGGTGTAGGCGATGATCATGCCGAGGATCAGGTAGTTCACCCAGGCCTGCGTCTGCAGGTCCTCGGTGTACTCGGCGACCACTTGATCCCGGTCCGCGACGACGATGCCGGGCCGGATCGCCGACAGCCGCCTGGTCAACTCGGCCACGCTCGTGCCGTCGGCCGCCCGTACCAGGATCCGCTCCGGCAACCCGGCCCGGGTGTGCGCGGCCAGCAGGTCCGCCGGCATCAGGATGGTCTCGTACCCCGGCTTGACGTCGTACGTCGCCACCACCAATGGTTCGACCTGTACGCCGTCGCCCAGGGTCATCTTGATGCGGTCGCCGACGGCGGTGTGCATCTTGTTCGCCATCCGCGCCGGCAGCGCCACCGTGGTCCCGGTCAGGCCGGTCAGTGAGCCGTCGGTCAGCCGTACCGCGGCCGGCCCGTCCGGGCCCTGCGCGCTGATGCCCTGCAGCGGGGAGCCGTCGGACTGGCCCTGCCGCGGCTCGTCGATCACGCCGATGCTCGTTACATACGCCGATGCCCCGGCGACGCCCTTGGTATGGCGTACCCGATCCAGCAGCTCGGGCGACACCTGGCCGGCGGTCGTGGTGACCACGGCATCGGCTCGCAGCGTGTCGGTGAACTCCTTCTCGGCGGCGGCGACCTGCGTGGTCTGCATGTACAGGAACGCGGTCGCGATCCCTGTCGCCAGCATCACCGGCATCACCGCAGACGACATCGCGGTGGTGCGGGCACTGACGTTGAGAGCCGCGAGCCGGCCGCTCACGCCGGTGACCGCCATCAGCGGATAGCGCAACAGCCACACGACGATCTTGGTGATACCCGGCCCCAAGATCGCGATCCCGATCGCCCAGCACAACACGGCGGGTCCCGCGGTCGCAGCAGCCAGCGGACCGGTCATCACGGTCGCGGTCACGATCACCAGCGCAGCGGCACCGGCGACGAACAGCAAGCCGGTGATGAACCGCACCCAGCCGAACCACTTGCGCTGCAGACCGGCGTCGGCGAGCGCCTCCACCGGACGCGCGTTGCCGGCACGTCGGCCCGCGATCACCGCGGCGCCGACCGCCGCGATCAGCGCCGCGCCGGCACCGATCAGCAAGGGGAGCACGCCCTGGCGGTACTCGACGTAGGGCGAGGCCACACCGTGTTCGGCCAGCCGGTCGAACAGGTACCCGCCGAGGAACAGCCCGGGCAGGCAGCCGGCGAGCGCGGCGGGCACCGCGACCAGCAGCGTCTCGGCCAGCACCATCCGGCGTACCTGGCGTGGCGTCGCACCGATGGTCCGCATCAGGGCGAGTTCACGGTGCCGGTGCTGCGCGACCAGGGTCAGCGTCGACGCGACCACGAACATCATCGTCATCGTCGCGATCCCGCCGAAGGACCCGGCGACCGCCACGAGCTCCTCGTCGAGAATGGCGTCGGAATGCTCGGCGGACCCGCGGTCCGCGCCGGTCAGCGTGGTGGCGCGATCCCCGACCGCCCTCCGGACCTGCTTGTGCACCCGTCCGACATCCTTGCCCTCAGCAACGAGTACGCCGATGTCGTCGACCAGACCGGGGTGTCCCGCCAGCCGGCTTGCCTCCGCGTCGGCGAAGAACGTGCTGCCGGCCGGCCCGTCCGCGACACCGCTGACCTTGTACGTCGTCGGCTCGCCTCGCACCGCCAGGCTGATCTTGTTGCCCGGCTTGAGATGCGCCAGCTTCGCCGTCGTCGCGTCGACGACCACCTCGCTGTCGTTCGCGGGCGGCGTACCGGCGCGGAGCTTGTAAGGCGCCAGCCGGGCCGAGGACCAGCCGTGGCCCTCGCCCTGGGCGACGGCGGACGCGTCGGACCCCAGCACCGTGGCCGGGAACGTCACCTCGCCGATCGCCGTCTCGACGCCGTCGACCTTGCGGACGTCGTCGATCAGCGCTGCGGGAATGCGAGCGCCTTCGGCCAGCACGACCGACTCGTCCGCGCCCGGAGGCCGGTGCGACTGATTGCCGACGACAACGATCGGCGCCGCGGCGAGCCGGTGCGTCTCGACGTTGCCGCGGATACCGGTCTCCATCAGACCGCCGCAGGCCATCACGATGGCCGCGCCGAACATCACCGCGATGAAGGTCGCGATGAAGCTCGCCTTGCGGTGCAGCAGCCCGTGTACCGCCATCCGGATCATCGCCGCACACCTCCCCCGACCAGTCCCGGCCGGCGATCACCCCACGCACCGAGGTGCGTCATCCGCTCGGCCACATGGTCCGGTGTCGGCTCGCTGACGCTGCCCACCAGTCGGCCGTCGGCGAGGAAGACCACCTGGTCGGCGTACGAGGCGGCAACCGGGTCGTGGGTCACCATCACCACCGTTTGGCCCTCGGTCCGTACCGGCTCGCGGAGCAGGTCCAGCACGTCGGCCGCGGTGGCCGTGTCGAGCGCGCCGGTCGGCTCGTCGGCGAAGATCACCGCCGGCCTGGCCACCAGCGCCCTCGCGATCGCGACCCGCTGCTGCTGGCCGCCGGACAGTTCGCCCGGACGGTGCCTGCGCCGTTCGGTGAGACCGACACGCTCGAGCACCCCGGCGATCGCGCGCCGGTCGGCGTGCCCGCCGGCGAGTTGCTGAGGCAGCGTGACGTTCTGCGTCACGGTCAACGCCGGCAGCAGGTTGAAGGACTGGAAGATGAATCCGATCCGCTCCCTGCGCAGCTTGGTCAGCGCGGTCTCGCGCAGCCCGCCGAGGCCGATCCCGTCGATCGTGATCGTGCCCGAGGTCGGCCGGTCCAGGCCGGCAGCGACCTGCAGGAACGTCGACTTTCCAGAGCCGGACGGCCCCATCACCGCGGTGAACGTGCCGCGTGCGAACGCGATGCTCACGTCGTCGAGTGCGACGACAGCCGCGCCGCCGCGGCCGTACACCTTCCGCACGCTGTCCAGTACGACCGCGTCTCGCGACCCGGTCTGGTTCGCCTTTCCCTTACGCCGCATGACGCACCCCTCATCGATGTCTTTTGGCTGACATCGATGACGGTATGGAGCGCAGGCGCGCCATCCGAGGGCGTTGGCCCGCCTCTTGGGGTGGATCTAAGCCCACTGTGATCCGGCGACTATTCGACCGCTCTCGCGAAGGCGGCGATCACCTCGGCTGCCGATTGCTCGGTCCGCAGCGCGCCGACGCCCTGGCCGGCATACACCGACAACACGTCGGGATCGGCGGTCCGCATCCCCGCGCGGAACTCCTCGTGCGCGTCGTCGGACGAGGACAACTCGTCCTCGCGGCCGGCCCACCTGTCGAAGAACGGATTGCGCAATGCCCGGCCACCGAACTCGTCCGGCCAGCCCGCGCGCGAGGCCCGGTCGAACACGATGCCGTATACGGTCGAGGTCTCGTCGGACTGGATCAGCCGGCGGCGTACCGGTACCGCGGTCATCGCCTCGGTACAGGTCAGGAAGGCCGTGCCGACCCACGCCCCGGCGGCGCCTGCGGCAAGCACGGCCGACAACCCGCGCGGACCGGAGATGCCGCCGCCCGCGAGCACGGGCAGGTCGCCGACGGTGTCCAGGATCGCTTGGAGCAAGGGGAGGGTGGCGACCTCGTTGCGGCCGTGCCCGCCCGCCTCGGCACCGCGCGCGACGACGACGTCGACGCCGGCGTCCACCGCCTGTTCGGCATCGGCGACCGTGCCCGCCTGGGTCGCGACGACGATGCCGGCCGACTTCAGCGGTTCGACGTACGGCGCGTAGTCCCCGAAGCTGACCGACACCAGCGCCGGGCGCAGGTCGAGCACCGCCTCGAGTTGGGCGGGCCGATCCGCGACCGCCCAGGCCATCAGCCCGACGCCGTACGGCTTCCCGCTCGCGGCGGCGATCTCGCCCTCGGCGCGGATCCAGTCCGCAGACTGGGCCGCGCCGGCGCCGAGCATGCCCAGGCCGCCGGCCGCCGAGATCGCGGCAGTCAGCGCGCCGCCGCCGATGTTCGCCATCGGTGCCCCGACCACAGGCACCGTCAACCCGAACCGTTCTGTCAACCAGGTCTGCACCCGCCCAGACTAGGCCGCGACGCAGAACGCGCGCCGAGCTACGCTTCTGGTGCCGGAAGCGTCCCCGGGGCGCGGTGTTGCAGGGGGCCGGTTCTGGTGTCGGAGGGTCAGCGGTAGAACTCGGACTGCGGGTCGCCGTGGCAGCGCTTGTACTTCTTGCCCGAGCCGCACGGGCAGGGCGCGTTGCGCGGGGTGCCCGCATACTCCAGGCCGTCGGGATCGGTGCTGCCGCCCTGCTGTGCGGTCTCGCCCTCGCCGTCCACCGTCGGGGCCGAATAGCTCAGCCGCTGCGGACGGCCCGGCGCGCCGAGACCCTTGGCCTGGATCCGCGGGTGGTCCTGCGGCCGGTCCTGGATCCGTGGCCGGTCCTGGATCCGCGGCGGGACCTCTGCCACCGGCGCGTTCGGTACGAGGACGTCGTCGGCGTCGACCGGCGCAACCGCGGTCGCACCGGCGAGGACGGTCGGCAGCGGCGACGGGGTGATCTCGAGCTGCGGCTCCTCCTCGAGCTGGACCTCGAGGTTGAAGATGAAGCCGACCGACTCCTCCTTGATCGACTCCATCATCGTGGTGAACATGTCGTAGCCCTCGCGCTGGTACTCCACCAGCGGGTCGCGCTGCGCCATCGCGCGCAGCCCGATGCCCTCGCGCAGGTAGTCCATCTCGTACAGGTGCTCGCGCCACTTGCGGTCGAGCACGCTCAGCACCACCCGGCGCTCGAGCTCGCGCATCACCTCGGCACCGAGCTCCGCCTCGCGCTTGTCGTAGGCCGCGTGCGCGTCGGCGGTCAGGTACTCGACCAGGAACTCCGCGGTCAGGCCGGACCGTTCGCCGCCGACCTCGGCGAGCACCGACTCCTCGGTCAGCTCGTTCGGGTACAGCGTCTTCAGACCGGTGAACAGCTGGTCGAGGTCCCAGTCCTCGGCGAAGCCCTCGGCGGTGGCGCCCTGGACGTATCCGCTGATGGTGTCGTCGAGCATCTCGCGCACCTGCTGGTGCAGGTCCTGACCCTCGAGCACCCGGCGGCGCTCCCCGTAGACCACCTGGCGCTGGCGGTTCATCACGTCGTCGTACTTGAGGATGTTCTTGCGGGTCTCGAAGTTCTGCGCCTCGACCTGGCCCTGCGCGGATGCGATCGCGCGGGTGACGACCTTGTTCTCCAGCGGGACGCTGTCGTCGTCGTTGCGGGCCATCGCCCAGTCGACCATCTCGCGCTTGAACAGCCGCATCAGGTCGTCCTCGAGCGACAGGTAGAACCGCGACTCGCCCGGGTCGCCCTGGCGGCCGGACCGGCCGCGGAGCTGGTTGTCGATGCGGCGCGACTCGTGCCGCTCGGTTCCGAGTACGTACAGCCCGCCGAGCTCGGTGGTCTCGTCGTGCTCGGCGCCGACCTGCTTCTCGAACCGCTCCAGCGCGTCGGGGTAGGACGCCTCGTACTCCTCGATGTGCTCGACCGGGTCGATCCCCTGCGCACGCAGGAACTGGTCGGCCAGGAACTCCGGGTCGCCGCCGAGCTTTATGTCGGTACCACGGCCGGCCATGTTCGTCGCGACCGTGACCGCGCCTTTGCGGCCGGCCTCGGCGACGATCGCGGCCTCACGCGCGTGCTGCTTGGCGTTCAGCACTTCGTGCGCCACGCCGCGGCGCTTGAGCTGGGCCGACAGCCGCTCGGACTTCTCCACGCTGGTGGTGCCGACCAGGATCGGCTGGCCCTTCTTGTGCCGGTCCACGATGTCCTCGACCACGGCGTCGAACTTGGCGTCCTCGGTGCGGTAGATCAGGTCGCGCTGGTCGGCGCGGATCATCGGCATGTTCGTCGGGATCGGCACCACGCCGACGTTGTAGATCTTGGAGAACTCCGCCGCCTCGGTCATCGCCGTACCGGTCATCCCGGCCAGCTTGTCGTACATGCGGAAGTAGTTCTGCAGGGTGATCGTCGCGAGGGTCTGGTACTCCTCTTTGATCTCGACCTTCTCCTTGGCCTCGATCGCCTGGTGCAGGCCCTCGTTGTACCGGCGGCCGTGCAGCGTACGGCCGGTGTGCTCGTCGACGATCAGCACCTCGCCGTTGATCACGACGTAGTCCTTGTCGCGCTTGAACAGGTCTTTCGCCTTCAGCGCGTTGTTGAGGTAGCTGATCAGCGGGGTGTTGGCAGACTCGTACAGGTTCTCGATGCCGAGATGGTCCTCGACCTTCTCGATGCCGCGCTCGAGGATCGCCACCGTGCGCTTCTTCTCGTCGACCTCGTAGTCGGACTCGGCGCGCAGCCGGTCGACCAGCCGGGCCATCTCGACGTACCAGCGCTGCGAGTCCTCGGCCGGGCCGGAGATGATCAGCGGGGTCCTGGCCTCGTCGATCAGGATCGAGTCGACCTCGTCGACGATCGCGAAGGTGTGCGCGCGCTGAACGCAGTCGTCGATGCCGGTGGCCATGTTGTCGCGCAGGTAGTCGAAGCCGAACTCGTTGTTGGTGCCGTACGTGATGTCCTTGCCATACGCGATCCGCCGTGAGGACGGGTCCATCTCGGGCAGGATCACGCCGACCTCGAGACCGAGGAAGTGGTGCACCCGGCCCATCCACTCCGAGTCGCGCTTGGCCAGGTAGTCGTTCACCGTGACCAGGTGCACGCCGTTGCCGGACAGCGCGTTCAGGTACGTCGGGAGGGTGCCGACCAGCGTCTTGCCCTCACCGGTCTTCATCTCGGCGATGTTGCCCAGGTGGAGCGCGGCGCCGCCCATGATCTGGACGTCGTAGTGCCGCTGGCCCAGCGTGCGCTTGGCCGCCTCGCGGACGGTCGCGAACGCCTCCGGCAGGATCGAGTCGAGTGACTCCCCGTTCTCGATCCGCTGCTTGAATTCGGCTGTCTGGCCGCGCAGCTCCTCGTCGCTCATCGCGACGAAGTCGTCCTCGATCGAGTTGACGAGCTTGGCGATGCCCTCGAGCCGGCGCAGGATCTTGCCCTCGCCGATCCGCAGGACCTTGTCGAGCACCTTCATGGTGGGGAGTTCGCTCCTTGACTAGACACGCGCCCAACCTCGGACCACGGCAGGCATGTGGACCCGCCGGGCGGGCAGTGCCCATGGTAGGCGACGCGGCGCGTCAGGCCACGTGTGTGCTGCGTATCGCCACGCTCAGTGCCGGGGACAGATCACCGCCTCCGTTGACCCGGACCTCGCCGAGCCCGAGCCAGCCGGCCAGCTGTGCCAGCTCGGCCGCGAGCTCGTCGGCGGTCTCGACCGGCGCCTTCGGCTCGGCGTACGCGGATTGCACCAGCAGTGCGCCGGTGGCGCGGTCGGCCTTGAGGTCGACCCGGGCGACCAACTGGTCGCCGAGCAGGAACGGGAGCACGTAGTACCCGTGGATGCGCTTCTGCGCCGGCACGTAGATCTCGATGCGGTACCGGAAGCCGAACAGATGCTCGGTCCGGGTCCGCTCGAACACCAGCGAGTCGAACGGGCTGACCAGGGCCCGTACATTGACCCGCCTCGGCAGCTTCGCGTCACGGTGCAGGTACGCCTTGCGCTTCCAGCCCTCGATCTGCGCCGCAAGCAGCTCGCCTTCCTCGACGAGCTCGGCGATCGCGGTGGCGGTCTGCTCTGGCCGGGTGCGGAAGTAGTCCTTCAGGCACTGCGCCGTCGCCACCCCGTGCGCCTTGGCCGCGACCCGTACGAGAGCCTTGTGCGCCTCCTCACTGGCCGGCGTCGGAGTCGCGATCACATCGGCCGGCAGCACTCGCTCGGGTACGTCGTACAGCCGCTCGAACTGCGAGTTGCGCCCGGCGACGGTGATGTCACCGGCGAAGAACAGGTACTCCAGCGCACGTTTGACGTCGGACCAGTTCCAGCCCCAGTTGTAGTCCTGGGTGCGCTCCATGTCGTCGTCGATCTCGCGCGCCGTCAGCGGGCCGTGCTCGCGTACGTCGGACAGCACCTGCTTGACCAGTTCGGGCCGGTCCTGGGCTATCCGCAAGGGCCCGCCCCAGGCCTCGCTGTGCGCCCGGGCCATCCGCCAGCGCAGGTTCGGCATCGTCTCGACCGGGACCAGCGAAGCCTCGTGCGCCCAGTACTCCACCAGCGAACGCGGTGCGGTTCCGCTGGCACGGTCTAGCAATGCCCGCGGATAGGGCCCGAGCCGCGAATAGAGCGGGAGATACTGCGCGCGGCTCAGCACGTTCACCGAGTCGATCTGGATCAGCCCGATCCGGCCGAGCACGCGGCTGAGCATCCGCCGGTCCGGCACACCGCGCGGCCGTGGGTCGGTGAAGCCCTGCGCGGCCAGGGCGATCCGGCGGGCCTGCGCGCGCGACAGCGAGATCGTCTCCACGCCGGTGATTCTGCCCGCCGCCACCGACACTCCAGCCGCGTCGGAATAATGGTTTGAACTTGAAACCGATGCGCATACCATTACGGTATGAGTAAGCAAGTCACCGTCCGTCTGCCCGACATGCTGGTCGAGTTCATCGACGAGCAGGTCGAGCATGGGGACGCCGCCAGCCGCGCGGCCGTGATCGCGCGTGCCATCCGCCGCGAACAGCGAAGGGCGATCGCCGCCAGGGACGCCGCCATCCTCGCGCGCACGGGCACTGCGGCCGATCTCGACCGGCTGGCCGTCCACGCCGCAGAGACGCCGCTCGACATCGACTGATGCGCCCGATCCACCTCGCCCGGCTGGACAAGTCCCGACCGGTCCTCATTCTCACTCGCGAGCTGGTCCGGCCGCGGCTCACCAACGTCACCGTCGCACCGATCACGACGACTATCAGAGGAATCTCGACCGAGGTCGCGGTCGGACCGAGGAACGGACTCGACACCGACTCAGTGGTGAGCTGCGACAACATCCAGACGATCCCGAACGCGAGGCGCGGACGGCAGATCGGCTACCTGCTCGATGATCAGGAAGCGGCACTCGTACGGGCCATCCAACTCGCCTTCGATCTCGATTGGACCCAGACATGGTGAAGGAGCGGGAGCCCGGGGGCGCCCGCTCCTTCGGGACGTGTCACACGGCCAGGCGGATCACGCCGTAGTCATAGCCTCGACGGCGGTAGACGACGCTCGGCAGATTCTCGTCGGCGTCGACGAACAGATAGAAGTCATGCCCGACCAGTTCCATCTCGTACAGGGCCTGGTCGAGCGACATCGGCTTGGCAGAGTGGGTCTTCTCACGCATCACCAGCGGGCCGTCACCAGTCACGGTCAGCGAGCCCACCTTGTGCGTCGGGACCTCGGTCTCGTCGGCCGGCTCCTCCACCGGTGCGACGCCGTCGCCGTTCGCGGACTGGCGGGCCATCGCCTGCTTGAGCGACTGCGGGGCGCGCGCGCCGCCGCGGTGCACCCGGCGGCGGTCGGCGGCCCTGCGCACCTGGGCGCGCAGCCGGTCCAGGCTGATCTCGAACGCCGCCTGCTTGGTCTCGGCGGTCGCCTCGGCCCGGACGACCGGACCCCTGGTGTACATGGTGCATTCGACCCGGAAGGCGCGGTCCTGCTGTCGCGGGTTCTTCTCCTGGCAGACCTCGACCTCACACCTCAACACCCGATGATCGATCTTCTCGATGCGCTCGAGCTTTTCCTCGACGTACTGCCGGAACCGGTCACTGACCTCGCAGTGATGACCCTTGACGACAACGTCCACGGAAACCTCCATCGATCTCGGCGAATCTTTACGTCTGCGGACCCCCTCGACGGCCCCAGACGAGAACGTGACCGCCGGTTCCGGGCGCACTACACGTCCGGTACCGGCGGTCACGTTCCTCCGCGCACCCCTTCACCGGCCTGCCGGATGCGGTGGCCAGGAGTCCCAGCCACCCCGTGCCGCGAGCCCGGACGGGTGCCATGCACCAACGCTAAACCGCTTCCGGGAAAACCGGTAGGGAACGTCTCATGAACCAGCCAAGCCCTTTGCCGGCACCCTTCTGCGCGTCGCGGCGACCACCGCACAACCCAGTGGTACTACCCCCTCGGCGACCAGCGCGCGACACGCATCTGAAAGTGTTGCGCCGGTGGTGAGCACGTCGTCGACAACCACAACCGGCTGATCTGTAAGGCGTCTCGCCCAGGTACGCCGGACACCGAACGCGCCGGCGAGATTGGCCGCACGCTGTTCGGCGGACAGGCCGGACTGGTCGGCGAGCCGCCTGCGAACCACCAGCCCGGCAGCCGTGCGTACGTCGTACCCGCTCCCCCGCAGCCGGCGGACACAGACGGTGGTCAGCCGGCCGAGTGGATCATGGCCGCGGGCCCGTACCCGCGCGGGCGTGGTCGGCACCGGGCACAGCCAGGCCGCCCGCAGACCGGAGGCCGCCAGCCCTGCCGTCACGGCAACGGCCAACGCCTCGCCGAGTACGGCCGCCAGTTGGTAACGGCCTTGCTCCTTGTGCGCGACGACGATCTCGCGGGCCGGTCCCTCGTATGCCGTGGCCGCCACCGGCTCGGCCAGTCCGGCCGGCACCGGGTCCGGCCAGGCGAGGTACGCCGGCCCGGCGAATACCGACCGGCAGCCGGGACAGACCGCCCGGCCGGGGCGCGCGCAGCCAGCGCACACGCCGCCGAATACCAGGTCGGCGAAAGCGTCCCGCAGTGATCCCGGCCCCGACACCGGTGCAACGATGACGCTTCCGGGCGCCGGGTCGCAACCGGCGCCTGTGGACAAGCTCAGCCGGGGTACACCGCGTGACCGAGGACCGGGCGACCGTCCTTGGTCAGCTTGTCCCAGTTCAGGTCGCGCTGCCGCACCAGCAGGTTGCCGTTGTCGCGTACCACCGGCAGCGCGTCGCCGTCCGGTGCGACGGCGAGTTCGACCGGGTTGAAGTCCTGCGCCCCGTTGCCCTGGATCTGGGCCAGCTGGGAGCCGTCGATGTTCGCTTCGGCCATCTGGTACTGCCCGGCACCGGTGCGACCGAGGAGCATGATCTTGTTCGACGACGACCAGCCCGCGTCGGCGATGTCGTCGTAGTCGAAGTGGAGCGCCTGCACGAGGGAGATCCGCCCCGACCGTTCGTTACCGGTGATCCGGCCGAGCACCACCTGCGAACCCTGTCCGGTCTGCACCACGGCCAGCGCCCGGACACCGTCGCGGGCGACCCGGAAGGTCGTGATCTTCTTGCCCTCGAGACCCGGCGCGCGCACGGTCAGCACCTGCCCGGCGTCGCGGCGGACCCGGATCCGGGCGGCTGTGTCGGCCTGGTCGACGATCCACAGGTTGCGGTCCTTGTCGAACGACGGCCGCAGAACACGCCCGTCGGTGTAGACGGTGACCGGCTTCGGCGGCAGTGTGTCGAGCGGCCCGACGATCACCGCGCCGTCGGTGACCGCGGCGCCGTTCTGGCCCTCCAGGTCGATCGCGACCGACCCGATCCGGAGCCTGGTCAGGCCCCTGACCGTCGTCCCCGACGCCGTCTGCTGGGTGCTGGCGTCGATGTTGTCCAGGACCGTGATCTCGGTGCCGCTGTTGTTGAGCACGTAGAGCTGACGTCCGGCGCGACTGGCGAACGCGGCGTCGTAGCTGTCCCAGTGGCTCACCGGCTGCTCGGCTGTGGTGCCGTCGACCTCGTACGGTTGGCCGGCCGCGGTGATCTTCAACTTGAGCACACCCACCTGCCGCAGCGTCCATGCCAACTGGGCGGCCAGCCTGGGCCGCGCGTCGGGTCCGAGACCGGTGATGCGATCGTTGAGCGCGACGGTGGCGACACCGTCGGCGTCGACGGTCACCGACACCACCTCGGTGCCGTCCGGCGCCACCGTGCGTACGGAGTCGCCGAGCCGATCGGTCGGGCCGGCCAGCAGGGCCTGCGCCAGCAGCGTCGCATTCTGCGAGCTCGGCGTTCGGACCGGGAGGTACACAGGGTCCGGCACCAGCGCATCCGACTTCGGCGTGAAGAAGTACAGGTTGCGCGCCCGGTAGTTGCTCGTGAACAGGTCGGAGGCGACCAGCCGGTTGCCCGGCGCGTTGGAGATCCGCAACTCGCCCTTGACCTTGACCAGCTTGAAGGTGAACTTCACCGGCGGCTCGCCAGGCATGGCGCCCTGCCACCCGCCACGCGAGTCGAGGCGGGCCACCATCGGCGCGTTCAGCGTCACGTCGGTGCTGCCGTCGAGCGTGCTCTCCGGCTGGATCGGCTGCTGTTTGGACCGGTCGAACACGGTGACGCTGTCGTCGGGATGCCAGCTCGCGGCGGCCTGCGGGGTCAGGTACTGCTTGAAGACGTCCGGCCCCGAGGTGGCCATCGCGTCCAGGAAGTCGTTGACGATCGCGCGCGCTCCGGCGCCGTGCCGAGGTGCCTGTACCTGGACCCCGTACGCCGGGTCGCCGACTTCGCCGGCTCCGCTGCCGGACCGGATCGGCCCGCTGGTCGGAACCGTCGCGCAACCGCCCAGCAAAGCGACCGCGGCACCGAGCGCGGCAATGTTCGCGTATCTGGTCGCGTATCTGGTCGCGTATCTGGTCGCGTATCTGGTCGTGCGACGCCTCACTCGACGCTCCTGGTCAGCTTCTGGTACGGCGCACCGACCTCCACCAGTTCGGCGATCGGCGACGGCCGCGGCGCGTCCGGCGGCCGGGCCGGCAGCGGCGAGCCCGCGTACGCCCCGCCCTGCAGCCGGGGCAGTGTCAGCCGGAACCAGGCTCCCTCGCCGGGCGAGCCCCAGGCGTCCAGCCCGCCGCCGTGCAGCCGGGCGTCCTCGAGCGCGATCGACAGCCCCAGGCCGGTGCCACCGCTGGTCCGGGCCCGGGCCGGATCGGCCCGCCAGAACCGGCTGAACACCATCTCGGCCTCCTCCGGCCGGAACCCGACACCGTGGTCGCGTACCCCGACGGCGACCGCGTCGTCCGCGACCCCGGCGACGATCTCGATCGGCCGGCCCTCGCTGTGCTCGATCGCGTTCCCGACCAGGTTGCGCAGGATCCGCTCGATCCGGCGCTGGTCGACCTGCGCGGTGACCGGCTTGTCCGGCAGCCGCAGGTGAACGTCCGCGCCGCCGTGCTCGAGCAGCGTCCGCGACCCCTCGACCACCCGGTACACGATGTCGCGCAGGTCGACGTCGTCGAGTTCGAGCGCGGCCGCGCCGGCGTCGAACCGGCTGATCTCCAGCAGGTCGGCCAACAGCGCCTCGAACCTGTTCAGCTCGTTCTGCAGCAGTTCGACCGAGCGCCGCGTCACCGGATCGAAATCCTCGCGCGCCTCGTGCATCAGGTCTGCCGCCATCCGCACCGTGGTGAGCGGTGTACGCAGCTCGTGCGAGACGTCGGAGACGAACCGGCGCTGCAGCCGCGACAGTTCCTCAAGCCGGCGGATGTGCCGCTGCAGGCCGCTTGCCATCTGGTTGAACGAGATCGCTAGCCGGGCCAGGTCGTCCTCGCCGCGGACCTGCATCCGCTCCTCCAGCCGGCCCGCAGCGAACCGCTCGGCGGTACGCCGGGCCATCCGTACCGGGCTCACCACCTGGCGAGTGACCAGCCAGGCGACCGCGCCGAGCAGGATCACCAGCAGCAACCCGGCGGTGACCAGCGCCCGCTGCACCAGGTCGAGCGTCTGCTGCTGCTGGGTCAGCGGGAACAAGTAGTACAGCTCGAAGGTCTCGCCGGTGCTGTTCAGCCGCAGAGGCGCACCGATCACCAGGGCCGGCACGGGCGGACGACCGTCGGCGTACTGGATCTCGGTGTAGGTGTCCCACAGCAACGCCTCGGGATCGCTGACCACCTGCGAGCGCAGCTTGTCCGGCACCGACTCGGGCAGCACGCCGGCGGTGCCGCGGATCGAGGTGGTGGTCGGCGACTGGGCGTCGGCAGGGACGAGCATCATCACGTCGTACAGGCCGTCGGCGCCGCGGTTCACGTTCTCCGAGATCAGCTGGTTGAGCAGCGAACTGATGTTCAGGCCGCTCGGCGGCGAGTCGGCGGCGTTGAGCTGGGTCTGGGTCTCGCGGACCTGCGCGCCGGCCTCGGTACGGGCACCGTCGCGCCGCGACGACAGCACGCCCTCGGTGACCTGGTTCATCATCACCCAGCCGACCAGGATGACCACGACGGTCGACATCAGCAGAGTGCCGGCGACGATCCGTACCTGGATCGAGCGACGCCACAGGTCTGGCCAGCGCCGCGGGCTGTAGTAACCGGTCAGTGGGCCGCGTGAATCCGCACCGTGAGCCTCCGAGGCCGACTCGGTGTGGGCCTCGAGCTCTACGGTGTCGTTGTCCGGGCGGTCATGCTCTGCCAGGTCAGTCGCCGCCCGCCTTGTACCCGACCCCGCGGACCGTGACCACGATCTCGGGGTGCTCCGGATCGCGCTCGATCTTCGAGCGCAGCCGCTGCACGTGTACGTTCACCAGCCGGGTGTCGGCCGCGTGCCGGTAGCCCCAGACCTGCTCGAGCAGTACCTCGCGGGTGAACACCTGCCACGGCTTGGAGGCCAGGCAGACCAGCAGGTCGAACTCGAGCGGAGTGAGCTGGATGGTCTCGCCGGACCGCTTCACCGAATGCCCGGCGACGTCGATGGTGAGGTCACCGATGCTCAGCGACTCCGGTCCGGGTTCGTCCATCCGGCGCAGCCGGGCCCGGATCCGGGCCACCAGTTCCTTGGGCTTGAACGGCTTGACCACGTAGTCGTCGGCGCCGGACTCCAGTCCGAGCACCACGTCGACGGTGTCGCTCTTGGCCGTGAGCATCACGATCGGTGCTCCGGACTCGGCACGGATCTGGCGGCACACGTCGATGCCGTCCATCCCCGGCAGCATCAGGTCGAGCAGCACCAGGTCCGGTTTGGCGTCGCGGAACGCCGCCAGTGCCTTGTCGCCGGTGGCGCACAGGTATGTGTCGTACCCCTCGTTGCGCAGCACGATGCTCAGCATCTCGGACAACGCGGTGTCGTCGTCCACGATGAGCACCCGCCCACGCGTCGTACGGTTGCCGTCAACCACGGCTGCTCCTGTTCTCGTTCCCGGGGTGTGCGACCCCGTACGGATAGTGTCCCATTCTGGGCCTAATGTCCTGTGCTGCCGCCGCACCGGCACGAAGCCGGCGGCGTCGCACGACGCATTGTGACCGATTGGTGCTGTGATGATGGGTCTGGCGGGCCAGGAGAGGGGCGCACTGTGAGCGGGTTTCAGGACTCCGAGCCGCTACTGCGCCCCTGGCTGCCCATCGAC
>JBKPSJ010000156.1:0-21035 GCA_046765875.1 Actinomycetota bacterium
GATCGTGTCGCCGAAGTCGTACGCGTAGGTGCCCTGGGTCAGCGATGGGCACGCGGCCGGCTCCACCGCACGGATCACCGGCGCCATCCGCCCGGCCCACTTCTCGCGCAGGAACGGGAACGCCAGGCCGCCGAAGTTCGAGCCACCACCGGTGCAGCCGACCAGCAGGTCCGGCGTCTCACCGACCTTGGCGAGCTGGAGCAGCGCCTCCTCGCCGATCACGGTCTGGTGCAGCAGCACGTGGTTGAGCACGCTTCCGAGCGCGTAGTTGGTGTCCGCATTCTGTGCCGCGACCTCCACCGCCTCGCTGATCGCGATCCCGAGCGACCCGGTCGAGTCCGGGTCCTGGGCGAGGATCTTGCGGCCGGCCTCGGTCAGGTCCGACGGGCTCGGGTGCACGGTCGCGCCGAAGACCTCCATCATCACCTTGCGGTACGGCTTCTGGTCGTACGACGCCCGGACCTGCCAGACCTCGCACTCGACGCCGTACTGCGCACACGCGAAGGCGAGTGCGGTACCCCACTGGCCGGCGCCGGTCTCGGTGGTGAGCTTCCGGATCCCCGCCTTGGCGTTGTAGTAGGCCTGCGGTATGGCGGTGTTCGGCTTGTGCGAGCCGGCCGGGGACACGCCCTCGTACTTGTAGTAGATCCGTGCGGGGGTGTCGAGCGCCTTCTCCAGCCGGTACGCGCGGTACAACGGCGACGGCCGCCACAACCGGTACACGTCGAGGACCTCGCCGGGGATGTCGATGTACTGGTCGGCGCTGACTTCCTGCCCGATCAGATCCATCGGGAACAGCGGCGACAGATCGTCCGGCCCGACCGGCTGGCCGGTGCCCGGGTGCAGCACCGGTGGCGGCGGGGTCGGCAGATCGTGCAGCAGGTTGTACCAGCGGGTCGGCAGTTCGTCCTCGGACAGCAGGATCTTCGTCGGGCTCATGCGGGCAACGTACGCCCGTTCGCAGTCAACGATCCACCATGCCTGGATCTGTCGATTCGACCGAGTCGCATTCGTGTAGGCGGTGAGACGATCCCAACACGAGGAGTTGCGGAGATGACCGAGATACTGCTGACCGGGCTGAAGATCGGTGAGTCGGCGCGCTGGCACGACGAGCGGCTGTGGCTGTCGAACTGGGGTACGCACGACGTGCTCGCGGTCGACGCCGATGGCAAGACAGACCTGATGGCGACTGTGCCGGCGACCATCCCGTTCTCGATCGACTGGCTGCCCGACGGGCGCCTGCTGATCGTGTCAGGGCCCCAGGGCCGGCTGCTGCGCCAGGAGCCCGACGGTTCCCTGGTCGATCACGCCGACTTGTCCGGCGCGGGGCTGAACGAGATCGTTGTTGCGCCGAACGGGAACGTGTACGTCAACGGCGGCACTGACTTCCACCCCGACGAGGGCGCCGCGCCCGGGTTCGTACTGCTGATCACCCCGGACGGGACGGTACGCCGGGTGGCCGAGCAGATCGCGTTCCCGAACGGGATGGCGATCACCGCGGACGGGTCGACGCTGATCGTCGCCGAGTCGTTCGCGAGCCTGCTGACCGCCTTCGACATCGAGTCCGACGGCACGCTGTCGGGCCGGCGGGTCTGGGCGCCCGTAACCGGTGACGGGATCTGCCTGGACGCAGACGGAGCGGTCTGGTCACCGGGCTGGAGCGAGACCGGCGGCCCGGCCTGCCTGCGGATCGCCGAGGGCGGCGAGATCCTCGACACCGTTCCGCTCGAGCACTTCGGCTTCGCCTGCACGCTGGGCGGCGACGACGGCCGGACCCTGTTCATCCTCACCGCGGACTGGCACATGCAGGAGGGCTTCGAGGACAACATCGAGCGCCTGACGACCGGCCCCGAGACCGGCCGGGTGCTCACCACCCGCGCTCCCGCCCCGCACGCCGGCCGTCCCTAGAGTTCCTGAGCTCAGGTGCCGACCGTGGTGCTGCGCCGTTCGATGGCGATCACGTCGCGCCAGGTGCCGGCCATGGGCCCGTACGTCATGAGGCCGACCCGCTCGCGGGTGCCGACGGTACGGAAGCCGATGGCGTGGTGGAGGGCCAGGCTGGCGGTGTTCTCGGGGAAGATGCCGGTCTGGATGGTCCAGATCCCGGCTCGTTCGGTGTCGTCGATGAGGGCCTGGAGCAGGTGCCGGCCAACACCGCGGCCGCGTGCGTCGCCGGCGACGTAGATGGAATGCTCGACGACGCCGCGGTAGACGGCACGGCCGGACACGTAGGTGACCGCGACCCAGCCGAGCGCGGCGCCGGAGGCGTCGACGGCGAGCAGGCGATGGCCGCGGAGCCGGGTCGCGTCGAACTCGTCCCAGCTCGGCGGCTCATCGGTGAAGGTGGCGTGGCCGCTCGCGATCCCTTCGGCGTAGATGCGGTGCACGGCCGGCCAGTGATCCCGGGTGAACGCGACGACTGCGACGTCGTTCATCGCGTCGTCGGCGTGCCGGTCAGCTGGTTCAGGAGTTGGTCGACGCGGCCGCGGATGTCGTCGCGGACCTGGCGTACGACCTCGATGGGCCGGCCCGCGGGGTCGGCGAGCTCCCAGTCTTCGTACCGCTTGCCGGGATAGATCGGGCAGGTATCGCCACAGCCCATGGTGATGACGACGTCGCTGTCCTGGACGTCCTGGTTCTGCAGGAGTTTCGGTGTGTTGCCCGTGATGTCGATGCCGACCTCACGCATCGCTTCGACGGCGACGGGGTTGATATTGTCGGCGGGTTCGGATCCCGCCGAGCGGATGTCGACGGTGTCGCCGGCCAGGTAGCGCAGCCACCCGGCCGCCATCTGGGACCGGCCGGCGTTGTGGATGCAGACGAACAGAACGCTTGGTTTGCTCACAGGGTTGCTCCCGCGGTGGACGTTTCAGACGTTGGCGGCGGCGTCGGGGACCGCTAGGAGGGTCGCGAGCCACTTCAGCCGGTCGGGCACCGGCCAGTAGTAGACCCAAGTTCCACGGCGTTGGCAATCGACCGGGCCGGCTGCCCGCCCTAGCCACCGCGGCCCTCGACCGGCAAGAGTCGGCCTGGTGAGTGCTGTCACGGCGGGTGGGCGGTCGGCGTCGGGCGCTACGTACGGGGTGCTGCTGGGGCTGGCCGTGCTGGACGCGACCGGATACAGCCTGATCGCGCCGGTCCAGCCCGCCCTGGCCGAGCAGACCGGCGCGAGCACGACCGTCATGGGCCTGTTCGTGGCCACGTTCCCGCTCGGCATGATCGCCGGGTTCGCGGCCGGCGGATACGCCGTGCGGCGTACATCGCCGGTGGCGATCATCTGGGCCGGGCTCGCGCTCATCGCCGCCGGAACCTGCAGCTTCGTCGTCGCCACGGATCTGGCCGCCCTCGTGCCCGGCCGGCTGGTCATGGGTCTCGGATCGGGATTCCTGTGGCTGGGTATCGCGTTCGCCACGCTGGCCGCCTGGCCCGGCCAGGAGTACGTGTCCATGAGCCGGGTCTTCGCCGCTTACTCCGTCGGCGGCCTTCTCGGTCCATTGCTCGGCGCACTGCCCGGAGTGCGTGCACCCTTCGCCGCCTATCTCGTACTCACCGTCGCGGCTGCCTTGTGCGCGGCCGCGCTCCGGGTACCCAGCGCGGTCCGGCCGTTGGCCGATCGCCGGGTCTTGCGTACGTGGGGGTTCGCAGCGGCCAGTGTCGGGATCGCCTTCGCCGTTCTCGCACTCGGCACGCTCGAAGGTGTCATGCCGCTGCACTTCGGCACGCTGCTCACCCAGCCGCAGATGGGATGGCTCTACGCGGCCGCTTCGGTCCTGGTGGCTGCGGCCGCCGCCCTCGCCGCTCGGGTCCGGCCGCGTCGAGCCCTGCTGTCGTCCACAGTCCTGATCGTCGCCGGATTCGCAGCGGTCGGCGCCAGCCAGACCGTCTGGATCTGGCTGGTCGCGCTGGCCGTCGCCGGGACCGGGATCGGCCTGGCCAACACCGGTTCGGTCGGCGTACTGCTCGACGCCGTGCCGACCGAACGGATCGTGACCGCGATGGTGCTCTGGTCGCAGATCGGCATCCTCGGCTACCTGCTCGCACCGGCTCTCGGAGGCCCTGTCGCGGACGCCTACGGCTACCCGGCCGTCACCTGGATGCTGGCCATCGCGGCTGCCGTCACCGTGATCACCCTCGTCATCTCACGCCGGACGAGGAAGTCCCCAACCCATGGACTACCTCGGCAGGAAGCCGATCGTGCAGTCGATATCGATGGGGAGGGAGATGACTCGCCCACCCCCGATTCCACCCGGGAAGAAGCGGACGAGGTCAAACATGACGATGACGATGACGACGACGATGACGCGCCGTTCGGTGGCGAAGACCCCGCCAACGGAGCCGATGATCCCCGCTGACAGCGCCGTGCACCGCGGTCGTCTCACCCAGCTGCGGAAATAGGTGGCGATCTCAACGAGTTCATTAGCATAGGCTAACGACAGACTCGTTCGAGAGAGGTAGCGCATGGCGTACAAGTGGATCGCCCTGTCCAACACGACGCTGGGCATCCTGCTCGCCACCGTCAACCAGTCGATCGTGATCATCTCGCTGCCGGCGATCTTCCGCGGCATCGGACTGGACCCGCTCGCCCCCGGCAACACCAGTTATCTGCTGTGGATGCTGATGGGCTATCTGCTGGTGTCCGCGGTGCTGGTGGTCACGCTCGGCCGGCTCGGCGACATGCTCGGCCGGGTCCACATCTACAACCTCGGCTTCGCGGTGTTCACCGTCGCCTCGATCCTGCTGTCGCTGGTACCGTTCTCCGGCTCCCAGGGCGCGGTGTGGCTGATCGCCTGGCGGATCGTGCAGGGGATCGGCGGCGCGATGCTGATGGCCAACTCGACCGCGATCCTCACCGACGCGTTCCCCGCGACCGAGCGTGGTATGGCGCTGGGGATCAACCAGGTGGCCGCGCTGGCCGGCTCGTTCATCGGCCTTGTCGCCGGTGGGCTGCTGTCGGAGTGGGACTGGCGGCTGGTGTTCCTGGTCAGCGTTCCGCTCGGCGTACTCGGGACGATCTGGTCGTACCACTCGTTGAAGGAGACCGCGGTACGCCGGACCGTGCAGATCGACTGGTGGGGCAACCTCACCTTCGCGGTCGGGCTGACCGGTCTGCTGGCCGCGATCACCTACGGCATCCAGCCGTACGGCGGGCACACCGAGGGCTGGACGAATCCGTGGGTGCTGGCCGGCATGTTCGGCGGCGCGGCGCTGCTGGTCGTGTTCGTCTGGATCGAGTCGCGGGTGCCGGCGCCGATGTTCTCGCTGGGCCTGTTCATGATCCGGGCCTTCGCGGCCGGCAACATCGCCAACCTGGCCTCCTCGATCGCGCGCGGTGGGATGCAGTTCATGCTGATCATCTGGCTGCAGGGGATCTGGCTGCCGCTCCACGGGTACGACTTCGAGCAGACTCCGTTGTGGGCCGGCATCTACCTGTTGCCGCTGACAGCGGGCTTCCTCGCGGCCGGTCCGCTGGCCGGGCGGCTGTCCGACCGGCACGGTGCCCGGATCCTGTCGACCGGCGGGCTCGTCCTGGTCGGGGCGACCTTCATCGGGCTGCTGACGCTGCCGATCGACTTCCCCTACTGGGCGTTCGCGCTGCTGGTCGCACTAAACGGCATCGGCTCCGGCCTGTTCTCCGCGCCGAACACCGCCTCGGTGATGAGCAGCGTGCCGGCCTCCGAGCGCGGTGCGGCCGCCGGGATGGGTTCGACGTTCATGTCGGCCGGCACGGTGCTGTCGATCGGCGTGTTCTTCTCGCTGCTGATCGCCGGGCTGGCCCGGTCGCTGCCGACGACGCTCGGCTCCGGGCTGCAGGCGGCCGG
The DNA here is from genome assembly GCA_046765875.1 of Actinomycetota bacterium. Classification (GTDB taxonomy): domain Bacteria; phylum Actinomycetota; class Actinomycetes; order Propionibacteriales; family Kribbellaceae; genus DASRHY01. The sequence continues at coordinate 5,820 of JBKPSJ010000156.1, forward strand.
GGTGCCCGCGGACGCGGCCGAACGAGCGGCCACGCTGCCGCCGGTCGGATCGGTGTTCGCGGCGTTCCTCGGCTACAACCCGGTCCAGGCGTTGCTCGGCCCGCAGGTGCTGGCGTCGATGCCGGCCGACAAGGCGGCCCAGATCACCGGTCAGGGGTTCTTCCCGCGGTTGATCTCGGCGCCGGTGCACCACGGACTGCTGGTGGTCTTCGTCGCGGCTGCCGGCCTCGCGCTGATCGGCGCGCTGGCGTCGGCGCTGCGGGGCGACCGCTACATCCACGCGGACAACCACGCACCCGCCATCGTGCCCGCGACGCAACGGGTGGCCGCCAACGGTCAGGCGCTCGCAGCGGACGAACTTCCGGCCACGATCGGCGATGCCGCGGTGACCGAGACCTCGGCGCCACCGACCGCCGCCGCTTGCGCGGAGGTGTCTGGCAGGCTGGAGCGATGACGCGGACCACCGCTCCGGCCGCGACCGGGACCGAACAGCTCGCCGATACCGACCTGGCCGAGCTGGCGGAGCTGGCTGAACTCGCCGGGCGACTGCGCGTCGCGACCGGCCTGCTGGTCCGGCGGCTACGCCAGAACGACCCCGGGCACCTGTCGCCGGCAAAGCTCTCCGCGCTGCTCACCATCGAGGCCGGCGGGCCGATCCGCAGCGGCGATCTGGCCGCCCGGGAGAACGTCGCCGCGCCGACCATGACGAGGTTGATCGGCGTCCTGGCCGAGGCCGACCTTGTTACCCGCGGCCCGGATCCGTCCGATGCCCGCGGCTCGCTGGTCACACTGTCGCCGGCCGGTAAGGCCGCGCTCGAGGCGGTCCGCCGCGAACGCACCAGCGTGCTGGTCGCCCGGCTGCGCCGGCTGTCCGACGAGCAGCGGTCCGCGCTGGCCGCCGCGCTCCCGGCCCTCGAGGCCCTCCTCGAGGAATGATCTAGCCGAGCAGCTTCGCGATCCGGCCGACGCCCTCGACGAGGTCGTCGTCGCCGAGTGCGTACGACAGCCGCAGGTAGCCGGGCGCGCCGAACGCCTCACCCGGTACGACGGCCACCTCGGCCTCGTCCAGGATCAGCTCGGCCAGCTCGGCCGACGTCTGCGGCGTCCGGCCGGCGATCTGGCGGCCGAGCACACCCTTGACCGACGGGTACGCGTAGAACGCACCGGTCGGCTCCGGGCACACCACGCCGGGGATCTCGTTCAGCATCGACACGATCGTGCGGCGGCGGCGGTCGAACGCGGCCCGCATGCCCTCGACGGCCGACAGGTCGCCCGTGAGCGCCGCGATCGCGGCCCGCTGGGCGACGTTGTTCACGTTCGACGTCTGGTGCGACTGCAGGTTGGTCGCGGCCTTGATCACGTCCTTCGGGCCGATCATCCAGCCGACCCGCCAGCCGGTCATCGCGTACGTCTTGGCGACACCGTTGAGCACGATAGTCCGGTCGGCCAGCTCCGGCACCGCGACCGGGATCGAGGTCGGCTTCACGTCGCCGTAGGTGAGGTGCTCATAAATCTCGTCGGTGACCACCCACAGGCCGTGCTCCAGCGCCCACTGGCCGATGGCCTTGACCTCCTCCGGCGAGTCGACCGCGCCGGTCGGGTTCGACGGCGAGCAGAACAGCAGCGCCTTGGTCTTGTCGGTCCGCGCAGCCTCCAGCTGCTCGACGGTGACCTTGTAGCCCTGGCCCTCGTCAGCGAACACCTCGACCGGTACGCCGCCGGCCAGCCGGATCACCTCGGGGTACGTGGTCCAGTACGGCGCCGGCAGCAGCACCTCATCGCTCGGGTCGAGCAGGGTGGCGAACGCGTTGTACACCGCGTGCTTGCCGCCGTTGGTGACCACCACCTGGGACGGCTCCACGACGTACCCGGAATCGCGCTTGGTCTTGTCGGCGATCGCCTGCTTGAGCTCGGGCAGGCCGCCGGCCGGGGAGTAGCGGTGGTTCTTCGGATCGCGCGCGGCCTCGACCGCGGCCTCGACGATGTAGTCCGGCGTCGGGAAGTCGGGCTCGCCGGCGCCGAAGCCGATCACCGGTCGCCCGGCCGCCTTGAGTGCCTTGGCCTTCGCGTCGACCGCGAGGGTCGCCGACTCGCTGATTCCACCGATCCGTGCCGATACACGCCGCTCCGTCATGGGCCCATCCTGGCACTGTGGGCACCCGACGCGCACCGCGGTACCCACAGCCCGGCCGCCCGGGTTCGGGTCAGGTTCGGCCGTTGGGAAGGTCCGGTAGCGTGACCACGCAGCGAGGTGGGGCCGGTTCGACCTGGCGGCGCGGACCCCGTACACTCGTCTTTCCGGGCGCAACAGGCCCTGGTCCGGCATGCCCGCGATCAGGTTCTCACGTGCCCGTAGGGCACTAGCTCAACTGGCAGAGCATCGGTCTCCAAAACCGAAGGTTGGGGGTTCGAGTCCCTCGTGCCCTGCACGTCGGCCGGTCCAGACCGGTCGGATGGAAGTAGCGGCGATCAGTGAAGCGAGGTTGGACGTGACGGAGACGCGGGCAGCGGCGACGTCCGGTTCCGGGCGACCGGTCGAGCACGGCCGGGGCGGGCTGCTGCGGTTCTACCGCCAGGTGGTGGCGGAGCTGCGCAAGGTGGTCTGGCCGACCCGGCAGCAGTTGTCGACGTACTTCCTCGTCGTGCTTACGTTCGTGCTGATCATGATCGCGATCGTGTCCGTACTCGACCTGGTCCTCGGCCAGGCGATGTTCAAGATCTTCGGCTGAACACGCCGGCCAGCTGTCAGCCCCACCCCGAAAGCAGAGATGACGGAGTTCACCGTGTCAGACCAGCACGACGACAATGAGGTTCGCGCCGACGCCACCGGCGTCGATGACAGCGCGGACGCCGTCGGCGTGCCCGCTGACATGACCGGAGCCGACGCCGAGACCACCGAGACCACCGAGAGCACTGAGACCGCCGACCCGTTCGCGGGAGCGGCTGACGCACTCGACGCCGAGGAGTCCGGGGACAGCACCGACCCGTTCGCTCAGAACGCGGACGCCACCGAGGCCGAGGCCGCGCCCGCGGAGCCTGAGACCGCAGCCCCGGGCGACCCGCTCGAGGAGTTCCGCGCCAGCCTGCGATCGAAGATCGGCGACTGGTACGTGGTGCACACGTACTCCGGGATGGAGAACAGGGTCAAGTCCAACCTGGAGAACCGGATCACCTCCCTGAACATGGAGGACTTCATCTTCGAGATCGTCGTGCCGACCGAAGAGGTCGCCGAGATCAAGAACGGCCAGCGCCGGATGGTGAAGCGGACCGTGCTGCCGGGCTACGTGCTGGTCCGGATGGACCTGACCGACGAGTCCTGGTCGACGGTGCGGCACACCCCGTCGGTGACCGGCTTCGTCGGGCACAGCCAGCACCCGGTGCCGCTCAGCCTCGAAGAGGTCGAGAAGATGCTCGCGCCGGCCGTCGTCGCGGCCGCCGAGGCCGAGGCGGAGGCCGCCGGCATCGCCGCCAGGCAGCCGGCCGCGAAGAAGAAGGTCGAGGTGGCCGACTTCGGCGTGGGCGACTCGGTGATGGTCGTCGACGGACCGTTCGCCACGCTGCACGCCACCATCACCGAGATCAACCCCGAAGCCCAGCGCGTCAAGGCGCTGGTGGAGATCTTCGGCCGGGAGACCCCGGTCGAGCTCAGCTTCAACCAGATCCAGAAAGTCTGAGGACCCGTAAGAAATGCCTCCCAAGAAGAAGATCGCCGCACTCGTCAAGGTGCAGCTCCAGGCCGGGGCGGCGACCCCGGCCCCGCCGGTCGGTACCGCGCTCGGTCCGCACGGCGTGAACATCATGGAGTTCTGCAAGGCGTACAACGCCCAGACCGAGTCGATGCGCGGCAACGTCATCCCGGTCGAGATCACCATCTACGAGGACCGGTCGTTCACCTTCATCACGAAGACTCCGCCGGCCCCGGAGCTGATCAAGAAGGCCGCCGGCCTGCAGAAGGGCTCGGCCGTGCCGCAGCGCGACAAGGTCGGCAAGATCACCAGGGACCAGGTCCGCGAGATCGCCCAGACCAAGATGCCCGACCTGAACGCGCGTGACATCGATGCCGCGATGAAGATCGTCGAGGGTACGGCGCGCTCGATGGGCGTCACCGTCGAGGGCTGAGAACCAACCGAAGGTACAAACGAAGTACAACCGAATTACGTGGCAGGGCGAAGCGCCGCCCGCTGACACCACACCCCTGAGAGGAAACCATGACACAGCGCAGCAAGACCTACCGCGAACTCGCGGAGAAGATCGACCGGGACAAGCTGTACGCACCGCTCGACGCGGTCCGGCTCGCCTCCGAGGCCGGCAAGTCCCGCAAGTTCGACGCCACCGTCGACGTGGCGATGCGGCTCGGGGTCGACCCCCGCAAGGCCGACCAGATGGTGCGCGGCACCGTCAACCTCCCGCACGGCACCGGCAAGACGGCACGGGTCCTCGTCTTCGCCACGGGTGAGAAGGCGGAGCAGGCGACGGCCGCCGGCGCCGACTATGTCGGTTCCGACGACCTGATCGAGCGGATCAACGGCGGCTGGCTGGACTTCGACGCCGTGGTCGCAACCCCGGACATGATGGGCAAGGTCGGCCGGCTCGGCCGGGTGCTCGGCCCGCGCGGCCTGATGCCGAACCCGAAGACCGGCACCGTCACCCCGGACGTGACCAAGGCCGTGTCCGACATCAAGGGCGGCAAGATCGAGTTCCGCGTCGACCGGCACGCCAACCTGCACTTCATCATCGGCAAGTCGTCGTTCAGCGACGTGCAGCTGGTGGAGAACTACGCGGCGGCGCTGGAAGAGGTGCTGCGGCTCAAGCCGTCCAGCTCGAAGGGCCGCTACATCAAGAAGGTCGTCATCTCCTCGACGATGGGTCCGGGCGTCCAGGTCGATCCGAACCGCACCCGTCACCTCACCGAGGAGACCGCGGACGCCTCCTGACGCGTCCCAGTGCACGATGAAGGCCCCGGTCCGCGGACCGGGGCCTTCGTCATTCCCGCCCCTCACCTTGGCGTTCGTCGGACCCGAATGGTCATGTCCGCACGTGACCACTTGCGTCCGATGAACGGCCACGGAGTTCGCCGCTGACGTGTTGCGTGACCGGTGACGGCGACTGGAGCCTCATGACGTGCTGCAGCGCGTCACCGACTCCCACGACGCGTCAACGGCCAGCGCCGGCGGAGGCGCATGGGGTGGGCGGTATCATAGGGGGATGCGGTATGGGCGGCGATTTCCGCGCCCCGGCCGGCACAGCGGTGCCGCCGGGGCGAGTTGCCGCGTGACCTGACCGCGTCGCTCTCCTCCCGGCCCGCGGGCCGGCCGGGGTGTCGCACTACCGACATCACCGGAGCCCAATCGAGGAGAGCGAATCCATGTCCATCACCACTGCGGAACTCCAGGCCGCCCTGGCCGTCCGCGATCTGTCCGACCCCGCCGCCGGCCCGCACGCGATCCAGCTGATCGTCGACGAGATCCGGCGGGCCTTGTCAGCCGCCTGGCCGTCCACACAGGTCCACGTACGACGCGATCATCCCGTGGTGAGCCTGGCCGACAACTACGACGACCTCGGGTACGCCGCCGGGGCCGTCACCAGAGACGCCCGCTACACCCGGTACGTCGATACCGGGCATGTCCTGCGCAGCCACAGCTCGGCGATGATCCCGCCGGCACTACGCGAACTGGCCGCCGAGCCGGATCACGACGACGTGCTGCTGGTCTGTCCGGGCATCTGCTACCGCCGCGACAGCGTCGACTGGCAGCACACCGGTACGCCGCAACAGCTCGACCTGTGGCGCATCACCCGTACGCAGAGGTGCGACGGCGACGACCTGCTCGCCATGATCGGGCACGTCGTGCAGGCCGTGCTGCCGGGTGCGGAGTGGCGAGCCGTACCGACGGCGCATCCGTACACGGTGGGCGGCCGGCAGATCGACGTGCTGTGGCGCGGCGAGTGGATCGAGATCGGCGAGTGTGGTGTCGCGTCGCCCGAGGTGCTGCGCCGGGCAGGGCTCGAGACCGGGCTCGACGCGCGGCTGCGCAACGGTTGGTCGGGGCTCGCGATGGGCCTCGGACTGGACCGGCTGCTGATGCTGCGCAAGGGCATCCCGGACGTCCGGCTGCTGCGCTCGTCGGACCCGCGGGTGGCGAGCCAGATGCTGGATCTGGCGCCGTACCGGACGGTTTCGCAGCTGCCGCCGGTCCGCCGGGACCTATCGGTTGTGGTCGACGCGGGTACGGACCTGACCCCGGAGGCGCTGGGGGACCGGGTCCGGGAGGCGCTCGGGCCCCAGGCCGACGCGGCCGAACTGGCCGAGGTACGCAGTGTCACCCGGTACGACGACCTGCCGCCCGCGGCGCGGGACCGGCTTGGTATCGAGGCGGGACAGCTCAACCTGCTGCTCCGGCTCGTGCTCCGGCCGGTGGACCGTACCTTGACCGACGCGCAGGCGAACGAGCTCCGCGACCGCGTCTACGCCGCCCTCCACCGAGGAGCCGTAGCCCACTGGGCGAACGCCTGAGCGCGCCACCGCCTGGCGTTCATCGCGTTCCTCCGTCGGTCATCCGCAGCGCCCGTCCGGGCAGGGCATCGGTCCGCGCACCGGCTTCGATGACGGCCGTGCCGTTCACGAACACCCACTCGATCCCGGTGGGCTGCTGCTGTGGCTCGTCGTACGTCGCGGTGTCCCGTACCCGTGCCGAATCGAACAGCACCAGGTCCGCGTGACAGCCCTCGCGGACCAGCCCGCGATCCACCAGCCGCAGCCGTGCGGCGGGACGGCCGGTCAGGTGATGGACGCAGTCGGCCAGGTCGAGAACGCCCAGCTCACGGACGTAGTGCCCGAGGTAGCGGGCGAACGTCGCCCAGGCCCGCGGATGCGGTTTCGCCCCGGCCAGAATCCCGTCCGACCCGCCGCAGTGGGTCCGGTGCCGCATGATCGTGCGGACGTTCTCCTCGTCACCGATGTGCCACAGGATCGTCGTGGCCAGCTGGTCGCCGGTGAGCAGGTCGAAGAACACCTGCGATGGCGCTACGCCACCGGTCCGCGCGAGCTCGGCGACGTTCCGGCCGACCGCGTCGGTCAGCAACGGGTTCCGCACCCCGCTGATCTCGACCGCCGACCAGTCGGCGACGCAGCCGTGGTAGCCGTCGGTGCCGACCTCTTCGAGCTCGTACCAGATCCGCTCGCGGTCGGTCTTCAGCCGGGCCAGCTGCGCATCCGGTCCGCCGACCGCGGTCCAGCTCGGCAGTAGTGCGGCCAGCGTCGTCGAGGCACTCACGTACGGATAGGTGTCGGTGGTCACGTCGATGCCGGACGCCAGCGCGTCGTCGAGCAAGGCCAGTAGCTCCCCGCCGCGGCCGCGGTTCGGCGCGAAGTTCATGACCGCGTGGGCCAGATGCAGCGGACAGCCGGACCGGCGCGACACCTCGATCATCTCGGCGTACGCCTCCAGGGCGCCCATACCGTACGAGCGCTGGTGCGGGCTGTAGTAACCCCCGTACGCCGCCACGACCCGGCACAACTCGACCAGCTCATCGGTACTGGCGAACATGCCCGGCGTGTAGGTCAGCCCGCTGCTCATCCCGGCCGCGCCTTCACGCATCCCGGTCGCCACCAGCTCCTTCATCCGGTCCAGTTCGTAGGGTGTGGCGGCACGGTCATCGGTGTCCATCACCATCAGTCGTACAGTGCCCTGCGGGATCAGGTACGCCGCGTTGCAGGCCACCCCACGGTCGAGCCGGTCCAGATACCCGGCGACGCTGGACCAGGAGAAGTCGAAGTCGTCCGGCTCGCCGTTCCAGCCGGCGATCTGGCGCCGGATCACCGCGCGGGTCTCGTCGTCGACCGGTGCGAACGAGAGGCCGTCCTGACCGAGTACTTCCGTGGTGACGCCCTGACCGACCTTCGCAGTGTGGTCCGGGTTCGCCAGGATCTGCAGGTCCGAGTGGGTGTGCATGTCGATGAAGCCGGGCGACAACACCAGCCCGTCCGCGTCGATCACCCGTCGCGCATCCGGTAGGTCTTTGCCGATGGCAACGATGCGGCCGGTGTCGACCCCGACATCGGCCACGAATCCGGGTGCGCCGGTGCCGTCGAGCACCGTCGCGCCGCGGATCGTCAGGTCCATCAGAAGAAGGTGCGCAGGAGGTCGACGACCCGCGGGTCGGCCGCGTCGGCGTCGTCGATCACTGGGATCAGGACCCACTTGTCGAACGCGGTGCACGGGTGCGACAACCCGAACCGCACGATGTCGCCGACCTGGACCGGTGCCGCTCCGTTGGCGTCGAAGTGCAGGAACCCGTGCTGGTCCATCATCCTGCTCATCGCGATCCCGTCCAGCCGGACGAGTGCCTCCCCGTCGGCACGGGCGCGGCGGAACTGCGGCTCGGGCAGGCCCTCGTCGTAGGGCAGGTCGCGCTTGCCGGCGTCGACCAGGGCAAGGCCCGGCTCCGGCTGCGAGCTGACCCGTGCCCAGCCGTGGATGGCCGCGATCAGGCTCTCGCCCGTGGTCCGCGGCTCCAGCCCGAGCGGCGAGGAGTCGCGGTAGTAGCCGTCGTCGTGGGTGACCGACCCGCCGGACCTCAGTACCACCCGGGCGTCGCCTGCTTGCGGGCCCAGTACCTCGGCGACAAGGTCGAAGAACACGCTGCCACCGGCGGTCAATACCGGTACGACATCCGGCGGATAGCTCAGCTCGTTGTGTACGGCAACGATCTCCTCGAGGAAGGAGCGGACCCGGTCCAGGCTGGGCTCGGCGGTGCCGTGCACCAGCGTCGCCTCGTACCCGCCTACGCCGGCCAGCCGCAGCGCGGGCGTGGCCGCGATCGCCTTGGCGATGTCGAGCGCCGTACGCCGGTCCCGCGCACCGGTCCGGCCGCCGGCACCACCCAGCTCGACCAGCACGTCCAGCGGCCGCGCCGCGGGTTCGAGCGCGTCCGCCATCAGCTCGACGGTGCGGACCGAGTCGGCCCAGACCAGCACGTCGAACTCGGGGTCGGCCAGTTCCGCGGCGAGCCAGCGCAGCGCGTCCGGGGAGACGATCTCGTTGGCGATCAGCACCCGGCTCACCCCGAACGCCCGGGCGACCGCGAGCTGCGAGGCATTGGCGAGCGTGATCGCCCAGGCTCCGGCGTCGAGCTGGGCGGCCCACAGCGCCGGCGACATCGTGGTCTTGCCGTGCGGTGCCAGCGCGACATCGCGCTCGGCGCACCACCGGGCCATCGTCGCGACGTTGTGCTCCACAGCCGCGGCGGACACGGTCAGCAGCGGTGTCGGAAGCTCGGACAGTCGTGGCTCGTCGGCGAGTACGTCGCGGACCGTACGGCCCCACCAGGCCGGCGGGAGCGCCTTGAACCGCCAATCCAGCCGTTCCTCGACCAGCGCCGCCACCGCGGCCTTGTCGATCGTCGCGGCCTCCGACATGGGCGTTGCTCCGGGCTCGGTCACAGGGTCACGCTATCGGCGACCCGCGCTCGAGCGCCGACTACTCAGGCGGTGGGCTGGCGTTCGAGGATGAGGTCGACGAGGTGCTCGGCGATCGCCAGCGACGAGGTCGCAGCCGGTGACGGCGCGTTGCGCAGGCTGACCACCCGGCCGCGGCGTGACACCCGGAAGTCGTCGACCAGCGACCCGTCCAGCGCAAGCGCCTGCGCCCGGACCCCGCTCGGCCCCGGCACTACGTCGGACACCTGGAGCTCGGGCACATACCGGCGTGCCGCCTGGACGAAGGCCCGCTTGCTCAGCGAACCGGACAGCTCGCGCACCCCGGTCCGCCAGTGCTTGCGGGCGAACCGCAGGAATCCGGGCCAGGCGACGATGTCGCGCAGGTCGCCGGCCGACACGTCGCGCCAGGTATAGCCCTCGCGGGCCAGCGCCAGCACCGCGTTCGGGCCGACCATCACCTCGCCGTCGTACCGCAGCGTCAGATGTACGCCGAGGAACGGGTAGCGCGGGTCGGGCACAGGGTAGACCAGCCCGTTGACCAGGTCACGCCGTTCCGGCCGGAGCAGGTAGTACTCGCCGCGGAACGGCACGATCCGCGGGTCCGGCTCGTGTCCGGCCCGGGTGGCCAGCCGGTCGGCGTACAGCCCGGCGCACACCACGACGTTGTCGAACGGCTCCTCGCCGTCGGTGCTGCTCACTACCACCTCGTCACCGCGCTCTTTCAATCCGGTCACCCGGACGTTGCGGCGTACTGTTGCACCGGCGGCCTCGGCATCGGCGGCCATCGCGCGGGCGACCGAGCCGAAGTCGACGATCGCGGTGGTCGGCGAGTGCAGCCCGGCCATGCCCTGCACATGCGGCTCGATCTCGCGCAGTTCGCTCGCGCCGAGCTGGCGGATCCCCGGTACGCCGTTGCGCCGGGCCCGGTCCCCGATATCGCCGAGCCGGGCCCGCTCGGTGTCGTCGAGCGCGACCAGGACCTTGCCGCACTCGTCGTACCGCAGGTCGTGCTCGGCACAGAAGTCCTTGAGCAGGCCGACCCCGCGACGGCACAGCCGGGCCTTGAGCGAGCCCGGCTGGTAGTACAGCCCGGCGTGGACGACCCCGCTGTTGCGGCCGGTCTGGTGCCGGGCCAGTTCCGGCTCCTTCTCCAGCACTGTCACCCGCGCGTCCGGCTCGACCTGGGTCAGCCGACGGGCGGTTGCCGCTCCCAGGATGCCGCCGCCGACGATCGCATATCTGTTACCCGTCACCTGGCTGTCCTTCCGTCTTCGGGTCCCCACCACCCACAGCCGCTGCGAGGATCACCGTCTCATGGCTGATCATGGCTGGGGCCCGATTTGGCCGCGATGACCACGTCCGGTTACCCTTGACGCTGCCGAAGACCGCTGGTCGCCGTTCCATCCGGAACGACTGAAGGTCCCGCACAAGCGGGCGGCCCGCGCAGGTGAGCTGGAAGTGACTCGTCACGCCCTTGCGCCTGCGCAGGGGCGTTCTGCATGTCCGGGCTCGTTCGTTCGGCGCACCTGAACAAACGATCAGGGCGGAAGGAGACCCATGGCGAGGACGGACAAGGCTGCCGCCGTCGCTGAGCTCACCGAGGAGTTCAAGAGCTCAGCCGGCGCCGTGCTGACCGAGTACCGCGGTCTCACCGTGGCGCAGCTGCGCGAACTGCGTGGCGCGCTCGGTGACGACGTCAAGTACGCCGTGGTGAAGAACACGCTCACCAAGATCGCCGCCAAGGACGCCGGGGTGGAGGTGTTCGACGCGCTGCTGGAGGGCCCGTCGGCGATCGCCTTCATCAAGGGCGACCCGGTGGTGGCGGCCAAGGGGCTGCGCGACTTCGCCAAGGCGCACCCGAAGCTCGTCATCAAGGGTGGGGTGCTGGACGGCAAGGCACTCGACCCCGACGAGATCAAGAAGCTCGCTGACCTGGAGTCGCGTGAGGTCCTCCTCGCGAAGCTCGCAGGCGCGATGAAGGCGGCCCCACAGCAGGCGGTGTCGCTGTTCGCCGCACCGCTGTCGCAGGCCGCGCGCCTGTTCGCGGCGCTGCAGGAGAAGCTGGCCGAGGGCGCTCCTGTACAGGACGAGGTCCAGGACGAGGTCCAGGACCAGGTCCAGGACAAGGTCCAGGACGACACGCCTGCCGAGGCGAGCACCGAGGAGAGCGTCCCGGCCGACGCCTGACGCACTCCACACGCACCACACCCCAGATCAGACAGATACGAGAAGGAAGGATCGCCGACCATGGCGAAGCTCAGCACCCAGGAGCTGCTGGACCAGTTCAAGGACCTCACCCTGATCGAGCTCAGCGAGTTCGTGAAGGCGTTCGAGGAGGAGTTCAACGTGACTGCGGCCGCTCCGGTCGCCGTCGCCGCGGCCCCGGCGGCCGGCGGTGCCGGCGAGGCGGCCGCCGAGGTCGAGGAGCAGGACGAGTTCGACGTCATCCTCGAGTCCGTCGGCGAGAAGAAGATCCAGGTCATCAAGGCCGTCCGGGAGCTCACCAGCCTCGGCCTGAAGGAGGCCAAGGACCTGGTCGAGAGCGCCCCGAAGCCGGTCGTGGAGAAGGTCAACAAGGAGGGCGCGGACAAGGCCAAGGAGACCCTCGAGGCCGCCGGCGCCACCGTCACCCTGAAGTGACCCGTGCGGCCTGAGCCGCACCAGCAGCAACACAAGTGAAGGCGGTCCGGACCATCTGGTCCGGACCGCCTTCGCGTCATCGAAGCGCCCGCCGCGACGCGAGCACCGCGATCACGGCAGCCGCGGCCATCGCCAGACAGGTGGTCGCGAACCCCGCGTCGCCGTGCCCGCGACCGGCCAGCGAGAGATAGGTACCGGCGAACGCGGCCACTCCCGCCGCACCGCCGATCTGCATCACGGTCGTCGACGTCCCGCTGATGTCCGGCGCGTGCTCGGCCTCGACCGCGTCGGTCAGATGCCCGACCTGGGTGTTGAACCCGATCCCAAGACCTAGCCCGCCGATCGCCAGTACGACCGCCAGCACAGCGGTCTCGGTTTCGTCGGTGAGCACCAGCCCGGCCAGGACGGCGTACGCCGCGGTGAGCAGCACGTATCCCACGTCGACAGCCACAGCGCAGACCGGTCCGCGAGCCGCCGGGTGACCTGGCCGGACAGCCCGAACGCAGCCACCCAGGGCACCATGATCAGGCCGGACGCCAGCGCACCACGGCCAAGCGCGGTCTGGAAGTACTGCGCCAGCGTGAACAACAGCGCGTAGTACGTCCCGGTTGCGACGAACAGCGCGACCAGCGCCCAGGCGATCGCGGGCCGGGCCAATACCTCCAGTCGGACCAGCGGCGTACGGCCCGATCGCGCAGCACGCCGCTGCGTCGACAGGAAGGCCAGCGTCGCCGGTATGACGGCCGCCAGGCTGATCCACGTCCACATCGGCCGGCCCTCGTCGCGGCCGAGAGTGAGCGGAACGATCAGCAGCATCAGCGCGGCCGCGAGTGTACCGACGCCGGGCAGGTCGAGCGTCGCCGTACCGGTGCGCTCGTCGGCCGGCAGCAGTCGCGGGCCGGTGACCAGCACCACCACACAGACCGGAACCGTGACCAGGAAGACCGAGCGCCAGCCGAGACCGGAGCCGATCAGCACACCACCGAGGACCTGGCCGCTGACGGCACCCGCGCTCAGCGCCGCGGCGTACCGGGCGATCGCGCGGGACCGTCGGTCGGCGTCGAAGTTGAGCCGGATCCGCACGGCGAAGGCCACCAGATAGCCGCCGATGACGAGTTCGACGGCGGCCGGTGCGGCGCCAAGACCGGTGCGGATCGACGGAGTGGCGATGTTCGCGATGGTGGCGTCGGCCTGTGCCATGAACGGCGCGGTGAGCAGCACGGCCAGGGCGGCTGTCTGGCTGTGTACACGGGTCGTGGACATAGACATGGAACGCCCGGGATCGCCCGGCTGTGAGGCATGGCGCGGGATGTCACGCGGACAGTCGATCAACGTGAGGCTGCGACATCACGGTCGCATGTGGTTTCGAAGCGTCGGTACCGCGTATGTGACCGGTGCGTAACCCGCCGGCCGGCGCCTCGTTAATGACTAGAGCACGGTCGGTCGGGGCTGCCTGGTGCTGAGTCCGTGAGGAGGACCGAGTGGGCGTCGATGTCCGCGTCGAGGGTCTGACCAAGTCCTTCGGTCGCCAGCTGATCTGGGGAGACGTCACGCTCACGATCCCTGCCGGTGAGATCTGCGTGATGCTCGGCCCGTCCGGCACCGGCAAGTCGGTCTTCCTCAAGACCCTGATCGGACTGCTCAAACCCGACCGCGGCCACATCCACATCGAGGGCGTCGACATCGCGACCTGCTCCGAGCGCGAGTTGTACGAGGTGCGCAAGTTGTTCGGGGTCCTGTTCCAGGACGGCGCGATGTTCGGCTCCATGAACCTGTTCGACAACGTCGCCTTCCCGCTGCGCGAACACACCCGCAGGTCCGAGTCCGAGATCCGCACCATCGTCATGGAGAAGATGGAGATGGTCGGCCTGGTCGGTGCGGAGCGCAAGCTGCCGGGTGAGATCTCGGGTGGTATGCGCAAGAGAGCCGGGCTGGCCCGGGCGCTGGTGATGGAGCCGGAGATCCTACTCGTCGATGAGCCGGACTCCGGTCTGGACCCGGTCCGGACCGCGTTCCTGAACCAGTTGTTCATCGACCTCAACGAGGCCTCTCAGCAGACGTTCCTGATCGTCACCCACGACATCAACACCGCCCGGACAGTGCCGGACAACATCGGCCTGCTGTACCACCGGCACCTTGCGATGTTCGGCCCGCGCGAGATGTTGCTGTCCAGCGACGAGCCGGTGGTACGCCAGTTCCTCAACGCCCAGCGGATCGGTCCGATCGGCATGTCGGAGGAGAAGGACGCCGACGAGCTCGCCGCCGAGGCCGGGCAGGAGCTGCCACCGCTGCCGCCGATCCCGTTGCAGGCGTTGCCCACCAGCAGAATGCTGCGGCCGACCCAGCGGCCGCCGGGCTGGTGGTGTGAGCACAACGGGGTGATCCCGCCGCCCGGTTCGTTCGAGAGCCACACTGTGGCACCGACGGGGGCATGATGGCGTTCACCGCTTCTGCTCCGCTCAGGCACGCCGGAAACCTGTTCGCGTTCGGCGCCGACGCCGTCCGCGCGGTGTTCCGGCGGCCGTTCCAGTGGCGCGAGTTCCTCCAGCAGGCCTGGTTCGTCGCCAGCGTCACCATCGTCCCGACCGCGCTGGTCGCGATCCCGTTCGGCGCGGTGATCGCGCTGCAGGTCGGTGGGCTGATCAAGCAGTTCGGCGCGCAGTCGTTCACCGGCTCGGCCGCGGTGCTCGCGGTGGTCCGGGAGGCCTCGCCGATCGCGACCGCGCTGCTGATCGCCGGTGCCGGCGGCTCGGCGATCTGCGCCGACCTCGGCGCGCGCAAGATCCGCGAGGAACTCGACGCGATGATGGTGCTCGGCATCGACCCGATCCAGCGGCTGGTGGTGCCGCGGGTGCTGGCGACGATGCTGGTCGCGTTCTTCCTGAACGGGTTCGTCAGCGTGGTCGGCGTGATGGGCGGTTACGTCTTCAACGTCGTACTGCAGGACGGCACGCCAGGCTCCTACATCGCGAGCTTCACCGCGCTCGCCCACCTGCCCGACCTGTGGCAGGGCCAGGCCAAGGCGCTGGTGTTCGGCTTCATCGCGGCCGTCGTCGCGTCGTACAAGGGTGTGAACGCCGGCGGCGGGCCGAAGGGCGTCGGGGACGCGGTGAACCAGTCGGTCGTGATCACGTTCATGC
>JBKPSJ010000157.1:0-6062 GCA_046765875.1 Actinomycetota bacterium
GTGCCGGATCCGTCCGCACGCGGGCCGAACTCGAGTACACCGTCGAGATCACCGATCACCAGCGTGCGTACGATCGACAGCCCGAGGTTGCCCGAGGTCTCCGAGTCGAACCCGGTGGGCAGTCCCCTTCCGCTGTCGGTCACGCTCACCCGGAGCCGGCCCAGGGCCCGCTCGGCGTGTACCTCGACGACGCCCCCCTCCGCGCCCAGGCCGTGCTCGATCGAGTTCTGCATCAACTCGGTCAACACCATCGCGAGCGGTGTGGCGACCTCGGCGGTCAGGACGCCGAACGATCCGGTACGCCGGGTCTCCACCTGGGCCGACGACGTCGACGCCGACACGTCGGCCACCATCGCTCTCACCTGGTCGGCCACTTCGTCGAAGTCGACGTGCTCGTCGAACGACTGCGACAGCGTCTCGTGCACGATCGCGATCGAACCGACCCGGCGAACCGCCTCGGCCAGCGCCGAACGCGCCTCCGGTACCGCCATCCGCCGGGCCTGCATCCGCAGCAGCGCGGCCACAGTCTGCAGGTTGTTCTTCACCCGGTGGTGGATCTCGCGTATGGTCGCCTCCTTGGTGACCAGTTCGCGTTCCCGGCTACGCAACTCGGTGACGTCGCGGAGCAGGATCAGCGCGCCGACGTGGTTGCCGTCGGCCCGCAACGGGATCGACCGCAGGAACAATGTCACCTCGCCGTTGTCCACCTCGACCTCGGCGGCCGCCTTGCCGTCGACCACCGACGCGAGCAGTTCGTCGACGGGCTGCCGGCCCGCGATCAGGTCACCGGTCACCTTCGCCAGCCGGCTGCCGACCAGGTCGGTCATCAGACCGAGCCGCCGGTATGCCGACAGGGCGTTCGGGCTGGCGAACGTCACCAGGCCCGACCGGTCGATCCGGATGCAGCCGTCGCCCACTCGCGGCGCGGTCGACAGCATCCGCTCGCCTGTGTACGGGAAGATGCCGTCGGCGATCATCCGGGCCAGGTCCGTCGCGCTCTGCAGATAGGCGATTTCCAGCCGGCTCGGTGTCCGTACGCCCAGCAGGTTGGTGTTGCGGGCGATCACCGCGATCACCCTGTCCTCGCGCCGTACCGGGATCGTCTCGACCCGCACCGGGACGTCGTCGCGCCACTCCGGGTCGCCCTCGCGGCAGATCCGCCCACCGTCGTAGGCATCGTCGAGCAGTGGCCGCCGCCCGCGCGGGATGAAGCTCCCGACGATGTCGTCCGGGTAGGCCGTCGGGCCGGTCGTCGGGCGCATCTGGGCACCGACCCAGAACCCCAGCCCGTCGGTGTCGGGCAGCCACAGCACGAGATCCGCGAACGACAGATCGGCAAGCATCTGCCAGTCGGAGACCAGCAGTTGCAGCCGCTCGCGATCCGCGATATCCAGCGTCGTGTGGTGTCGGACCACATCTGTCAAGGACGGCACGCAAAGAGCGTAAACGTGTCCGGCGCGACACCCCTACCGGTTGTTGGACCAGTCACGCGCAAGTGAAAGGATGCCCGCGTGGAGGCACTGTACTGGCAGGACGTGATGGCCGCGGACTACGCGGTCCCACGCGACCGGGCGTTGCCGGACCTCACCGAGGAGCTGGTCCGCGGGCTGGCCAGTACCAACCCGACGATCCGCGACTCCCTCGCCTACCCGACGCTGGCCACCTGGCTCGAGCGCGGAGTGTACGACGACCTGCTCCCGGGATTCGGCGACGGGCTGTGTGCGGGACTGGCGTACGGACTCGGCGAGGACGGCACGGACACGGTCTTCCGCCGCTCGTTCACCGCACTGACGCTGGCCGAGGTGATCCACCGCGACAACGCCGAGTTCCTCGTCCACGACGAGGTCGTGATGCGCTGGGGTGACCGGATCGCGACCTGGATGCTGCGGGAACGCGACCTGCGCGGGTACGTCGAGAACTGCGGCTGGGCACATGCCGTGGCACACGGCGCGGACGCGATCGGAGCTCTGGCCCGGTCCCGGCACTGTGACGCCGGCGTGCTGCGGGCGCTGATCGACGTACTGGCCGACCGGGTGGTCAAGGACACGCACTATCGCTGGGTACACGAGGAGCACGACCGGATCGCGCACGCGGTGATGACCGTCCTGCACCGCAACATGTTGACCAGCGACGAACTGGAGCGCTGGCTCAAACCGGTCGCGACTGTTGCAGCACAACAACCGTTGATGGGTGAGACTCTTCCGGAGTGGCCGTCGCCGACGGTGTTCAACGCACGCGGTGTGCTGCACGCCATGCTCAGCCAGCTCGCCGTCGGCGTGAAGGGCTTCCCGATCCCCGGTGACGAAGAGCTCTTCGCCCGCTCGATCGAGGTTCGCGCCGACCTGCTGCTCATGCTCACCGAGGCGGTCCGAGCCTCCCAGCCCTATATCTACCGGCCCGCCGCGAACCCCTCGTAACGCTGGTTCCGGCACGGCTGATTCCGGTTTCCGGTCTCCGGGGTTCGCCTGTCTCGATTTCGGTTCGGTCCCGGGAGTTCCGCTCGCCGACAAATGGGTACGAATCCGCGAGAGGACCCGCCTCTTCGCGTCACCGCGCAGTACGTGCAGCGGTCGCGAATCTTCCGGTGAGGAGGAGCTGTGTCCAAGCTCGCTGCTATCAGACCGGCGCATTGGGCGGCAGGAGTTTTGTTGCTCATCGCCATCGTCATGCCCCTATGGGTCTCCACGTACGCGAGGAGAACACCGAAGCTATGGGGCTTCCCGTTCTTCTACTGGTACCAGCTGATGTGGGTGTTCATCGCTGCCGCGCTGGTCTCGGTGGCGTACCGGCTGGTCATCACCGAGGAACGCAAGCGGAGAGCGGCGGAGGCCGAAGAGCGGGAGCGCCGGCTGGCAGGTGATGACCAGTGACCAGCTCAAACTGGGTCCAGCTGATCATCGTGATCCTGATCTTCGCCGGGGTCACGGTGATGGGGTTCATGGCCGCCCGCTGGCGTCGCAGCGGTCAGCTCGACTCACTCGACGAGTGGGGTCTCGGCGGTCGCGGGTTCGGCCCGTTCGTCACCTGGTTCCTGCTCGGCGGCGACCTCTACACGGCCTACACGTTCATCGCCGTCCCCGCGGCGATGTACGCCACGGGTGCAATCAGCGGCTTCTTCGCGGTGCCGTACACGATCGTCCTCTACCCGATCATCTTCGTGTTCATGGCGCGGTTCTGGTCGGTGTCGCACCGCAACGGGTACGTGACCCCGGCGGACTTCATCAGTGGCCGGTACGGCAGCCGATCGCTTGCGCTGGCGATCGCGATCACCGGGATCCTGGCGACGATGCCATACATCGCGCTCCAGCTGGTCGGCATGCAGGCCGTGTTCGAGACCATGGGTCTCGGCGGCAACAACGCGCTGGCGAAGGACCTGCCACTGCTGATCGCGTTCGCCATCCTGGCTGCGTACACGTACTCGTCCGGGTTGCGAGCGCCGGCGCTGATCGCGTTCGTCAAGGACGCGCTGATCTACCTGACGATCGCCGTCGCGATCGTCTACCTGCCGCACAAGCTGGGTGGCTGGGACGGCATCTTCGGCGCGGCGGAGCACAAGATGACCGCGACGAACCCGAAGACCGGCCAGCCGACCGGCTCGTTCATCCCCGGCCCGGCGGGCTACTGGTCCTACTGGACGCTCGCACTCGGATCGGCGATGGCGCTGTTCATGTACCCGCACTCGGTGACGGCTGTGCTGTCCACGAAGCACCGCAACGTCGTACGCCGCAATGCGGCGGTGCTGCCGGCGTACTCGCTGCTGCTCGGTCTGCTCGCCCTGCTCGGGTTCGTCGCGATCAAGGCCAACGTGAACGTGAAGGGCCTCGACGGAGTGGCCAATCCGCAACTGGCGATCCCGCGGCTGTTCGACCAGGAGTTCCCGGCCTGGTTCGCGGGAATCGCGTTCGCGGCAATCGCCGTCGGCGCGCTGGTGCCCGCGGCCATCATGTCGATCGCCGCGGCGAACCTGTTCACGCGCAACATCTACCGTGAGTTCCTGAAGCCGGACGCGACACCGGCGCACGAGGCGCAGGTCTCGAAGATCGCCTCGTTGCTGGTCAAGGTCGGCGCACTGGTGTTCGTGCTGGCGATGGACAAAACGATCGCGCTGAATCTGCAGCTGCTGGGTGGCATCTGGATCCTCCAAACGTTCCCCGCGATCGTCGTCGGCCTCTACACGCGCTGGTTCCACCGATGGGCTCTGCTGATCGGGTGGGCCGCCGCGATGGTGTACGGCACGATCACGGCGTACCGGGTGATCAACCCGGCGACCGGGAAGCACTTCGGCGGTCCGCTGTCGACGATCCCGTTCACCGACACCAAGGCGTACATCGCACTGACGGCGTTCGTCATCAACCTGGTGCTGGTGGTCGTCCTGACGCTCCTCTTCCGGGCGCTCAAGGTTGCCGAAGGCAAGGATGCGACGCACCCGACCGACTACCGGGCCGACGCCGGCGATCCGGGCGTGAAGGACCTGCCCGAACTGGTCGAGGGCGAGGCGACTCGTACCTGAACCGTGTGACCGACCGGCCGGGGCTGCGCATCCTTCGCCCCGGCCGGTGGTCCTACTGCAGCCGTTCGAGGAAGCGAGCTGCGTTCACCACTATCCGGGTGACGGTCGCGGTGGCCACGATCCGCTCGTCGCCATGCGCGGCCGTTACGTCGAACCGGACCAGCCGTCCGTCGACATGCTGGACGACCGCGCTGATCGTCACCAATTCGCCGACCGGGCTCGGCGCGAGGTGCTGCAACTCGATCCGGCTGCCGACGCTCGTCGTACCGGGCTCGAGGTGTGGATCGATGGCGGCACAGGTCGCCTCCTCGGCCCAGGCGAGGAGGCGAGGCGTCGCGAACACCGGCAGACTCCCGCTCCCGACCTCCTCGGCAGTGTCCGACTCGGTCACCTGGCGGGTGAAGCTGGCCTGAAGCCCGACACGCAATGTCATAGTGCGCATCCAATCAGTAGGTCACCAGGCAGAATCACCCTGTGCTGCTGGTACTGCTGGTGATGCTGCTGGCCGCCGTGGTGGCGCTGGCCGCCGGCGGCCGATTCTCGCACTTGACCCACCTGCAGCTGACCGGCACCGGCTGGCTCGTCGCCGCCGGCGTCGCTCAGATCGTCGGTGCCAGGTTCGGCGGTACGTCGTACGCGCTGTTCCTGCTCGTCTCGGCCAGCCTGGTGGCGGTGTTCCTCGGAGCCAACCGACGCCAACCAGGAGTGGCCCTGCTCGCGGCCGGCTTCGCCGCCAACGCCCTGGTAGTCCTGCTGAACGGGGCGATGCCGATCTCGGCCGACGCCCTGACCAGGGCCGGCCTGTCCCCGGCTGAACTGGTCCTGGACCCGCGCCACGAGCAGGTCGGCGAAGCCACCCGATTGCCATGGCTCGGCGACACGATCCCGCTGGCGCTTCCCAACATCGGCCAGGCGGTCAGCGTCGGCGACATCCTGATCGCGGCGGGAGCCGGCCTGATGCTCTACACGGCCATGCGCCATCCCAGCACGGTACGCCGGCTCAGAACCGAAAACCGCGCCCGATCACACGTCGCAGAGACTCCACCACAACCGGATCGAACTCGTCCCCGACCCCCAAGCTGATCCCCTCCATCGCACTGGCCGTCCCGGCCCGGTCGGCGTCCTCGCCCACCATCTGCTCGTACGCCGTAGCCACATTGATGATCCCGCTCTCCAGCGGAACAGACGGATCATTGGCCCGCCCAGCGCGATAGGACGCACTGCTATACCGCACGATCTCGGCCACATGGTCGAGTACACCTGAGCGCTCGATCACCTCGGCCCCAATCTCGGCAGCCTGCTTGCGCTCCTCGCGGGTACGAAGCAACGACGCTCCACCAGGGCTGGGATCGGCGAGGGCGAGCTGTCCGACACCCGCGAGCAAGGCGGCATATTCCAGCGCCTCCATACGCTTCGGGCTCAGTCCTAGGTCATGCCCCATCGCGACCGCAAGCTGAGCCGTCCGCAGGTTCTGCCCCGGTGTGCTGAATCCGGCCAGCTCGGTCGTCCGCGACATCGAACGCACCGTCGTCCGGTAGGTGGTCTGCGCCGA